>NZ_QOWC01000020.1 GCF_003574465.1 Methylobacterium crusticola
GGCCGGCGCGGCGGCCGGCGACGCGGACCGGCGCGGCGCCTCCGGCTCGGAGAAGCGGTCGTGCGGCGCCTCGTCCAGCACCGCGTCGACGCCGGCCTCGACGTGGAAGTCGAGGTAGGAGAGGAGGTCGCGGCTGTCGGGAGCGTCGTGCGTCATCAGCCCGATGTGGCGGTTCCCGCGCCTGTGGACAACCACCGCGACACTGCGCGCGGCCCGCCCGCCCGGGCCGGCCACGCGCGCCGGCTTGCGCCCGGAGACACCTTGCGCCCGGAGACACGGCGTCGCACGGTCCCCAGATTGGAACGGCTTGAGGCCGCTCTAGATCGTTTATATGTGAACGATCACGCCGGGGCGAGGTCCCGCGGGCCGCAGGGGAGGATGTCGGGATGGAGTTGCCGGATCGCGAGGCGATGGACTTCGACGTGGTGGTCGTCGGGGCCGGCCCGGCGGGGTTGGCTGCCGCCATCCACCTGAAGCAGCTCGCCGCGGAGGCGGGTTCGGAGGTCTCCGTGGTGGTGGTGGAGAAGGGCGGCGAGGTCGGCGCCCACATCCTGTCGGGCGCGGTGATCGACCCGAGCGGCCTCGACCGGCTGCTGCCCGAGTGGCGCGAGGACCCGGACCGTCCGCTCAAGACCGAGGTGGTCAAGGACGAGTTCATGTTCCTCGGCCCGGCCGGCGGCATCGCCCTGCCGAACATCGCCTTCCCGAAGCTGATGAGCAACCACGGCAACTTCGTCGGCTCTCTCTCCAACGTCGCCAAGTACCTCGGCCGGAAGGCGGAGGAGCTCGGCGTCGAGATCTATCCGGGCTTCCCGGCGGCCGAGATCCTGTACGACGAGGCCGGCGCCGTGGCGGGCGTCGCCACGGGCGACCTCGGCATCGGCCGGGGCGGCGACCCGCGGGACGACTTCACCCGCGGCATGGAGCTGCGCGCCAAGTACACGGTGTTCGGCGAGGGCGCCCGCGGCTCGCTCACCAAGCGCCTGATCGACCGCTACCGGCTCAACCAGCACTCCGACCACCAGAAGTACGGCCTCGGCGTGAAGGAGCTGTGGCAGGTCAGGCCGGACGCGTTCCGGCCCGGGCTCGTGCAGCACACCATGGGCTGGCCGCTGCCGAACCGGGCCGGCGGCGGCTCCTGGCTCTACCACTTCGACGACCACCTCGTGTCGGTGGGCTTCGTCACGCACCTGAACTACGAGAACCCGACCCTGTCGCCGTTCGAGGAGTTCCAGCGCTTCAAGACCCACCCGATGATCCGGGAGGTGTTCGAGGGGGCCAAGCGCATCGGCTACGGCGCCCGGGCGATCATGGAGGGCGGCTGGCAGTCGGTGCCCAAGCTCGTCTTCCCGGGCGGCTGCCTCGTCGGCGACTCGGCGGGCTTCGTCAACGTGCCGCGCATCAAGGGCTCGCACAACGCGGTCCTGTCCGGCATCCAGGCCGCCGCGGCGATCCACGGGGCGCTCAGGGACGGGCGCGCGCAGGACGAGCTCTCGGATTACGAGCACGGCTGGCGCGCGAGCCCGATCGGCTACGACCTGAAGCGGGTGCGCAACGTCAAGCCGCTGTGGTCGCGCTACGGCACGCTGGTCGGCATCGGCCTCGGCGGCGTCGACATGTGGCTGAACGAGCTCGCCGGCCTGTCGCTGTTCGGCACGATGAGCCACGGCAAGCCGGACTACGCCTGCACCAAGCCCCTGAAGGACGTGAGGCCGATCAAGTACCCCAAGCCCGACGGGGTGCTGACCTTCGACCGGCTGTCCTCGGTCTACCTCTCGAACACCAACCACGAGGAGGACCAGCCGCCCCACCTCCAGGTCAAGGACGCTGCGCTCCAGAAGCGCTCGGAGCACGACGTCTTCGGCGGTCCCTCGGCCCGCTACTGCCCGGCCGGGGTCTACGAGTGGATCGAGGAGGGCGCCGAGCCCCGCTACCAGATCAACGCCCAGAACTGCGTCCACTGCAAGACGTGCGACATCAAGGACCCGAACCAGAACATCAACTGGGTCACCCCGGAGGGGCCGGGCGGGCCGAACTACATCAACATGTGAGCGCGGTCCCCGGAGTGCCGCGGGCGCTCCGGGGCCGGGCCGCCGGGAGCCGGGCCCGCGCGCCCTACCCGGCCGGCCGCGGCCCGTCGGGCTGGGCGTTGCGCGCCTCGGCGCATTTCGGGCAGAGCTGACGCTTGGCCGGGTAGGCCGCGACCGCCATGGCGCCGCCGAAGCTCACCACGTGGCCGCATTCCAGCACGTTCGCGACGCGCTGGTCGGGATCGTCCCGGTCGCCGGCCGGATAGCAGCGCACCGCCACCACGCGGCGCATCGGTATGTCGGAGGTCATGTCCGGGCCTCGTCGCCTCAGCGGGTTTCGGGAAGAGCGGTGCCCCGCGGCGGCCCGCCGGCCGCCCGCGACCCCGCGCGCGTCGCGGCGCCGTCCCCTAGCACGGGGACGGCCGCCGGGCCGGCCCGCATCGTGTCGCACGGCCTCACCGGCCCGCGAACCGGGCCGGGCGCTTGGCCAGGAACGCGTCGACGCCCTCGCGGAAATCGGCCGTGGCGGCGCAGGCCTGGAAGCTCTCGGCCTCGGCCGCGAGCTGCTCCGGCAGGGTCCGGTCGAGGGAGCCGCGCAGGAGCCGCTTCATCGCCCCGAGCGCGACCGTCGGCCCGTCGGCGAGGCGGTCGGCCAGCCGCTCGGTCTCGGCGGCGAGGTCGGCCGCCGGCACCACCCGGTTGACGAGGGACAGGCGCAGGGCCTCCGCGGCGTCGTAGGTGCCGCTCAGGAGGGCGATCTCCATCGCCTTGCGCAGGCCCACCACCCGCGGCAGCGACCAGCTCGCGCCGCCGTCCGCGCTGGTGCCGAGGCGGGTGTAGGCGAGCGTCACCGCGATGTCGTCGGCCGCGATGGCGAGGTCGGCCGCGAGCATCAGGCTCACGCCCGCCCCCGCGACCGCGCCGTGGACGCTGGCCAGGAGGGGCTTGTCCATGGTGGCGAGGACCTGGAGCGTCTCGTGGAACGGCGCGATCAGCCGGCCGATCACCGCCGGGGCATCGCCGCCCGCGCGCTGGAACGAGCCGATGTCCCCGCCCGCCATGAAGGCCCGGCCGCTCCCGGCCAGCACCACGGCGCGCACGCCGGCATCCGCCGCCACGTCCCGGGCGGCGGCCAGGAACTCCCCGACCATCGTCTGGTCGAGGGCGTTCAGCACGGCGGGCCGGTTCAGCGTCAGGGTCGCGACGGCCCCGCGGCGGGCGACCCGGAGGGTCGGCGCGTCAGGCGGCATGGGTGGCCTCCCGGTCCTCGGCGTACTCGGCGCGCAGCGCGCGCTTGAGGAGCTTGCCGGCGGTGTTGCGCGGCAGGTCGTCCCGGAACAGGATGCGCTTGGGCACCTTGAACGGCGCCAGGCCCTGCCGGCAATGGGCGATCAGGCCCTCGGCGTCGGCCTCGTGGCCGGGGCGCAGGACCACGACGGCCGTCACCGCCTCGATCCATTTCGGGTCCGGCAGGGCGATCACCGCCACCTCCGACACGGCCGGGTGGGTGAACAGCGCCTCCTCCACCTCCCGGCTCGCCACCATGGTGCCGCCGGTCTTGATCACGTCCTTCATCCGGTCGACCACGTAGAGGTAGCCCTCGGCATCCATCACCCCGACGTCGCCGGAGTGGAACCAGCCGCCCTCGAACGCCTCCCGGGTCTCCTCCGGCTTGTCCCAGTAGCCGACCATCAGCTGGGGCGAGCGGTGGACGATCTCGCCCTGCTCGCCGGGGGCGACGTCGCGCATCGCGGCGTCGACGACCCGGGTCTCGACGTTGAGCACGGGCCGCCCGGCCGAGGAGGGCCGGGCGTCGTGCTCCTCGGGCCGCAGCACCGTGGCGAGGGGGGCGATCTCGCTCTGGCCGTAGCAGTTGAAGGCCTGCGCCCCCGGCAGGCGCCGGCGCAGCTCCTCGAGCACCGGGACCGGCATGATCGAGGCGCCGTAATAGACGTGGCGCAGGGAGGCGAGGTCCCGCCGGGCGAAGTCGGGATGGCGCAGGAGGCTGATCCAGACCGTCGGGGGCGCGAAGAACGAGGTGATGCGGTGCTGCTCGATCAAGGCGAGGCACGCCTCGGGCGCCGGCGCCTCGATCAGGATCGTCGCGGCCCCGACCAGCATCTGGGGCATGGTGAAGCAGTGCATCTGCGCCGAGTGGTAGAGCGGCAGGGCGGCGAGGGCCCGGTCGTGGGGCCCGAAGCCGAGCTCGACGGTGCAGCTCAGGTACTCGGCGATCAGGCCCCGGTGGGTCATCATGGCGCCCTTGGGCGCCGCCGTGGTGCCGGAGGTGTAGAGGAGCTGCGCCAGGTCCTCGTCGCCGGCGGGCGCGTCGGCCGGCTCGGCCGCGGGAGCGCCGGCCGCCGTCGCGAGGGCGAGCACGTCGAGCCCCTCCCCGCCCGCGAAGGTCGCGCTCGCGAGCGCGCCGCAGGCCTCCGCCACGGTGCCGGCGAGGGCCGGGTCGTGGACCAGCAGGCGGGCGCCGGACTGCTCGACGATGTAGCGCAGCTCGCGCCCGGTCAGCGCGTAGTTGATCGGCACGTGGACGAGGCCGGCGCGGGTGCAGGCGAGCCAGAGCAGGACGTAGGCGTCCGAGTTGCGGCCGTAGGCGCCGACCCGGTCCCCCGGCGCGAGGCCGGACGCCGCGAGCCCGGCGGCGACCCGGTCGGCGGCGCGGTCGAGCTCGGCGAAGCTCCAGGCGCGGTCGCCGAAGGCCAGGGCCGGCCGCGCCCCGTGCCGTCGCGCCGTCCGCCGGAAGGCGTCCGCGATGGTGTTGCGGCGCGCCCGCGCGCCGACCGCCTCCCTGGCGACTTCGTGCCGTCCCATCCCGTCGATCCCTCCCGCCGCGCCGTTCGCCGCGGCGCTGCCGCCCGCGCGGTCCGGGCGGCAGCCTCGTGCAGAGACCGGCCGGATGCAAGCGGGGTCGTGATCGGCTCCCCCGGGGTCGTCATCCGGCCCCCGGGGTCGTCATCCGGCCCCCAGGGTGGCATCCTGGCGCCGCACAAGGGGGGAGCCCGCCATGACACCGGACGAGAACCTCGCGCGCCTCGGCCTCGCCCTGCCGGCAGTGCCCGTGCCGGTCGCCAACTACGTGCCCTACCGGCTCGTCGGGGACCTGCTCTACCTCTCGGGCCAGGGCCCGAAGCGGCCGGACGGCACGTACAGGCGGGGCCGGCTCGGCCGCGACGCCACGATCGAGGAGGGCTACGCCGACGCCCGCCTCGCGGGCCTGCAGCTCCTCGCGGTGGCGAAGGCGGCGCTGGGCGACCTCGGCCGGATCAGGGCCGTGGTGAAGCTCCTCGGGATGGTCAACGCCGAGCCCGACTTCGCCGACCACCCGAAGGTGATCAACGGCTGCTCGGACCTCCTGGTCGAGGTGCTGGGCGAGGCCGGCCGCCACGCGCGCTCGGCCGTCGGCATGGGCTCGCTGCCGAACGCCATGACGGTCGAGGTCGAGGCCATCCTCCAGGTGGGGCCGGGCTGAGCCGGAGACGCGCCCGTCGCGACGGCCGCGGCGGTCGAGCCTCCGGTCCGGCCGCGCCGGAACGAAGACCCGCGAGCGGCACCCGGGGGCCGCGCGGTCGGGTCTTGCCCCGGGCGCGCCCTCACGCGGCGGCGGCCGGGACCGCCGCCTCCCATTCGGGCCCCCAGACCTGCACGGCGTGGCCGGGGGAGACCTCGCGGTAGAGGCGCTCGGGCGGGACGTAGCCGACCGGCCGGATCGGGCTCTTGATCTCGTCGCTGCGCACCGCGTGCATCTGCCGGCGCCGGCCCGGGTCGGGCACCGGGACGGCGGCGAGGAGCTTGCGCGTGTAGGGGTGCTGGGGCGCGCCGAAGATCGCCGCGCGGGGGCCGATCTCGACGATCTCGCCGAGATACATCACGGCGACCCGGTGGCTCACCCGCTCCACCACCGCCATGTCGTGGGAGATGAACAGGTAGGCGAGGCCGAGGCTCGCCTGGAGGTCCAGCATCAGGTTGACGACCTGCGCCTTCACCGAGACGTCGAGGGCCGAGACCGACTCGTCGGCCACGATCAGCCGCGGCTCCACGGCGAGCGCCCGGGCGATGCAGATGCGCTGGCGCTGCCCGCCCGAGAACTCGTGGGGGTAGCGCCCCGCCATCTCGGGCTTGAGGCCGACCCGGCGCAGGAGGTCGGCGGCCCGGTCGCCGGCCTCGCGGCGGGAGGCGAGCCGGTTGATCAGGAGCGGCTCGGCGATGGCCGCCCCGACGCTCATGCGCGGGTCCAGGCTCGCGAACGGGTCCTGGAAGATCATCTGCATGCGCCGGCGCCGCTCGCGCAGGTCGGCCGGGGCGAGCGCGAGGATGTCCTCGCCGTCGAGGAGCACCGAGCCCGAGAGCGGCTCGATCAGCCGGAGCACCGAGCGGCCGGTGGTGGACTTTCCGCAGCCCGACTCGCCGACGAGCGCCAGGGTCTCGCCGGCGCGCAGGGAGAAGGACACGTTCTCGACGGCGTGCACCCGGCCGCGCACCCGCGACAGCAGGCCGCCGCGGATCTCGAAGCGCGTGGTCAGGTCGCGCACCTCGAGCACCGGGCGCCCCTCCGGCGCCACGGTGTCGGGCATGTCGGGCACCACCTCGGGCTCCCCGGTGACCCGGTCGACGATCGGGAAGCGCGTCGGGTGCGGGCGGCCCCGCATGGAGCCGAGGCGCGGCACGGCGGCGAGCAGGGCCCGGCTGTAGGGGTGGGTCGGGCGGCGGAAGATGTCGTCCGTCGGCCCGCTCTCCACCGCCCGCCCGTCGACCATCACGACGGTGCGGTCGGCGATCTCCGCCACCACGCCCATGTCGTGGGTGATGAAGAGGACCGACATGTCCTCCTCGTCCTGGAGCAGCTTGATCAGGTCGAGGATCTGGGCCTGGATGGTGACGTCGAGGGCGGTCGTCGGCTCGTCCGCGATGAGGAGCTTCGGCCGGCAGGCGAGCGCCATCGCGATCATCACCCGCTGGCGCATGCCCCCCGAGAAGCGGTGGGGGTAGTCGTGGACCCGCGAGGCCGCGCCCGGAATGCGGACCTTGTCGAACAGCCGCACCGTCTCGGCCTCGGCCGCGGCCCGCGACAGGCCGCGGTGCAGCATCAGGGCCTCGGCGATCTGGAAGCCGACGGTGAGCACCGGGTTGAGGCTCGTCATCGGCTCCTGGAAGATCATCGCGACGTCGTCGCCCCGGATGCGCCGCATCGCGGGCTCGGGCAGGCCCAGGAGGTCGCGGCCCTCGAGCAGGACGCGGCCGCCGATCCGGCTCGAGTCCCGCGGCGTCAGCCGCATGATCGAGAGGGCGGTCACGCTCTTGCCGGAGCCCGACTCGCCCACGAGGGCCACGGTCTCCCTCGGGCCGATCTCGAAGGAGACGCCGTGCACCACCGGGCGCCAGGCGCGCTCGACGCGGAACGCGACCGTGAGGTCCTGGACCGAGAGGATCGGGGTCATGGGGCGCTCGCTCACAGGACGCGGCGCGGGTCGAGGGCGTCGCGCAGCCCGTCACCGATGAAGTTGATCGACAGGACCGTCAGGAAGATCGCGGCGCCCGGGAAGAGCGCCCAGTGGGGGGCGACGTCGAGGTGGTCCTTGGCGTCGAAGAGCAGGCGGCCCCAGGTCGGGATGTCGGGCGGGAAGCCGAGGCCGAGGAAGGACAGGGTCGATTCCGCGATGATCGCGGCCGAGACCTCGATCGTCGCCGCGACGATCACCGGCCCGATCGCGTTCGGCAGGATGTGGCGCGTGACGAGGTGCCAGGCGCCGGCGCCCTGCGAGCGGGCGGCCTCGATGAACTCCTTCTCGCGCAGGGACAGGAACTGGGCCCGCACGAGCCGGGCCACCGGCATCCAGCGCAGGCCCCCGATCACCACGACGATCATCACGAACACCCCGCCCTCGAGGCCGAAGACCTGCTTCAGGCGGTCGCGGAACAGGTAGATCACGAGGAGCAGGAGCGGCAGCTGCGGCAGCGACAGGAACAGGTCGGTGAGCCACATCAGCGCCGGGTCGAGGAAGCGGCGCGACATGCCGGCGACGGCGCCCACCGCGACGCCGACGACCGTCGCCACCGCCATCGCGGCGAAGCCCACCGCCAGCGAGATGCGCCCGCCGGAGATCATCCGGGCGAGCAGGTCCTGGCCGAGATCGTCGGTGCCGAACGGGTGCTGCCAGGACGGTCCCTGCAGCATGGCCGAGAAGTCGATGTCGTCGATGGCGACCGGCCAGAGCAGGCCGCCGACGAGCACCCCCATGACCAGGACCGCGAGGACGAGCACGCTCACGACCGCGAGCCGGTGACGCCGGAAGCGCCGCCAGGTGTCCCGGCCCGACGCCGCCGGGGCCGCGACCGGGGCCGCCTCAGCGGAAGGAGATGCGAGGGTCGAGCCAGCCATACAACAGGTCCGCGACGAGGTTGAACAGGACGACGAGGCAGGCGAACACGAAGGTCACCGCCATCACGACCGGCGTGTCGTTGGCCAGCATGGCGTTGATGAGGAGCGAGCCGATGCCCGGCACGCGGAAGATCTGCTCGGTCACGATGGCGCCGCCGAACACCGCCGGGATCTGGAGCGCCACCAGGGTGACGACCGGGATCAGGGCGTTGCGGGCGATGTGGCGCAGGGTCACGGCCCCGTCGCTCAGCCCCTTGGCGCGGGCCGTGGTGACGTAGTCGAGGCGCGCCACGTCGAGGACCGAGGCGCGCACGTAGCGGGTGTAGGAGGCGGCCTGGAAGAAGCCCAGCACCGCCACCGGCATGATCGCCTGCCGGACGTGCTCCCAGTACCAGTGCCAGCCCGTCGCCGCGACGTCGGCCTGGTAGACGAAGGGCAGCCAGTCGAGCTTGATGCTGAACAGGAGGATGAACAGGAGGCCGGTGAAGAAGGTCGGCAGCGAGAAGCCCACGAAGGCCAGCGTGTTGGCGACCTGGTCGAAGACCGAGTAGGGCCGGATCGCCGCCAGGATGCCGACCGGCACCGCGATCAGGAGCGCCAGCACCTGGGACGAGCCGACGACGAAGAGCGTGGTCGGCAGGCGCTGCAGGATCAGGTCGTCGACGTCGATCCGGCTGGCGAAGGAGAAGCCCCAGTCGCCGTGCAGCATCGCCACGAGCCAGCGCAGGTAGCGCACGAGGAGCGGATCATCGAGGCCGAACTTGAGCCTGAGCGCGGCCCGGACCTCCGGCGGCACGTTGGGATTGCTCGCCAGCTCCCCGAACGGGTCGCCCGGCGCGAGCGCCAGGACGGTGAACAGGATCAGGCTGATCCCGACGAGGCTCGGGATCGCGATCAGGAGCCGCCGCAGCAGGTAGGCGCCCATCCCCTGTCCTCACGCCTCCTTGTACCAGTCGGAGAGCAGCCAGAGGGAATTGTCCCAGCCGCTGAGCGGCGCCTGCAACTTGGCGTTCAGCGCCGAGACCTGCGCCCGGTGGAGGAGCGGCAGGACGTACTCGGAGACCACGACGTCGTTCATCTTGATGAACAGGGCGGCCCGCTTCGTCAGGTCGAGCTCGGTCTGGGTGGCCCGGTAGAGGGCGTCGGCCTCGGGGTTGCGCATGCGGCAGATGTTGCGGCCCTGCCACTTGTTCTCCTTGGTGGCGGCCTCCCACGAGACGAATTGCAGCATGAACACGGCCGGATCGGCCTGGGTCATGTTGACCGTGTACATCTCCATGTCGGCGTAGAAGTGCGGGAAGGTGTCGGGGTTCGCGACGTCCGAGGAGAAGAAGACCGAGCCGGGGACCGACTTCAGCTCCATGTCGATGCCGGCCTTCTGGGCAGCCTGCTTGACGATGGCCTGGGTCTTCTGCCGGGGGGCGTTGATGGAGGTCTGAAAGACGAACTTCAGCGCCTTGCCGTCCTTCGCCCGGATGCCGTCGGCGCCCTTCTTCCAGCCGGCCGCCTCGAGGATCTGGGCCGCCTTGTCGACGTCGAAGGCGAACGTGGTGTTGGGCGAGCGGAAGCGCTCGGGGCCGTTGAGGATGTTGGCGGTCGCCCGCGCGGTGCGGCCGTAGATGAACTGCTGGGTCGCGGCGCGGTTGACGATCAGGTTCATGGCCTGGCGCACCGCCGGGTCCGCGAAGGCGAAGTGCTTGGTCTTGAGCGAGGCGCGCTCGCCGTCGACCTCGGCCGTGGGATCGGTGGCGTTGAGCAGGATGAACTCGACGTTGCCGCCGTACGAGATCGCGATGCGCCCGCGCCCCCCGGCCTCGAACCGCTTCAGGATCTCGTCCTCGACCTGCATGTTCCAGGCGTAGTCGTACTCGCCGGTCTGGAGCACGGCGCGGGCCGCCGAGACCGCGTCGCCGCCGCCCTTCATCTCGACGGAATCGAAGAACGGGCGGCTGGGCACGTGGTAGTCGGGGTTGCGCTCGCCGCGCAGGATGTCGCCCGGGCGGAATTCCTGGAACCGGTAGGGGCCGGTGCCCACGGGCGCGAGGTTCGCGGGCGCGTCGCGGGACTTCTCGCCCGCGTAGGCGGAGAAGAGGTGCTTGGGGATGATCATGCCGGCCGTCGACACGAAGGCGTCGGCCCAGAACGGCGTCGGCTTGTCGAACACGACCTTGACGGTGAGGTCGTCGACCTTCTCGACCTTGATGTCCTTGTAGGTGCCGAGCGTGACCGCGGCGGTGGCGGGGTTGCCGGCGTACTCCCAGTTGAACACCACGTCGTCGGCCGTGAAGGGCTTGCCGTCGTGCCACTTCACCCCGGGCTTGAGCTTCCAGGTCACCGAGCGGCCGTCCGCCGCGACGCCGCCGTTCTCCGTCGAGGGCACCTCGGCGGCGAGGATCGGCAGCAGGTTGCCGTCGTCGTCCCAGGCCGCGAGCGGCTCGTAGAAGATGCGCGAGCCTTCCTGGTCCTTGGTACCGACGGCGAAGTGCGGGTTGATCAGGGTGGCGGCCTGCCAGAACAGCAGCTTCAGCGGCCCCCCGCCCCCCGCCTTGACGGGCTTGTAGGCGGTGCGGACATCCGCCGCCATGGCGACGCCGTTCTGGGCCAGCATCATGCCGGCCATGGGGGCCGTGAGGCCGAGGGCGAGCATGCGCCGGACGAAGCCCCGGCGGGACATCCGGCCGTCCTTCACGTCGGCGATGAGCGTCCGCAGGTCCCGCTCTGTCATGTCCTGCTTCCTCATGGGAAAATTCCCCTCTCGCCTGCCGTGCCGCGCCGCCAGCATCGCTGCGGGTGCGGGCGTCCGCAAGCCATCTCCGCGCGGCGGGCGAGGTATTCGCAAGTTGCGCGCCACGCCCGCGCCGGCCGCCTGGGCAAACCGGCCCGCGCCCTGCATACCCTCGGGCCCGGCGGAGCGCCCCGGCACGCCGTCGCGCAGGGCCGGCCGGCCGCGCCCGAGAGCCCGGAGAGGAGCCCGAGATGGACAACCGCAACGCGCTGTGGCGGCACGTCGACGCCCACACGGACAGGCTGGTCGCGCTCAGCGACCGGGTCTGGGGCATGCCGGAGGTCTGCTACACCGAGGCCCGCTCGGCCGCCGAGCACGGCGCCGAGCTGCGCCACCAGGGCTTCCGGGTGACGGAAGGGCTCGCCGGCATCCCGACGGCCCTCGTGGGCGAGGCCGGCGAGGGCGGGCCGGTGATCGCGTTCCTGGGCGAGTACGACGCGCTCCCGGGCCTGAGCCAGGAGGCCGGCGTGGCCGAGCACCGCCCCGTCGAGGCCGGCGGCCACGGCCACGGCTGCGGGCACAACCTGCTCGGATCGGCGGCACTGCTCGCCGCGACCGCCGTGAAGGACTGGCTCGCCGAGACCGGCCTGCCCGGGCGCGTGCGCTACTACGGCTGCCCGGCCGAGGAGGGGGGCGCGGCCAAGGCCTTCATGGTGCGGGAGGGCGCCTTCGCGGACGCGGACGCCGCGATCTCGTGGCACCCGTCGAGCTTCTGGGAGGTGACGCCGCCGCTCTCCCTCGCCAACACCCGGGCCGACTTCGTGTTCGCCGGCCGCGCCGCCCACGCGGCGGCCGCCCCCCACCTGGGGCGCAGCGCTCTCGACGCCGTCGAGCTCATGAACGTCGGCGTCAACTACATGCGCGAGCACATGCCGAGCGACGCGCGCGTGCACTACGCGCTCCTCGACGCCGGCGGCATCGCGCCGAACGTCGTCCAGGCCCGCGCCCGGGTGCGCTACTCGATCCGCGCCCGCGACCTGCCGGGGATGCTCGAGCTCGTGGAGCGGGTGCGCAAGATCGCGGAGGGCGCCGCGCTCATGACCGAGACCCGCGTGGAGATGCGCATCGTGAGCGCGGTCTCGAACGTGGTCGGCAACACGCCGCTGGAGCAGGCCCTGCACGGCGTGATGGAGGAGCTCGGGCCCCCCCACTTCGGCGACGGGGACCGGGCCTTCGCCCGGGCGATCCAGGAGACCCTCTCGCCGCAGGACATCGCGGCGGTCTACCGCACGATCGGGCGGCCGCCCTCCGACGCCCCCCTCGCCGACTTCCTGGTGCCCCTCGACGCGCGGCGCAACCCGGCGATCGGCTCGACGGATGTCGGCGACGTGAGCTGGGTCGTCCCCACGGTCCAGGCGCACGCCCCGACGGTCGCGGCAGGGACGCCCTTCCACACCTGGCAGGTGGTGGCGCAGGGCAAGGCGCCGGCCGCCCACAAGGCGATGGTGCAGGTCGCCAAGGCCATGGCGGCGACGGGGGCGGCCGTGCTCACCGATCCGGCGCTCCTGGCCGCCGCGAAGGCGGACCTGAGGGCGCGCACGGAGGGCGGCTACGTCTCCCCGCTGCCGCCCGAGGTGAGCCCGCCGCTGACGATGTCCCTCGGGTGAGGGCCGCCTTCCGTCCCCGCGCCGGGCCGCCCTGTCCCCGCCCCGTCGCCGCGCCGGGCGGCCCAGGCCCTCAGAGCGTCGCCAGGACGCCGCCGTCGACGTAGAGGATCTGCCCGTTGACGAAGTCGGAGGCCGCGGAGGCGAGGAAGATCGCGGCCCCTTGCAGCTCCTCGACCCGGCCCCAGCGGCCGGCCGGGGTGCGCGCCTTGAGCCAGGCGTCGAAGTCGGGGTTGTCGATCAACGCCTGGTTGAGGGGCGTCGCGAAGTAGCCGGGGCCGATCCCGTTCACCTGGAGCCCGTGGCGGGCCCAGTCGGTGCACATGCCCTTGGTCAGGTTCTTCACGGCGCCCTTGGAGGCGGTGTAGGGCGCGATCCCGGCCCGGGCGGCCTCGCTCTGGAGGCTCGCGATGTTGATGATCTTGCCGCGCCGGCGCCGGATCATGTGCCGCGCCACCGCCTGCCCGACGTAGAACACGCTGTCGAGGTTGATCCGCATCAGCTCGCGCCAGGTCTCCACCGGGAAGTCCTCGAGCGGCATGCGGCGCTGGATGCCGGCGTTGTTGACGAGGATGTCGAGGGGGCCGATCTCCGCCTCGATCCGCGCGACGCCGGCCGCGACGGCGGCGGGATCGGACACGTCGAACGCGGCCGCCCGGGCGTCGAGGCCCTGCCGCCGCAGGCCGTCCACCGCCGCCTCGAGCTTCGTCGCGTCGCGGCCGTTCAGCACCAGGGCGGCACCGGCGCGCCCGAGCCCCAGGGCGAGGGAGAGCCCGATGCCCTGGCTGGACCCCGTGACGAGGGCGCGCCGGCCCGTCAGATCGAACAGTGCAACCGACACGGCGTCCCTCCCGGCAGCGCCCGCCGAGCCGTCGCCGGACCCGTGCGATTGCGCTTCTGCCGGGAAGGAAGCAGGCTACCGATCCAGAAGCAAGAGGACGGCCCCGGCCGGGCGCGCCCCGGAATCCGGGGCCCGGGAGGAGCATTCCGATGACGCTCGCAGCGCGCATCCACGCCGCCAGGGACCTGCGGATCGAGCCGGTCGTCCTCCGCGAGCCGGAGCCCGACGAGGTCGTGGTCGCGCTCGGCGCCGGCGGCATCTGCGGCTCGGACCTGTCCTACTACGGCAAGGGCCGGGTCGGCGACTTCTCCCTGCGCGAGCCCATGGTGCTCGGCCACGAGGTCGCCGGCACCGTGGCCCGGGTCGGGGCGGCGGTCACGGCCGTCAGGCCCGGGGAGCGGGTCGCGGTCGACCCGAGCCGCCCGTGCCGGGCCTGCGACTTCTGCCGGGCCGGCCGCTCGAACCTCTGCCGCTCCATGCGGTTCTTCGGCTCTGCGGCGGTCTTCCCGCATGTCCAGGGTGCCTTCAGCGAGGAGTTCCTCGCCCGGGCCGACCAGTGCGTGGCGGTCCCGGACGCCATGCCGATGCGGGTGGCGGCCTGCGGCGAGCCCCTGGCGGTGGCGCTGCACGGGGTGCGCCGGGCGGGCGAGCTGCTCGGCCGCCACGTCGTGATCGCGGGCGCGGGCCCGATCGGGCTCCTCTGCCTGATGGCCGCGCGCCTCGCCGGCGCCCGGCGGGTCGTCTGCACCGACCTCGCCGCGGCCCCCCTCGCCATCGCCCGCGAGATCGGCGCCGCCGAGACCGTCAACGTCGCGGAGGCGCCCGAGCGCCTCGCCGCCTACGAGGCCGACAAGGGCACGTTCGACGTGGCCCTGGAGGCGACGGGCTCGCCCGCGGCGCTCGCCTCCCTGTTCCGGGTGGTGCGGCCGGGCGGGCGCGTGGTGCAGCTCGGCATGATGCCGCCGGGCGACATCCCGGTCCCGGCCAACCTCCTGATGGCCCGCGAGATCGACTTCGTCGGCGCCTTCCGGTTCCACGAGGAGTTCCGCACCGCCGTGTCGCTCCTCGCGGCCGGGCGCCTCGACGTCGGCCCGATCCTCTCGGCCGAGCTGCCCATGGGCCGGGCCGGCGAGGCCTTCGCGCTCGCGGGCGACCGGAGCCGGGCGATCAAGGTCCACCTCACCCTCTGAGAGGGAGGGTGATCGGCTTCAGGCTGGCCCTGCGGGAGACGGCCGCGCCTCCCGCGCGGGCGGGTCCGGCGCCCGGGGGCGAGGCGCGGCGCGCCCGGGCGGCGCGGTGCTCTCGGGAAGCGCGCGGGCGCGAGGTGACCGCGCGGTGACGCAGGGTAGCGCGCCGGCGCGCGGTGCCCTATGAGCGCAGCGCCCCCGCCCGGCACCCCCAGAGGCCTCCCGTTCCCTCCCGCATGGCCATCGTCTTCGACAGGGTGCGCGCGTCGCGCCACGGCCGGCCGGTCCTGCACGAGACCGCCCTGACCCTGCGCGAGCGGCGCATCGGCGTCGTCGGCCCGAACGGGTCGGGCAAGAGCAGCCTCGCCCGGCTGATCAACGGCCTCCTGCTGCCGGATGCCGGAAGCGTGCGGGTCGACGGCCTCGACACCCGCGCCGACGCCCGGGCGGTGCGCCGCAGGGTCGGCTTCGTGTTCCAGAACCCGGCCGACCAGATCGTGTTTCCGGTCGTGTCGGAGGATATCGGCTTCGGCCTGCGCAACCTCGGGCTGGCGCGGGGCGAGATCGCCGCCCGGTCGGCGGCGGTGCTGGAGCGCTTCGGCCTCGCGCACCTCGCCGAGCGGCCGAGCCACGCCCTGAGCGGCGGCGAGAAGCAGATGGTGGCCCTCGCCGCCGTGCTGGTGACCGAGCCCGCGATCGTGGTCTTCGACGAGCCGACCACGCTCCTCGACCTGCGCCACCGCAACCGCGTCCGCGCGGCGATCGCGGGCCTCGCCCAGACCGCCATCGTGGTCTCGCACGACCTCGCCCTGCTGGAGGGGTTCGAGCGCGTGCTGGTGATGGACGCGGGCCGGGTCGTGGCCGACGACGCCGCCGAGCCGGCGCTGCGCTGGTACGTGGACCACCTGTCGTGACCCTCCCGCTCTACGTCCCGGGCACGACGCGCCTGCACCGGGCGCCCGCCGGCCTCAAGCTCGGCCTCCTGTGCGGGGCCGGGATCGCCCTCGTCCTGACGCGAGAGAGCCTCGTCCTGGCGGGCGCCGCGCTCGCCGGCGCGCTCCTGCTGCGGGCCGCCGGCGCGCCCCGGGAGAGCCTGCGGCCCCGGCTCGCGGGGCTCGCCGGGGTGCTCGCCGCGGTCGGGCTCGCGACCGGGCTCCTCGACGGCTGGGACGCCGCGCTCGCGGCGTGCCTGCGCGTCCTCGCCCTGGCGCTGCCGGCCCTCGCCGTGACCCTGACGACGCGCGCCTCCGACCTCCTCGACGCGATGGAGCGGGCGCTGCGACCCCTGGAGCGGCTCGGCCTCGTCCAGGCCGGCCGGGTAAGCCTCGCGGTCGCGCTGGTGCTGCGCTTCGTGCCCGAGATCGCCGGCGAGGCGCGGGCGATCCGCGAGGCGCAGGCCGCCCGGGGCGTCCGGGCCGGGCCGGTCGGGCTGGTGGTGCCGCTGATCGTGCGCACCCTGGCCCGCGCCGACGCCGTTGCGGAGGCCATCGACGCCCGCGGCTACCCGCCCGACGGGGAGCCGTCCCGCCCGGCGCCGGCCGCCGCGCGACCGCGGCCCGAGACCCCGCCGCGCACCCCGCCCGAAGGAGGCAGCCCCGCATGACGACCCGTGACCTGGTGCTCACCGCGCTGTTCGCGGCCCTGATCGTGGCGCTCGGGCTGATGCCGCCCGTGCCCGTCGCGGGGCTGCCGGTGCCGGTGACGCTGCAATCCCTCGGGATCATGCTGGCGGGGCTGATCCTCGGGCCGGTGCGGGGCGGCCTCGCGGCGGCGCTGGTGGTGCTCCTCGTGGTGCTCGGCCTGCCGGTGCTCTCCGGGGGCCGGGGCGGGTTCGGGGTGGTGGTGGGCCCGACGGGCGGCTTCCTCCTCGGCTGGGTCCCGGGGGCCGTCGTGACCGGCTGGATCGTCCGGCGCTGGGCGCCCGGCCCCTGGCGCCGGCGCGAGGCGGCCCTGGCGCTCCTCGCCGGGCTCGCCGGCGGCATCGGGGCGGTCTACGCGGTGGGGATCCCGTGGCTCGCCGCCGTCACCGGCATGGGCCTGTCGCGGGCGCTCCTCGGCAGCGCGGTGTTCGTCCCCGGCGACCTGATCAAGGCGGTGGCGGCCGTGCTCGTGGCCCGGGGCGTGCGGCGGGCCTACCCGATCGAGATGCGCTGAGGCCCGCAGCGGGGCCGGACACGCGCCGCGGCGGGCGACCCGAACCCGGGGGGCGGCTCGGCCGTTGACGGGGGCTGCCCCCAGGAACGGACCCGATCCCGCGTTGCTCCGCGTCCTCACCTACAACGTCCGCCGCTGCCTCGGCACGGACGGCCGGCTCAGCCCGGAGCGCATCGCCGCGGTGATCGCCGCCTGCCGCCCCGACGTCGTGGCGCTCCAGGAGCTCGACGTCGGCCGGCGGCGCACCGGAGGCGTCGACCAGGCCCAGGCCATCGCGGACCGGCTCGGGATGGGGTCGCACTTCCACCCGGCGCTCCAGGTGATGGAGGAGCGCTACGGCGACGCGATCCTGACCGCCCTGCCGTCGCGGCTCGTGCGGGCGGAGGGCCTGCCCGGCCTCGCCCGGCGCCCGGGCCTGGAGCCCCGGGGCGCCCTCTGGGCCGCCGTGGCGGTCCGGGGCCGGGAGGTGCAGGTCATCACGACCCATCTCGGCCTCGACCGGCGCGAGCGCCTGGCCCAGGTGTCGGCCCTCACCGGCCCGCGCTGGCTCGGCGACCCGGCCTGCCGGGCGCCCGTCGTGCTCCTCGGCGACCTCAACGCCGTCCCGCTCTCGCGGGCCTACCGGCACCTCGCCGCCCGCCTGACGGATGCCGAGGGCGGGCCCTTCGGCGGCTGGGCCCGGCCGACCTTCCCGGCGCGGCTGCCCGCCCTGCGCCTCGACCACATCTTCGTCGGCGGCGGCATCGTCTCGCGGGGGATCCGGACCCTGCGCGCCGGGGAGGCCCGCCTCGCCTCGGACCACCTCCCGCTCGTGGCCGACCTCGCGTTCGCCCCGCCCAGGCCCGGCCTCGCCGCCGCCCCGCTGCCGGCGAGGCCGGCCAACCCCGATGACGCAGGATCCCACGGACGTGCCTGAGACGAACGAACCCGGGACGAAGCCCGCCGGGCCGGGCCGCCGCCGGCGCTGGACCCTGATCGTCGCGGTCCTGAGCGTCGTGCTCGGGGGTTACCTCCTCGCCCGCACCCTCGGCGGCTACAGCCTCGACCAGCTCGTCGCCTCGGTCCGGGCCCTGCCGGCCGGGCGCCTCGCCGCCGCCGGGGCGTTTGCCGCCGCGAGCTACCTGTGCCTCTGCGGGATCGACTGGCTTGCCCTGCGGGCGGCGGGCCGGCCCCTGCCCTTCGGCCGGGTGGCGCTCGCGGCCTTCATCAGCCTGTCGCTCGGCCACAGCATCGGCCTCGCGGGCCTGAGCAGCGGCGCCATCCGGTACCGCTTCTACACCCGCTGGGGCCTGGGCACGGGGGACGTCGCCCGGGTGGTGCTGTTCTGCGGCGTCACGGTCGGGCTCGGGCTGATGGCCCTCGGGGCGGTGGCGGTCCTGGCCGACCCGGGCCTCGCCCGGGAGGTCACGGGCCTCGGGCGCCCGGCGGTCCTGGCCTCCGGCCTCGCCTGCGCGGGAGGCGTCGCGCTCTATCTCGGCCTCGCCGCGAGGCTGCGGGCGCCGCTGCGCATCCGGCGCTGGTCGATCGCCTTGCCGCCGCTGCCCCTGGCAGCGGCGCAGGTGGGGCTCGGCGCGCTCAACTTCGCCCTCGTCTCGGCCTGCCTGCACCAGGCGCTCGCGGCGGTCTCCGACGTCGGCTTCCTCGGCGTCGTCTCGGTGTTCGTGATCGCCAACGCGGCGGTGCTGATCACCCACGTGCCGGGCGGCCTCGGGGTGATCGAGAGCGTCGTCGTCCACCTCCTGCCGAAGACCGACGTCATCGGGCCGCTGATCGCCTTCCGGTTCCTGTACTTCCTGGTGCCGCTGGCGCTCGGGCTCGCCGCCTTCGCGGTGACGGAGGCGGTCTTCCGCTGGCGCGGGGCCGGCGCCCGGCGCGGCTTCGCCTGGCGCGCCACGTCGGCGTGAGCGGCCTCACGCCGTCCCGAACGGCCGCTCCGGATCGAGGAGGTCGGTGCTGAGCAGGGGGTCGAGCAGGCCCTCCTCCTCGGGCACCTCGCAGACGCGCAGGGACCGGGGCCCTCCCTTCAGGCGCGCGATGGCGCGGATCAGGGAGCCCTCCCGGCGGATTGCCTCCTCGACGGCGGCGGGCGTCGCGCCGAGGTGCTCGGCGAGGAGCTGGTCGCGCAGGCCCCGGATCGCCCGGCGGGCGGCCGCGTCGTGCCCCTCGACGGCGAGGTCGCACTCGGTGTCGAGGGCGACCGAGCGGTTGTTGAGGTTCGACGAGCCGATGCGCAGGAAGCGGTCGTCGACGATGACCAGCTTGGCGTGCACGAGCACCTCGCAATCGGCCTCCGCCCCAGCCTCCGCCGCGGGGCCGGCGCCCGGCACCACCGGGTAGGCGACGAACAGCCGCCCGAAGCGGTCGGCCGCCCGCAGGCGCCGCAGGATGCGGTCCCGGGGCGTGCCCATGGCGACGCGCTCCGTGAGGTTGTGCGAGCGCCGGGTGAGCACCACCACGATCTCGGGTCCCTCCGGCGCCGCGAGGTGGCGCGCCAGCACCTCGGCCACGAAGGTCGCGGTGAGGTACTGCGCCTCGAGGTAGATCGCCTCGCGGGCCCCCGCGAGCGCCCGCCCGGTCAGGGCCGCGGCCTCCTCGACGGACGGCTCGCCGGGCAGGGCCGGCATGGTGCGGGCGATGGCGACGGCGGCGTCCGTCATCAGGGGCGCGAGGCCCTCGGGCCAGACCGGCGGGGCGCCGGTCACGGGGGCGAGGACCTCGCCGGTCGCCGCCTGCCAGCGGGCGCGGGCGAGTTCGCCGAGAGAGCGGGCCGCCTCCCCGTCGACGGCCATCTGGAGGTCGTGGACCGGCGGGTAGGGCGTGCCGTCCGGATCGACCCGGAGGGGGTCGTCGGCGGCGTGCGCGGGCGTGTCCCAGCGCGCCACGGTCAGGTCCATGCCGCCCACGAAGGCGATGCGGTCGTCGATGCAGACGAGCTTCTGGTGATGGGCGGCGTAGATCGGATGGTGGCTGTCGAGCCGCACGGCGATGCGGGGATGCGCCTCCCAGTCGGTGCCGAACAGGAGCGGCAGCGCCGCCCCGGGCCCGTGCACCGTGGCGACGCTCCAGACCAGCACGCGGATCTCGAGCGCGGGCCGGCGCGCCGCGAGGTCGCGCAGGAACGGCCCGAGCGGCGGGGAGACGTCGGGCCCTGCGTCGTGGCGCAGGCGGATCCGGCCGTCGAAGTCCCAGCCGACGATCAGGACGGCGCGCTGCGCCCGGCTCAGGGCCTCCTCCAGCCGCGCGAAGTAGGCGGCCGCGTCGATCAGCACCGCGACGCGGTCGGCCCTGGCGACGCGCCAGCAGGTGCGGCCGGGTTCGAACAGGGTCGGGCGCGGGGCGAGCGCCGGTGCGTCGTCACGCGCGGGATCGCTGGTCATGGGCGCTCGCACCATCCTGTTCGCTGCCGGGGCCGGGTGCCGCAACGGCTGGCCGGCCCGCCGGTTCCATGCCGGGCCCGCCGGGACGATCCGGGCCTGCCGCCCGGGACCGCCCGCAATCAGCCGCGCGCCGCCCGCCGGTCCGCGTGCCACCCCGTTTGCCGGTCCCTTCGCCGGTTCACTTGCCCTTGCCGGGCAGCACCGAGGCGAGGACCTGGCGGGCGGTGTCGGCGATGAGGTGGCCGCCCTTGGGATCGCCCTTGACCAGCATCGACATGAAGCTCCTGGCCTGGTCGACGGTGATGTGGGGCGGCAGCGGCGGCACCTCGGGGTCGGTCTTGACCTCGAGCACGACCGGGCGGTCGCTGGCGAGCGCCTCGTCCCAGGCCGCCCCCATCCGGGCGGGGTCGTCGACGTAGATCCCCTTCAGCCCGATCAGCTCGGCGAACTTGTGGTAGGGCACGTTCGGGATCACCTGGGTCGCCTCGAACTTCGGGTCGCCCTCCTGCACGCGCTGCTCCCACGTCACTTGGTTCAGGTCCTCGTTGTTGAACACGCAGCAGATCCAGGTCTTGTTCGACCAGTCCTGCCAGTACTTCTGCACCGTGATCAGCTCCGCCATGTTGCTCATCTGCATCGCACCGTCGCCGACCAGCGCCACCACGGGCCGGTCGGGATGCGCGAACTTGGCGGCGATGGCGTAGGGCACCGCCGCCCCCATCGAGGCGAGGCCCCCCGACAGGGACGCCATCATGCCCCGGCGCATCTTCAGGTCCCGGGCGAACCAGTTCGCGCACGAGCCCGAATCGCTCGTCACGATCACCCGCTCGGGCAGCCGGGGCGACAGCTCCCAGGTCACGCGCTGCGGGTTGACCGGGTTCGCCATCGCCATGGCGCGGGCCTCCGCGTCCGTCCACCAGGCCGCCACGTTCCGCTCGATCGTCGCGCGCCAGGCGGTGTCGGTCTTCTGGTCGAGCAGCGGCAGCAGCGCCCGCAGCGTCTCGGCCGCGTCGCCGACCAGGGGCACCTCCATGGGGTAGCGCAGGGACAGCATGCCGGGCTCGCGGTCGATCTGGACGCCGCGGGCCTGCCCGACCTTGGGCAGGAACTCCGAGTAGGGGAAGCCGGAGCCGATCATCAGCAGGGTGTCGCACTCGTTCATCAGCTCCCAGCTCGGCCTGGTGCCGAGCAGCCCGACCGAGCCCGTCACCCAGGGCAGGTCGTCGGGCAGCGCCGCCTTGCCGAGCAGCGCCTTGGCGGCCCCGGCCTGGAGGCGGTCGGCCACCGCGATCACCGCGTCGGTGGCCTGGAGCGCGCCGGCGCCCACGAGGAGCGCCACCCGCCGGCCGGCGTTGAGCACGGCGGCGGCCCGCTTCAGGTCGACCTCGTAGGGCACCACCTTCGGGTCGGTGTAGCCGACGCCGGAATGCACGGTGCCGTGCTTGCGCGGCGGATCCTCGTGGGGAGCGTCCTGGAGGTCGTTGGGGAAGACCAGGGCCGTGACCCGGCGCTCGCCCTTGGCGATGCGGATGGCGCGGTCGACGAGGTGGGCGGTCTGGGCGGGGGTGCTCGCCTGCTGGACGTAGGCGCCGGCCACGTCCTTGAGCATCGCCACGAGGTCGAGCTCCTGCTGGTAGTGGCCGCCGAGGGCGTTGCGGGCCTGCTGCCCGGCGATGGCGAGCACCGGCATGTGGTCGAGGCGGGCGTCGTAGAGGCCGGTGAGGAGGTGGGAGGCGCCCGGCCCGGAGGTGGCGATGCAGACGCCGAGCTCGCCCGTGAACTTGGCGTAGGCCGAGGCCATGAAGGCCGCCATCTCCTCGTGGCGGGCCTGGACGAAGCGGATTCCGTCCTGCGAGCGGTTGAGGGCGCCGAGCAGGCCGTTGATGCCGTCGCCCGGGTAGCCGAAGACCGTGGTCACGCCCCAGTCCGACAGACGCCTCCAGAAAAAGTCGCCGACCGTGTCAGCCATGGGCCAGGATCCTCGTGCGGGCAGGTGGAGCGCCGACGCGCCGCCGCGACGGGGCCGGCCGGGGCGCACGCCTGTCGTCGCCCGGGCGGTTCGCCCGGGCGAACGCCCGACCAACCCTTCGGCGACGGGCCGGTTCCGGCCCCGCCCCGGTGCCCGCCCGGGCGGCGGCCTGACCGGTGCCCGCCTGGCCAGCGGCCCCGGTGCCCGCCGGGCCCGCGGGCGCCGGTCAGGCCGCCAGCCGCGCCGGGAGGGCCGCCACGGCCGGCAGGCTCGCGAGCGCGGGCCTGGCGAAGAGGTAGCCCTGGAACAGCGTGATGCCGGCCGCCCGCAGGACCGAGAGCTCCTCCTCGGTCTCGATTCCCTCGGCGATCACCGCGACGCCGAGGGCCCGGGCCATGCCGACGACGCCCGCCACGATGGTCTGGCGGGCCGGCGAGGAGGCGATCCCGCGGATCAGGTCCATGTCGAGCTTGATCAGGTCGGGCTGGAAGCTCGCCAGCAGGTTCAGCCCGGCGTAGCCGGCGCCGAAATCGTCGATCGCGGTCACGAAGCCCCGCTTGCGGTAATCGGCGATGATGCGCTGGACGTGCGCCACGTCGACCATGCGCTCGTTCTCGGTGAACTCGAACATGATCTGCCGGTGCGCGAAGCCGACCCGGCGGGCCGCCTCGAGGGTGGCGCGGATGCAGGCCGCCGGCTCGTAGACGGCGTTCGGCATGAAGTTGATCGACAGCTTGGTGTTCGGGTCCAGGAACAGCGTGCCGGCGAGCTCGATCGCCTTGGTGCGGCAGGCCTGGTCGAACTTGTAGCGGTTGGCCTCCGTCACCTGCGACAGGATGGTGCCGGCGCCCTGACCCTCGGTCCCGCGCACCAGCGCCTCGTAGCCCCAGATGCGGCCCCGCTCCAGGTCGACGATCGGGTGGAACGCCATCGTGAAGGCGAAGGGCAACGTCTCGTCGCTCCTGCACGCCTCGCAACCGGCCCGCCTGTCCATGCCCGCCCCTCCGCGTATGCTCCACGACAGGTTCACACGGAATATCTTCTCATCTGGTGAATCGACGGCCGCTCATCCGACGGACCGGGGGCCGGCGCGGCGCCCCAAGGCCGGCCCGACCCTGCGGCAGGCGGCCCGATCGACCGGCCGCTTCTGTCAGGGGCGGGCCGGCGGGACGGAGTTGACCCACAGCACCACCGTCCGCTCCTCCCGCGACGGGTTGCGGTAGCGGTGCGGGCGCCGGCTCGCGAACCGGAAGCTGTCGCCGGGATCGAGCCGGAGCGTGGTCTCCTCGACCGAGAGGACGAGCCGCCCCTCCATCACGAGGCCGGCCTCCTCGCCGTCGTGGGCGAAGAACGCGTCCCCGGTGCCGGCGCCGGGCTCGAGGTGCATCAGGAACAGGCTCAGGGAGCCCTCCGCCCCGGGGCGGGTCAGGAGCTGCTTGGCGATGCCCGAGCGCCAGAGCGACAGCGCGGCCCGCTCGCCGGCCCGCGTGACGATGGGGTCGGGCTCGGGTGCGGGCGCCTCCCCGAACAGGGCCGCGAGCCCGACCCCGAGCACGTCGGCGATCAGCGCCAGCACCCGCAGGGAGGGCGAGGACAGGCCGCGCTCGACCTGGCTCAGGAACCCGATCGAGAGGCCGGCCGCCCCCGCCACGGCCTTGAGGGGCAGGCCGCGGGCCCGCCGCAGCGCCCGCAGGCGATGCCCGACCGCGAGGTCGGCCGCCGCCTGCCCGTCTCCCTGTCCGCCGCCAGCGTGTTTCATGTCCGTGAAATCGGATTGCGCGGTGCAGCGAATTATGCCCTGATGTTCATGTCAATGAAATTTGCCCGGCGCTCCGCGAGACCGGCGGCCCGGCTAGAGGAGCACGACGATGAGGCGTCTGGTTCAGGCCGCGGCCGCGGCGCTCGCGGGGGCCGGCGCCGTGCTCGTCGCGGCGGGCGCGGTCCCGGCCGCCGCGCAGGGCACCCTGAAGGTCGGCTCGACGCCGACCGGCATCCCGTTCACCTTCCTCGACACCAAGACCAACACCATCCAGGGCGTGATGGTGGACGTCATCACGGCCGTCGGCAAGGAGGCGGGCTTCGCGGTCGCCGTCGAGCCGCTGCAATTCTCGACCCTGATCGCCGCCCTGACGGCCCGGAAGATCGACGTCATCTCGGCCGCGATGTTCATCACGCCGCCCCGCAAGGAGGTGATCGCGTTCTCCGAGCCGGTCTACACCTACGGCGAGGGGCTGATCGTGGCGAAGTCCGACACGAAGGAGTACGCGGCCTTCGCCGACCTGAAGGGCGAGACGGTGGGCGCCCAGGTCGGCACCGCCTTCGTCGAGCCCCTGAAGGCGTCGGGGCTGTTCTCCGAGGTGAAGATCTACGACACGATCCCCGACCTGATGCGGGACGTGAATTCCGGCCGCCTGAAGGCCGGCTTCGCCGACAGCCCGATCCTCGCCTACAACATCAAGCTCGGCATGTTCCCGAACCTGCGCCTCGTCGACGGCTACAAGCCGATCGTGATCGGCTCGGTCGGCATCGGCGTGCGCAAGGACGATCCGGCCCTGCGCACCAGGATCGACGAGGCGCTCGCCAAGCTCAAGCAGAGCGGCGACCTCGCCAGGATCCTCGAGAAGTGGGGCCTGAAGCCCGCCGTGAACCCGTCCTGACCCCGGCGTCATGGAAGGCTTCCTCGCCGACGCCCGGGAGTTCGTCCCGATCCTGCTCCAGGGCGTCCAGCTCACCATCCTGATCACGATCGGCTCGCTCGTCGTCTCGACGCTGCTCGGCCTCGTCTGGGCGATGATGCGGGTCTCGGGGGTGCGGCTGCTCTCGGGCTTCAGCGCCCTGTTCATCAACGTGATCCGGGGCATCCCGATCATCGTGCAGCTCTTCTACATCTACTTCGTGCTGCCGGATTTCGGCATCGCGCTCACCGCCGTGCAGGCCGGCGTGCTCGGCCTCGGCCTCGCCTACTCGGCCTACCAGGCGGAGAACTTCCGGGCCGCCATCGAGGCGATCGACCGGGGGCAGATCGAGGCGGCGCAGACGATCGGCATGGGCTGGTGGCTCACCATGCGCCGGGTCGTGCTGCCGCAGGCGTTCCGGGTCGCCCTGCCGCCCTACGGCAACGTCATGATCATGATGCTGAAGGATTCCTCGCAGGCCTCCACCATCACGGTGGCCGAGCTCGCCCTCCAGGGCAAGCTGATCGCGTCGGCGACGTTCAAGAACACCAGCGTGTTCACGCTCGTGGCCCTGATGTACCTGGTGCTCAGCCTGCCGCTGATCCTGGCCGTGCGCCACTTCGAGATCCGGGCCCGGCGGCGATGATCGCGCTCGAGGACGTCCGCAAGTCGTTCGGGGCGCTGCCGGTGCTCAAGGGCATCACCGCGCGGGTCGAGAAGGGCGAGGTGGTCTGCATCATCGGGCCGTCGGGCTCGGGCAAGTCCACCATCCTGCGCTGCATCAACGGGCTCGAATCCTACGACGGCGGCACGATCCGGGTGAACGGCCAGCGCGTCGACCGGGCGAGCGGCACGATCCGCAGCGTGCGGGTCCAGGTCTCGATGGTGTTCCAGCGCTTCAACCTGTTTCCCCACCGCACGGCCCTGGAGAACGTGGTCGAGGGGCCGATCTACGTGAAGGGCGAGGCCCGGGCGGCGGCCCTCGAGCGCGGCCGGGCGCTGCTCGCGCGCGTCGGCCTCGCCGGCAAGGAGGACGCGCACCCGCCCGAGCTCTCGGGCGGGCAGCAGCAGCGGGTCGCGATCGCCCGCGCCCTCGCGATGCGGCCCGACGCGATCCTGTTCGACGAGCCGACCTCGGCCCTCGACCCCGAGCTCGTCGGCGAGGTGCTGGGGGTCATGCGGGCGCTCGCCCTCGAGGGCATGACCATGGTGGTAGTGACCCACGAGATGGGGTTCGCCCGCGAGGTCGCCGACCGGGTGCTCTTCCTCGACCACGGCGTCATCGTCGAGGAGGGCCCGGCCCGCGACCTCCTCAACCGCCCCCGGCACCCCCGCACGCAGGACTTCCTGCGGCGCGTGCTCCACCCGCTCTGAGCCGGCCGTCGTGGGATCGCGCGCGCCCGCGCCGCGAGCGTCGTGGCCGCCCCGCGGGTCCGCCCATCCCCCCCGCGCCGCGCCGCAACGCGGGCGCGCCCGGGGCCGCCCCATGACCGAACCGTTCCCGCTCGGCCCCTCCCTGTGGGCCACGACGGCCCCGCCCGCCCCCCCGACCGAGCCCCTCGGCGCCTCGGGGCGCGCCGACGCGGTGGTGATCGGCGGCGGCTTCTGCGGGCTCTCGACGGCGCTCCACCTCGCCGAGGCGGGCCTGAGGCCGGTGCTCCTGGAGGCCCGCGAGATCGGGTTCGGCGGCTCGGGCCGCAACGGCGGGCAGGTGATCCCGGGGCTGAAGCACGACCCGGACGAGCTCGTCGCGCGGCTCGGGCCGGAGCGGGGCGAGCGCCTCGCCGCCTTCGCGGGCGGCTGCGCCGACACGGTCTTCGACCTGATCGCCCGGCACCGGATGGCGGTGCCGCACGTCCGCACCGGCTGGATCCAGGGCGCCCACACCCCGGACGGCCTGCGCCGGGCCGAGCGCCGCGCCGCGCAATGGGCCCGCCGCGGCGCCCCCGTGCGCCTGCTCGACAAGCCGGAGACCGACCGGCTGCTCGGCACCGGGCGCTACCTCGGGGGCTGGCTCGACGCGCGCGGCGGGGCGATCCAGCCCCTCGCCTACGCCCGCGGCCTCGCCCGGGCGGCCCTGGCGGCCGGCGCCCGGATCCACACCGGGACGCCCGTGACCGGGCTGTCGCGGCAGGGCGCGACCTGGACGGTGCGCACCGCCGGCCCGAGCCTCGCCACCGAGCGGGTGGTGCTCTGCACCAACGGCTACACGGGCGACCTGTGGCCGGGCCTGCGCCGGACCGTCGTCGCGGCCAACTCCTTCCAGGTCGCGACGACGCCGCTCTCCGACAACCTGCGCGGCTCGATCCTGCCCGAGGGACAGGTCTCCTCCGACACCCGCAAGCTGCTGCTCTACTTCCGCCTCGACCACACCGGGCGGCTGCTGATGGGCGGGCGCGGCCCCTTCCGGGAGCCGCGCGGGCCCGGCGACTGGGCCCACCTGGAGCGCATCGTCGGCCGGATGTTCCCGCGCCTCGCGGGCATCGGCTTCGATCACCGCTGGTGCGGCCGGGTCGCGATCACCCGGGACTACCTGCCCCACCTGCACGAGCCGGAGCCGGGCCTGATCGTCGACATCGGCTGCCAGGGCCGGGGCGTCGGCCTGCAATCGAGCCTGGGGCGGGCCATCGCCGCCTACGTGGCGCGGGGCGACGCGGACGCGCTGCCCCTGCCGCTCAGCCCGATCCGGCCGCTGCCCCTGCACGGGCTGCACCGGCTCTACGCCTCCGCGCTGGTCGCCTGGTACCGCCTCAGCGACGGCGGCCTGTGAGGCCCCCGCGCGCAGGCCTCATCCCGGGCCCACCACCGTCCTGATCGCGAAGCTCGACTGGATGCGCGCCACGCCCGGCAGGCGCGACAGCACCTCCTTGTGCAGGCGCTCGTAATCGCCCGCGTCCCTGACCTCGATCCGCATCAGGTAGTCCGAGAGGCCCGTCATCAGGTAGCAGTCGCGCACCTCCGGGCAGCGGCGCACCGCCGCCTCGAAGCGGTTCAGGAACTCCTCCGTCTGCCGGTCGAGGGTGATCTGCGTCAGCACGACGAGGCGGCCGTCCGCGCCGGCGTCGTCGACGAGGGCGGTGTAGCCGCGGATCACGCCGCTTGCCTCGAGCAGGCGCAGGCGGCGCAGGCAGGCCGAGGGCGACAGCCCGATTTCGGCCGCGAGGGCCGCGTTGCTGATGCGGCCGTCCCCGCGCAGGACCCGCAGGATGCGCCCGTCGATCTCGTCCCGCACCGCCATCGGCAGATCCTGTCCTGTCGCCGCAGATCCGTGCGCGCGCGCCCATCCTATCGCAGAACCTGCGGCGGAGAGGCGGGACATTCGGCGATCGTTGCGCGAGGATGCGCGCCTCGACCGACGCGCCGGGTCGGGCCCCGGGAGGCTGGCGCGGCAGGACTGGATCTCCGCGATGCGCGTTCTCATCCTCGGCGGCGGCGGCGTCGGCGTCACCTCGGCCTACTACCTCGCGCGGGCGGGCCACGCGGTCACGGTCCTCGACCGGCAGCCGGGCGCGGGCCTGGAGACGAGCTTCGCCAACGCGGGCCAGGTCTCGCCGGGCTACTCGGCGCCCTGGGCGGCGCCCGGCATCCCCGTGAAGGCGATGAAGTGGCTGATGATGCGCCACCGCCCGCTGGTGCTGTGGCCGCGCCTGGAGCCGCGCCTCTACGGCTGGCTCGCCCGCATGCTGGCGAACTGCACCGAGGAGGCCTACCGGCGCAACAAGGGCCGCATGGTGCGCCTCGCCGAGTACAGCCGGGACGCCCTGCGCGACCTGCGCGCCGAGACCGGCATCGCCTACGACCACCGCGAGAAGGGCACGCTCCAGCTCTTCCGGACGGCCCGGCAGCTCGACCATGTGGGCGACGACACCGGGGTGCTCGACGCCTACGGCGTCGCCTACGAGGTGCTGGACCCGGCGGGCTGCGTCGCCGCCGAGCCGGCCCTGGCGCGGGTCTCCGGCACCTTCGTGGGCGGCCTGCGGCTGCCGGGCGACGAGACCGGCGACGCGCACCTGTTCACGCAGCGCCTGGCGGCGCTCTGCGAGGGCCTGGGCGTCGCGTTCCGGTACGGCGTGACCGTCGCGGGCCTGCGGCGGGACGGCGCGGGCATCGCCGGCGTCGTGACGGGCCACGGCGAGGTCCTGACCGCCGACGCCTACGTGGCCGCCATGGGCAGCTACACCCCGGCCCTGCTGCGCCCCCTCGGCATCGACCTGCCGGTCTACCCGGTGAAGGGCTACTCGCTGACCCTGCCGGTCGCCGACCCGGCCACCGCCCCGGTCTCGACCGTGATGGACGAGACCTACAAGGTCGCCATCACGCGCCTCGGCGACCGCATCCGGGTCGGCGGCACGGCGGAGCTCGCGGGCTTCAGCCAGGCCCTGCGCGGCCCGCGGCGGGCGACGCTGGAGCGCTCGCTCGGCGATCTCTTCCCGGACGGCGGCGACGTGGCGGGCGCCCGGTTCTGGACCGGCCTGCGCCCGATGACCCCGGACGGCACCCCGATCGTCGGGGCGACGGCCTGCCGGAACCTCTACACCAACACCGGCCACGGCACGCTGGGCTGGACCATGGCCTGCGGCTCGGGCCGGCTCCTCGCCGACCTGATCGGCGGCCGGGCCCCGGAGATCGCCCACCAGGACCTCGCCGGGGCGCGCTACGCTCGGGCCGCGTGAGGCGGCCGGCGCCAGGGGCCCCGGAGCCCGGGTCCGTGGCGGCCTCGCGCCCGCCCGCCGGCCGCGCCGCGGACCCGGCACGCCCCCTGGCCCGGGCGCCCCCGGTCCCTTAAGGGAGAACCCGGACAGGGGCGCACGGCATGGCAGCGTGGGTGGCGGGTGTCGACGGCTGCCCGGGCGGATGGGTCGCGGCGCTCCAGGCGCTCGACGCGCCCGAGATCCGGGTCCGGGTCGTGCCCGACCTCGCGGCGGTCTGCGACGCCCCGGAGGCGCCCGCCGTGGTGGCGGTCGACATCCCGATCGGCCTGCCCGAGCGGGTCGGGACCGGGGGCCGCACCGCCGAGGTGCTCGTGCGCGCCCTCCTCGGGCCGCGGCGCAACGCGGTGTTCCCGACCTCGGCGCGCGCCGTCGTGTACGCGGCGGACTACGCGGCCGCCATCGCGCTGTCGCGCCGGCCGGACACGCAGCCCTTCGCGCCCTCGCCGCCCGCCAACGCCATCGTGCCGCGCATCCGCGCGGTGGACCGGCTGCTGCGGGCCCGCCCGGGGCTCGTGGCGCGGGTGTACGAGGTGCATCCGGAGCTCGCCTTCGCGAGCCTCAACGGCGGGGCGCCCCTTGCCCACGCCAAGCGCACCCCGGAAGGCGCCGCCCAGCGCCGGGACCTCCTCGCCCGGGCGGGCCTGCCGCCGGGGCCGCGCCCCCGCGGCGCCAAGTCCGACGACCTCCTCGACGCCCTCGCGGCCCTCGCGGTGGCCCGGGCCATCGCCCGGGGACGCGCCGTCCCGTATCCCGACCCGCCGGAGCGCGACGCCCACGGCCTGCCGGCCGCGATCTGGACCCTCTCACCCGACGAGACCCCGCCATGACCGACCTTCCGACCCGCGAGATCGCCCGCGCCCTGGTGTTCGACCCGCAGGACCGCCTCCTGCTGATCGCCTACGAGGCGGTGCGCGACGTCGATCCGGCGCGGCCCGGCGCGCGGGCGTTCTGGTTCATGCCCGGCGGCGGCATCGAGGCCGGCGAGACGCCGGAGGAGGCCTGCCGGCGCGAGCTCGAGGAGGAGATCGGCGTCCGGGACGCTCCCCTCGGTCCCCTGGTGGCGCGCTGCGACGGCCCGTTCACGCTGTTCTGCCGGCCCCGGATCGCCCACGAGCGCTACTTCGTGGTGCGGCTGCCGGACGACCGCATCGACACCGCGCGGCTCGCCGAGACCGAGGACAACCCCGTGCTCGGCACGCGCTGGTGGTCCCTCGACGAGCTCGCCACGACCCGCGAGCGGATCGAGCCCGCGGGCCTCGCCGCCCTGGCGCGCCGGCTCGCGGCGGGCGAGGCCGTGACGGAGGTCCGGCTGGCGTGGGGCGACGGCGCGGCGTAAGCGGGAGCGGCTCGCCTCTTGCAGGCGGCCGACAACGACCTCGCGAAGGGACGGACGATGTTCCCGCAGATGCTGACGGAGGGCTACCGCGCCTTCCTGGACGACCGCTTCGTGCGCGAGCAGGGGCGCTACGCCACGCTGGCGGAGGGGCAGAACCCCGAGATCCTGGTGATTTCCTGCTGCGACAGCCGGGTCTCGCCGGAGGTAATCTTCGATGCGCGCCCCGGCGAGCTGTTCGTGGTGCGCAACGTCGCCAACCTGGTGCCGCCCTTCGAGACCGGCGGCGAGTACCACGGCACCTCCGCGGCGCTCGAATACGCCGTGCAGGCGCTGAAGGTGAAGCACATCGTGGTGCTGGGCCACGCCCGCTGCGGCGGCGTGCGGGCCTTCGCGGACGACGCGGCGCCGCTCTCGTCGGGCGACTTCATCGGCCGCTGGGTCTCGCTGATCCGCCCGGCGGCCGAGACGCTCGGGACCGAGCGCGGGCCCGACTACCTCGAGCGGCTCGAGTACGCCACGGTGGCCAACAGCCTGCGCAACCTGATGACGTTCCCGTGCGTGCAGATCCTGGTCGAGCGCGGCCGGCTCCAGCTCCACGGCGCCCATTTCGGCATCGCCACGGGCGAGCTGAGGGTGCGCGACCCGGAGACCGGCGCCTTCCGCCTCGCCCTGCCGGAGGGCGTCCCCGGCCGCACCCGCCTGATCCGCTGCCAGGACGAGGCCGGGAGCGGCGGCTGACGGCCGCCCCGCCGGCGGGGCCCGGCCGCGGCGCGCCCGCCCGCGCCCGCCCGGGGAGCCCCGCCGCCCCTAGAGCCGATCCTGGATCTTGCGGGCGAGGGCGCCCAGGCGCTGCTCCAGCAGGCCCGGGACCTCGCAGACGTAGGTGAGGGACTGGCTGCGCTCCTGGAAGATGCGCTTGTCCCAGCTGAACTTGGTCTCGAGCTCGGCCAGCTCCCTGGTGTCCGGCACGTCCGGGGAGGTCTTGACCTCGCTGATCCGGCCGGCCTCGTCCCGGATCCGCTCGGCCATGATCCGCTGGCCCCGGGCGTAGCGGCCGATGCCGGCCACGACCTTGTCGCGCTCGCCGTTGAGCACCTCGAACACGCCGGCGAAGACCCGGGTCAGGCGCGCGGCCCTGTCGGGACCGGCCTTCTGCGCGAAGGCGTCGAGGAGCGCGTCCGCCTCCTCGAGCGGCAGCCGCCGGGAGGCGATCTTCTGGGCGAGCAGGGCGGCGTCGGTGTCCTCGCCCCAGGCGGCGAGGGCCTGCGTCGGGTCCGGCCCGGTCCAGACCGCGCCGGGGCCGAGGGTCGAGACCTTGCGCTGGGCGCAGGGCCAGTCGGCCTCGGGCCTGGGCTGGGACCGCGCCGGCGGGGCCGCCAGGCAGGTGGTGGCGAGGAGGGCCGTGACGAGGAGGGTGCGGGTCATCGTGCGTCTCGTGTCAGGGTCGGGCCGGCCCGGCTGAGGCGGCCCGGCCGGGCCGGCCTCGGCGGGCCGGGGTCGCGCCGCCTCAGCCGGCCTCCCCGGCCGGGCCGCCGCGGCGCGCGAGCAGGCCCCGGCCGGGGTCGTAGGCCGCGACGGCCAGGATGAAGAACAGGAGCCCGGTGCCAACCACCACCGCGCAGGCGAGCGGGTTGAAGGCCCCGTAGAGCGCGAAGCGCACGAGCTCGACCGCGTGGGTGAACGGGTTCGCCTGGCAGATCCAGTAGAGCGTCGCGCTCGATTCGTTGATGCGCCAGAGCGGGTAGAGCGCCGAGGAGGCGAAGAACATCGGGAAGATCACGAAGTTCATCACGCTGGCGAAGTTCTCGAGCTGGCGCACCAGGGAGGACAGGAACAGCCCGATGGCGCCGAGCATCAGCCCCGCGGCGAGGAAGGCCGGCAGGGCCGCGAGGTAGCCGAGCCACGGGATGTCGGTCTCGAAGAACGCCGCCACGGCGAGGAAGACGTAGGCCTGGATCAGCGAGACCGCGACGCCCGCGACGAGCTTGGCGAGGAGCAGGCTCCAGCGCGGATAGGGGCTGGTGAGCAGCACCCGCATCGAGCCGACCTCGCGGTCGTAGACCATCGAGAGCGAGGATTGCATGCCGTTGAAGAGCTGGATCATCACGGCGAGGCCCGGCACCACGTAGACCTCGTAGAGCACGTAGGTCTCGTAGGGCGGCGTGATCGACAGCCCGAGGGTGTTGCGGAACCCCGCCGCGAAGATGAACAGCCAGACCAGCGGCCGCACCAGGGCGGAGAAGAATCGCTCCTTCTGGTTGAAGAAGCGCAGGAGCTCCCGGCGCACGATGCCGGCGAGGCAGATCCCGTAGCCCCGCGCGTCGAGCCGGCCCCGCACGGCACCCGCCGGGGCGGCCCGGGGCGGCAGCGGTGAGGCGGCGCCGCTCACGCGACCCGCCTCGGGCCGGAGGCCGTCATCTGCCGGAACGCGGTCTCGAGCGAGCCCGACGGCTCGCTCAGCGCCCCGGCGAGGCCGCGGGCGACGATCCGGCCCCCGTGCAGCACCACGATGCGGTCCTGGGGCTGGATCTCGTCGAAGATGTGGGTCGCCCACAGCACCGACAGCCCCTCCTCCCGCACCAGAGCGCGCACGATCGCGACGATGTCGGAGCGGGAATCGAGGTCGAGGCCCACCGTCGGCTCGTCGAGGAGCAGCAGGTCCGGCCCGTGGATCAGCGCCCGGGCGATCTCGATGCGGCGCGACTGCCCGCCCGAGAGGGTGCGGATCTTGTCGTCGCGGCGGTCCATGAGGCCGACCCGGTCGAGCAGGGCCGCGATCCGCGCCTCGGCGGCCTTGCGGGCGATGCCGTGCAGGGCCGCGTGGTACAGGAGGTTCTGGCGCACCGTCAGGTCGGTGTCGAGGGTGCGGGCCTGGAACACCACGCCGAGGCGGGCGAGCGCCCGGGACGGCTCGCGGTCGAGGTCGTGGCCGAACAGGGCCACGCGGCCCGCCTGGCTGGCATAGAGGCGGGTCACCACCGCGAACAGCGTGGTCTTGCCGGCCCCGTTCGGCCCGAGCAGGGCCACGAACTGGCCCTGCGGCACCGCGAGGGAGACGTCGTCGAGGGCCGCGCGGGCCCCGAAGCGGTGGCTGACCCCCTCGACGGCGAGGGCCGGCGCGCCCGCCCCGCCCGCGCCCGCGCCGCCGCTCGCGCCCGGGCTCATCGGCCCAGCGCCTTGCGGGCCGCCCGGACGGCGTCCAGGCACTCGTCGAACTCGCCCTCCCCCTGCTCGCGCTCGGCGACCCGCAGGGACCTCCTCAGGCCGCGCTGGAGCGGCTCGGCCGGCCCCTTGCCGAGCTCCTCCCGGATCATCGCGATGCCCTCCCGGCAGGCGGACGCGTCGTCGGCGCGGGCGGGGCTCGCCGCGAGGAGGAGGAGGCCGGCCAGGGCGCGGGGCTGCGGGCGCATCGTCGGTGGGGTTCCTGAGGCGGGGTTCCTGAGGCTCGGGGCTGATGTAGGTCGGGACGGCGCCCTTTGGAACGTGGACTATTTCACGATGAACCGGCCCGTCATGCCGCGGCCCTCCAGGCCCTGGACCGACCACGGGAACTCGCCGGCCCGGACCGTCACGAACTCGACCGCGATCGTGCCCTGGTCGTCGAATTCCAGGTGGTGAGGGGGCCCGGCCATGTGCACCTCGAGGTGGTTGATCACGATCTGGTTCATCCACACGCCGCGGAAGAACTCGCCGGCGAAGAGCTTGTACTCCTTCTGCCCCTTGGCGGTGATGCGCAGCCGGTAGGCCTTGCCGGCCTCCATCTCGATGTCCCGGACCGGGACCGCGTAGTCGTTGTCCTCGGCGCCGAGCACGAGCTCGGGCAGGTCGGTGCGGCCCCGGGTCAGGTCGCCGGCGCCGGCCGGGGCGGCGGGAAGGACCGCCGCGAGGGAGGCCGCGAGGAGGAGAGCGGCGGCGGGGCGGGAGGGCGGGCGCATCGTGAAACGTTCCGTTCGGGGGGCGGGGCGTGAGGGGCGGGCTCACCGGGGCGAGACGGCGACGCCCCAGGGCAGGAGGCCGACCGGGATGCTCTTGAGCACCTTCAGCGCCTCGACGTCGATGACCGAGACGTCGTTCGAGCCGCCGTTGGTGGTGAAGAGCTGCTTCTGGTCCGGCGTGAAGGCGAGCTGCCAGACCCGCTGGCCGACCGGCAGGTACTTCTCCACCGCGTAGGTCCGGGCATCGACGACGGCGACCCGGTTGGCCGGGCCCAGCGCCACGAAGGCGCGGGCGCCGTCCCGGGTCAGGCGCACGCCGACCGGCTGGATCTGCTCGTCGGTGACGCCCGGGATCTTGAAGGTGATCTTGCGCACCACCTTGCGGCTGGCGACGTCGATCACCGACACGGTGCCGCCCACCTCGGCCGAGACCCAGAGCCACTTGCCGTCCTGGCTGAACTCGGCGAAGCGCGGCCGGGCGTCGACCAGCACGTTGTCGATCACCTGGAAGGTCTTCGTGTCGATGAAGTGGGCCATGTTGGTGGTCTCGGAGGTGTTGACCAGGACGGTCCCGTCCGGGCTCAGGCCCATGCCCTCCGGCTCGACCCCGACCGGCACCTCGGCCACCACCTTGTTCTTCTCGATGTCGAGCACGGTGACCTGGCTGTCGTCCTCGTTGGCGATGTAGAGCGGGTTGCCGGACGGGTGCGCGATGAACTGCTCCGGGTCGGGCCCGGAGCGCAGGGAGCGCACGATCTTGCCGGTGGCCGTGTCGATGACGTCGATGCGGTCGTCGTCGCTCGCGCAGACGTAGAGCAGCGTGCCGTCCCGCCCGACCGTGATGCCCCGGGGCCGCCGCCCGACCGGCCAGGTGGCCGTCACCTGCATGGTCGCGGCGTCGATGACGCTGACGGAGTTGCCCTTCTCGTTGCTGACGTAGACCGTGACGGCGCCGGCCGGCCCCGCCGCCAGGAGGCCGAGGGCCAGGCCGGCCAGGGCTCCGCCGCGCCGCGCCGGGCGCGCGCCTCTCCACCGGTATCGGCTCATCCGTTCCCCTCCCTGGTCGTCGCTTCGTCCGCGTCTATCTGGCGCCGCCCCCGCCCCGCGGCGACCTCCGGCCGGGGCGGCCGGCCGCCCTCACGGCGGCGGGAGCCGGCACTGCGTCTCCGGGAGGTCGATCCCGAGCGTGTCGAGCGGCGTGCGCTGGTGCAGGTAGCCCTGCTCGGGCGCCACCGCCACCAGGGCCTGGGGCTGCACCAGCAGCATCGGCTGGCGAAGCTGGCGGTCCCAGGGCCGGAAGCTCAGGGGCACACCCTTGTAGCCCGGCAGGGTGAAGGCCGGATCGGCCAGGATCGCCCGGATGGCGGCCGGGTCCGTGGTCCTCTTCTGGAACGCCGCCTCGCCCACCGCCCGCACGGCGGCCCAGACCTGGTAGTCGAGGGGGCGCATCAGCCGCCCGGCGAGGCGCCGGAACCGGTTCTGGGCCTGCGCGGCGCCCCAGACCTCCAGGGTCGGGTGCCAGGTGGCCGGGGTGAGTCCCTGCGTGCCGGCGACGGGCCTTGGATCGACGGTGTGGAACGGCACGTAGTCGCCGAAATCGCCCGCCTCGTCGGCCACCACCGCGACGTCGTAGTCGAGCCCGCGGGTGAAGACGAGCGCCTCGGACCGGGTCGGGGTGTCGCCCCGGGCCTTCGCGAGGGGCCCGAAGGTCCAGGGCTTCTCCGCGGCGAGCTGGAGCCCGAACTTGCGCGCCGAGCGCCGCAGCGCCTCGGCCCAGAGCTTGTCGGCGTCCTGCGGCCCGACGATCAGGAACAGCTTGCGCCAGCGCATGAAGGCGAGGAACTGCGCCAGGGCGTCGGTCTGCATCGCCCGGCTCGGGGCGACGTGGAACAGGTTCGCCCGGCAATCCGCCCCGCGCAGGCGGTCGTCGGGGGCGGCGGCGTTGAAGAGGACGACGCCCTCGCCCTTCAGGGCGTCGGCGACCGCCAGCACCTCGTCGGCGGGCAGCGCCAGCACGATGAAGCGCAGGCCCCGCGCCGCCATGGCGCGCGCGGCCGCGACGGGATCCCGCACCTCGCCCTCCGGCGTCTCGCCCGGGCGGGCCGTGCCGAGCGCCGCCGCGTCGAGGGCGTAGGCCTGGCGCACGAAGCGCCCGGTGGTCGTGTTGTCCTGGATCGCGAGCCGCGCCCCCGCCAGCCCCTCGTCCTCGGGCACCGCCTGGGCGTCGTAGGAGGACGGCGCCGGGGCCGGGCGGTAGATCAGGCCGACGCGGATCTCGCCCGGTGCGGCCGCGGCGCTAGGCCCGGCCACGGCGCCCGGTGCGGCCGCCGGCGCCGCCTCGCCCGGGGGCGGCGCGGCGGTCTGCGCCGGGGCCGCCGCTCCCGACGCCGCCCCGAGCAGCGCGGCGAGCGCCAGGGCGGCGCGGGGGGAGATGACGCGGCGAAGGTCGGGCATGCGGCGCCACGCTATCAGGATTTCTCTCAAGCCCTCAACGCCTTATCCATAAGCGAAGTCTAAGAGGCCGGCCTCCCCGCCTCCCCCGAAAGTCCGAGAGGCCGGGCCGGCACTCCCGCGTTGCGCCGGGGCGCCCCGCCATGCAAGGGTCCCGGGTGATGCTGGTCGCCCGCGCCCTGTCCGTCCTCGCCCTCCTGCTGTCCGCGGCGGCGGCCCTGGCCGCGCCCGAGGCCGCGCCGTCCCGGAGGGCGGCCGTGTTCGGCATCGAGCTCGCCGAGCCCGGCGCGGTCGGCCTGCGCCCGCTGCGGCCCGAGGACGCGCGCCGCCTCGCCCTCGCCACCGCGACCCTCGAGCGGGAGGTGGCGGCCGCCGGGACGCTCGCCCCCGTCGACCTCGGGTCCCAGGCGGCGGCGATCCGCCGGGACGCGCCGCTCTACAAGTGCGAGGGCTGCGCCGAGCGGATCGCCCTGACGGCGGGCGCGGCCCTGGCGGTCTACGGCTACGTCCAGCGCAACGCCAACCAGCTCCTCAACCTCACCATCACGATCACGGAGGCCGACAGCGGCAAGGTGCTGCGCGGCGGCCAGGTGGTGATCCGGGGCGACACCGACGACACCTGGCTCCACGGCGTGCGCTGGCTGGTGAAGAACCGCCTGCTCGCGGAGCCGCTGCCGAGCCGGTCCTGAGCGTGCCCGATCCCGTCCCTCCCGGCCCCGCGCGCCCGCCGCGGGTGCGCCTCCTCGTCAGCGTGCGGGACGCCGGGGAGGCGGCCCGGGCCGCAGCCGCCGGCGCCGACCTCGTCGACGCCAAGGATCCCGGCCGCGGGGCGCTCGGCGCCCTGCCGCCCGCCGCCGTGCGGGCCATCGTGGCGGCCGCCCGGGGGGCGCAGACCAGCGCGGTCGCGGGCGAGCCGCGGGACGCCGCCGAGGCGGAGGCCCTGCTCGCCGCCCTCGCGGACAGCGGCGCCGGCTACCTGAAGGTCGCCGTGCCGCCGGACCTCGACCTCGCCGGCCTGCGCCGGCCCGCCGGCCCGCCCGTGATCGCGGTCCTGTTCGCCGAGGACGCGCCCGGGGCCGCCCGCGTGCCGGCGCTCGCCGCGGCGGGCTTTGCCGGCGCCATGATCGACACCCGCAGCAAGGACGGGCGCCGCCTCACCGACCACCTCGGCCCCGCCCACCTCGCCGCCTTCACGGCGGCCTGCCGGGCGGCCGGGCTCCTGTCGGGCCTCGCCGGCTCCCTGGCGCTCGACGACATCCCGGTCCTCGCCCCGCTCGCCCCAGGCTATCTCGGGTTCCGGGGCGGGCTCTGCGCGGGCCGCGACCGCCGGGCCGGCCTCGATCCCGACCGGATCGCCGAGGCCGCGCGACGCCTCGCCGCGGCGGCGCGGCACCCGGCGGCGGCGTAGGGAGACGGGATGACGCCCGGATCTCGGCAGGCCCTCGAGACGTGCCCGGCGGACGTGCGGCGGGAGCCCGCGGCCGGCGCGGGCCCGTGGACGCCGCCCGGCCGCGCCCTCAGCGTGGTGAAGGTCGGCGGCAGCCTGGCCGCGGACGGCCCGCGGCTGCGGGCGCTCCTGCGGGCCCTCGCCGAGGGCGCCGAGGGCCCGGCCGTGCTGGTTCCGGGCGGCGGCGGGCTCGCCGACGCCGTGCGGGCCGCCCAGGCGGCCCTCGGCTTCCCCGACGCCCTCGCCCACCGCCTCGCCCTCGACGCCATGGCGGGCATGGCCCGGATCCTGGCGGCCCTCGAGCCGCGGCTCGTGGTCGCGGCCGACCCCGCGGCGGCGCTCCGGCGCGGCGCGGTGCCGGTCTGGGACCCCGGCGGGCTCAAGGACGGCCGGCCCGGCCTCCCCGAGACCTGGGACGTCACCTCGGACAGCCTCGCGCTCTGGCTGGCGGCGGAGCTCGGGGCCGCCCGCTGCCTGATCCTGAAATCCGCCGACGCGCCGGCCGGGGCGGGGCCGGCGGAGCTCGCGGCCTGCGGGCTGGTCGACGCGGCCTTCCCGGCCCTCGCGGCGCGGTTCGGGGGCACGATCCTGGTCCGGGGCCCCGGCGCCGAGCGGGTGTGCCGGGGCCCGGCCGCCCCCGGCCGGGGGCGCGCCGCGTGAGCGCCGGCCCGCCCCGCGAGCACCTCGTCTTCGTCACCGGGCGCCTCGCCAGGGGGCGGCTCGAATCGATCGCCGCGGGCCTGCCGCCCGAGCGCTTCGCCTGGAGCATCGCGGATGCGGGCGTGAAGGTGGCGGCGCTGATGACGGAGGAGATCATCCGCCGCCGCGTCGCCGTGCCGGCGGGGGCCACCCGGATCATCCTGCCGGGGCGCTGCCGGGCCGACCTTTCGGTCCTCGCGGCGCATTTCGGGCTCCCGGTCGAGCGCGGGCCGGACGAGATCGTCGACCTGCCGGCCTATCTCGGCCTCGCCGGCCGGCCCGTCGACCTCACGCGGCACGACGTCCGCATCTTCGCCGAGATCGTCGATGCGCCGCGCCTCGCGCCGGACGCGATCCTGGCCCGCGCCCGCGACCTCGCCCGGCGCGGCGCCGACGTGATCGACCTCGGCGGGCTGCCGGACACGCCCTTCCCGCACCTCGCCGACAGCGTGCGGCTCCTGAAGGCCGAGGGGCTCGCCGTGAGCGTCGACTCGTTCTCGGCCGACGAGTTGCGGGCGGGCGCCGGGGCCGGGGCCGACTTCCTCCTCAGCCTCAACGAGGACACCCTCGACCTCGCCTTCGAGACCGGGGCGGTGCCGGTGCTGGTGCCGGTGCGGCCCGACGACCTCGCCTCCCTCGACCGGGCGATCGACCGGATGCAGCGGGCGGGCCTGCCCTTCCTGGCCGACCCGATCCTGGAGCCGATCCATTTCGGCTTCTCGGCCTCCCTGGTGCGCTACCACGAGACCCGCCGCCGCCACCCCGACATCGCCATGATGATGGGCACCGGCAACCTGACCGAGCTCACCGAGGCCGACAGCCTCGGCGTCACCGCGATGCTGCTCGGCATCTGCTCGGAGCTCGCCGTCGGCAACGTGCTGATCGTGCAGGTCTCGGCCCACACCCGCCGCACCGTGGAGGAGCACGACGCGGCGCGCCGGGTGATGTACGCCGCCCGGGCCGACGCGGCGCTGCCCAAGGGCTACGGCCGCGCCCTCCTCGCCCTCCACGACAAGCGCCCCTACGTGCAGACGCCCGAGGAGATCGCGGCCCTCGCGGCCGCGGTGCGCGACCCGAACTACCGCGTGGCGGTGGCGCAGGACGGCGTCCACGTCTACAACCGCGCCGTCCACGCGGTCGGCACCGACGCGATGGCGTTCTTCGCCGACCTCGACGTCGCCGGGGACGGGGCGCACGCCTTCTACCTCGGCGGCGAGCTGGCCAAGGCCGAGCTCGCCTGGCGGCTCGGCAAGCGCTACGTGCAGGACGAGCCGCTGCGATGGGGCTGCGCCATGGACGCGGAGGGCGAGGACACGACCCGGTTCAAGGCGCCCGGCGCCACGCGCCAGCCCGGCGGCGGGAAGTCCTGACGTGCCGCTGATCCTCGAGACCATCGTCACCACGCGGGCGCCCGGCGGGGACCTGCACCTCGTGCCCTTCGGGCTGATCAGGGAGGGCGAGGACTACGTCGTGGCGCCGTTCCGGCCCTCGCCGACGATTCCCAACCTGGAGCGCGTGCCGTACTTCGCGGCCGCCGCGCCCTCTGACGTCCGGGTGATCGCCGGCTGCGTCACCGGCCGGCGCGACTGGGCGACCGTGCCGTGCCGCGCGATCCCGGTGCCGCGCCTCGCCGCGGCCTTCGGCCACATGGAGCTCGAGGTGGTGGAGCACTGGGACGATCCCGTGCGGCCGCGCTTCCGCGGCCGGGTGGTGCACGCGGAGGGCCACAGGCCGTTCCTCGGCTACAACCGGGCGCAGGCGGCGGTGCTCGAGGCCGCGATCCTGTCGACGCGGCTCGAGCGGCTGCCCCCGGAGGCGGTGCTGGCGGAGCTGCGCCACCACCGCACCGCCATCACGAAGACCGCCGGGCCCGCCGAGCGCGAGGCCTGGAACTGGATCGCCGCGAAGGTCGAGGCCGCCCTCACGCCGGCGGGACTCGCGGTCGATGATGCCTGAGAGGAGACACCCCATATGAAGCGCATGTCCGCGGGCGCCGTCGCGACGGCGGCCCTCGTCGCCGCGACGACCCTCGTCGTCGCCCTGGCGCCCCGCGCCGCCGAGGCGCACGGCCCGACCCGCAAGAAGGTCGAGGAGACCGTCTCCATCAACGCCGCGCCCGACAAGGTCTGGGCCGTCGTCGGCAACTTCCAGGACATGAGCTGGCTGCCGCCGGTGGAGAAGACCGAGGGCCGGGGCGGCAACGAGGTCAAGGCCACCCGCACCCTGACGCTGAAGGGCGGGGCCACGGTCGAGGAGGAGCTCTACAAGTACTCGGCCGAGCAGCGGAGCCTGTCGTACCGGATCAACAAGGTCGACGTGAAGGTGCTGCCGGTCAACAACTACTCCTCGACGATCAAGGTCGAGCCGGCCGAGGGCGGCGGGTCGCGGGTGGCGTGGGACGGCGCGTTCTACCGCGGCTACATGAACAACGACCCGCCGCCCGAGCTGAACGACGAGGCCGCCGTCAAGGCGGTCTCGGGGCTGTACCGGGCCGGCCTCGACAGCCTGAAGGCGCGGCTCGAGAAGGGCGGCTCCTGACCGGCCGCGTCCGGCGCGTGACCCGCCCGGATCCCGCCCGGCGCCGCGCCGGGCCCCGCCGCCCGGTCCGCGCCCGGACCCTGCTCCGCCGGGCGCTCCTCCTGGCGCTCCTGGCCGGGGGCGCGCCGGTCCCGGCCGGGCCGGCCCGCGCCGAGGAGGCCTTCGTCACGGCGCAGAATGCCGACGCGGTCGACGTGATCGACCTCGACGGCCTGCGGGTGGTGGCGACGATCCCGGTGCCGGGCGCCCCGGCCGGCATCGCCCTCTCGCCCGACCGCAGCCGCGCCTACGTCACGGCGCCGGAGGGCAAGGCGCTGGTGGTGATCGACGCCGCCGCGCGCCGCGTCGAGAGAACGGTGCCGCTCGGCGGCGGCCCCCTCGGCGTGGGCGTGAACCCGGTGAGCGGCGCGGTCTACGTCGCCGACTGGTACGCCCGGCGCCTGTGGCAGGTGAACCCCGGCACGCTCGCGGTGGAGGCCGAGATCGCGGTCGGCACCTCGCCCTCGGGCCTCGCGGCGACGCCCGACGGGCGCTGGCTCGTGGCCGCGGACCGCGACGACGACGCCCTCTCGCTGGTCGACACCGCGACGCGGCAACGGGTCGCGGTGATCCCGGTCGGCACCCGGCCCTTCGGGGTGACCGTCGCGCCGGACGGCGCCCGCGCCTACGCGGCCAATGTCGGCTCGAACGACGTCTCGGTGGTCGACCTCGCGGCGCGCCGCGAGATCGCCCGGGTTCCGGTGGGCGAGCGCCCCTACGCGGTGGCGCTCGCGGGCGGCCGGGCCTTCGTCACCGACCAGTACGGCGGCACCGTCAGCACCTTCGACACCGCCACCCTCGCGCCGGGCCCCCGCCTCACGGTCGGCGACTACCCGGAGGGCATCCAGGCGAGCCGCGACGGCCGGCGCGTCTACGTCGCCAACTGGGAGTCGAACACCCTGAGCGTGATCGACGTCGCGGGCCTGAGCGTGACCGCGACGGTGAGGACCGCGGACGGGCCGCGGGCGTTCGGGCTGTTCGTGCGGTAGCGCCCGGGCGGTGCCGGGCGCCTTCCGGTCGCGCCGGCTACCGTGCGCCTTTGACGAGATCGAAGATTTCGCGATAGGATTGAACCCGGAACACATCCCTGTTCAGCACAGAGTCCGAGTAATCGTAATCGGAAATTTCCGACAGCAGCCGGTCCGTCGTGTTGCTGAGATCTCGGACACCGCGCCACATCACGAGCTGACCATGATTGTCCGCGATGGTGCGGAAATCGAACTGCTGGATGAAGGATTCGACGAAGAAGACGAGCTTGTAGACGTCGCCCATCCAGGCGCTGTCCGCGTTGTTGAACTTGCGTCGGATCGCGAAGCACTCGTCAGGATCTCTCAGGCCGGCTTCGTAGGAATTGGGAAGCACGTCGTCGATGATGATGACGCCACCGTCGTTGAGCAGGACGATGGAGTTGAGCAGATCCCGCAGCGTCTGCTCGTAGGTATGAAGGCCGTCAAGATAGATCACATCGAACTTCGGGCCCTTGCCGTACTGCGCGAAGAACGCGTCGCTCGTACAGCTGTGGTAGTGCGACCCGTCCGCCGTCGGTGAGGCCGGAACCTGGAACAGGAAGTTCGGATCTACGGCGACCTTCGTCCCCGCCCGGAGGGCATGGAATGTTACACCCTGACTCACCCCAACTTCGAGATACCGCGCGGCCGGAAACAGATCGATGATGGGCTGGATGACTTCGGGTCGTTCCATTGTTCATGTTCCTCAGAGCAGGATCGGTCAGGTCGGACATCACAGTCGCGCCGCCTCTACGGCACGGAGGCAATAACCTGACGCAGCACGTCGACGTCAATCACGAAATCATCCAAAAATGGCTCGGGCACCTTACCTTCTCGCGCCCCGTAGATCGCGTGGTAATCGTGCGACATCGTGGCCGCCAGATCCCAGTAGAAGGGCTCATACCAATCAATCGGAGATAGATATATGATCTTGGATTTTGGAGGCGAAAATATCGTATTCGCCATTGCCGCACACATCACGCCCACGATCACGTCAGCCGCAGCGAATAAGTTCATTTGTTCATGAAAACTCAATTTCTCTGGATCAACAATAGTGAAGCCCAAACCTTCGAGCAGAGAAGCCACGTCGGAATTGTTGAGGAGCCGGCGGTAACGTGCGGCGTCGCGTTCGACGAACAACCGCTTTTTCGGAGACGGGTTGGCAGGCTTACTCCCTTCTGCAATTGATCGAGCGAAATCCATTGCAAATCTATTTTTAATGAATGGATGGAAGCTGACAGGCGTCACGTAATGAAGCGTCGGAAAATGCACGACGTCATTTGGGCTGACGAATTTGAAATCGACTTCGGCACCGGATATGACCGAGCGAAGAGACTCAGTTTTGACGGCGTCGATTGCAGACCCAAAGCTATCAAGTACAACCGTACACGGATGCTCGATCTGCTGCAGATACTTACCTCTCGGCAAATCGTCTATAAGCCAGTGTCCATAATTGCTGCTACCAACAGATCCAATATATAAATAGATGCGTGAACTGTCGTCGAGAGTAACACTGACATTCGGATTCGCATTTTCGAAGTCTAAATGGTGCGTCCAAGCTCTATCATTACTTCTGTAAGTTTCATGCAGGACATCGAGACCTTCATGAGCCGGACGATATATGACGCCTTTGTAGAGATAGCAGTTTTCAATCGAAAGAGCGATTGATTGCGGCGCGACCTGATGCGTCTTTGCAATATAGTTATTGTTATCCCGGACCTGCGTCCTGAATTCTTCGGTACTGCCATATATGTTGAAATCGGCCGCAGGCCGCGTCGCGTTCTTGAACAAAACGCCTTCAAGCTTAGCGGGAGACGGCGACAAATGGTTCAATTGAAAACAGTCGCCGATACTGACGACATCGTCGTAGTAACCGCCGCCATTATAAATTAAATCTGGAAATGCGATCAGGTGCTTCATTGCCTATCCATCAGCTTCCAATCTTACGTCGGTGCTGGCCCGCGCTACGATTCAATCAACTAGATATCTGAAAATACGCCGCGAGGAAATGCCTCCCCAAGATAAAGAATCAGGCACTTGTACTGCAATCCAACCGATCCATATCACGCCAGGATACGCCGACACACAATTGCTTGGTTGACCCCTGATGATGTCGCAATCTCCTCGCAACTGCGCCAGCGTGGCGAACGCATCACACCAGGAAGCCTGATCGCAGTGCGTACCATCATGGTCAACCCCCTGTGCCTGGAAGCGCGCGTTCCAGGGCTTCAGTCCCGCCGCGACGCTGTCTCGGCATCCCCGCCGTATGATGCAGGTGGGGCCTCGTCGGATCGTCGCCCACGGAACCGTGGCGGTGCCAGCCGCGCCGTCGGTGTGAGCCTTGAACGCCGCGAAGATGGACTCGGTCGGATCGAGGTCGGGACGGCGAAGCGGGACATCGCGCAAAGGCCGCACGTTGCCGCGCGACGACAGACGGCCCTCGCGCGCCTTCAACCGGCTTGGACACGACGCGATCCAACTTACATTTCTTGTATCCAATCGAGGAACCGATGAAATCGCTCAAGATCGATGTCGTACTCGATCTCACCATCGGAGTTTCTTTGATCTCGCGTCGAGAACGACGCAAGACGATGTGAGCGAAGTCCAGCCAAAGATATTTGGACATAATTCACTGGTGGTATGGTGCCGACGAATGCGCCGCCTGGTGAGAATATCGTGTTATGCAGTGCAGATCCCGCCTCTCCGATTACTTTATGTGCGTTCGAAAATATATTAATCTGCTGCAGCCAATCATACTCCTCTGGACAGATTATTTTATATCCCTTCTCCTCAACCGTTTTTAGCACTAGATCTTCGTTCTTGAGGTAACGCCTTGTACTGCTCGTTGTATGTCTCTGTTTGTGGCGAGATATGTAAATATTTCCGCTACAATCTTCGGTGTAACCCTGAGCATTCCTGGCCTGCTGTATTGAATAATTAACAAATTCATTCATCATATGATGGAAAAAATGCGCGCGATGAAGCATTGTGGGAATCACTGCTCGGTCGATCTGAAGATTATCCTGATAGTAGTCGTAGAATATAAAATTCTCATCGGAATATGAGAATAGATCTTTCATCATTCTCAAGGCCCATGGCGGCGTGAGTAATGGTAAAAGTATTTTGAGCTCCGCGATATCTTTCTTTAGATATGTTTTGGCAAGCCAAAGCCGAGGAATATAATCCAGCAACCAATGACCGTAGATCAGAGGTGCTTCAGCAACAATGATCAATACCGGCTCCTCAATCCGTTTGTCATTGAGCTTTGGATTCGGCAGAATATCGTTGCGGCGGCTCTCCCTGATCATGCCATCGACGTAAGGCAGCATGATACTGGAACGATTCAGCAATTTTCCATCTTTGAAGATATATCCACTGCCACGAAGAGTGATGTTACTGGCAGTAAAAAAACCGATTGGCGCGGTTTCTCCATGGAGCGTCTTTCCGGCCGCAGCGAAGTTGATCTCGCTGACAGGAGCGTCGTCTTGGACGACCATTGTTGCTTGACCTGATATATCAGTGTTTGAAATAATAATCTCATTGACACTATCTATTGGATATATTAGCTTTGATATATTGCTGTCATGTTGCCTAACAACCTCATAATCTGAAAAATATGCAATATCGTCCATCGCTCTACCAGCCTCGCACTCATAAGGAGACAGGCCTCAGGGTCGGGGCCGCAGAGCATATACCCGTACCCTCGCCAGATCCTCAACTCCCGCCTGGCGGCGAGACGACTCATGCGGCAGCGCCGCATCAACCTGCACTTCCGGAAGGTTCGAACCCTCACCGCAGCAATTTGCTGGAAAGGCGCGGCGGCGCGCATCCTCTGGCCGCACGCGCCGCGCTCCACAGCGCCTCCGATTGGTCTCAAACAGCCGTTACCCGCATGGGATGGGGCAGCTCGTGCAGCAGAGCGGCCGCGGCATTCCGTCGGCGATGACCGCCGCCGGGCGACGGGTATGGGCAATGCAATCTCGATCCTCCTCCATCATCGAAGTCCAGTTGCAGGTGCTGTCCGCCCTCATCCTGCGCGACATACGCACGCGCTTCGGCCGGACGATGTGGGGCTACAGCATCGCCGTCATGTGGCCCTGCGCGCACATCGTCGTGCTGTTCACGCTGATGGCGATCCGCCACATGCCGACGCCTCTGGGCGACAGCCTCGTTCTGTTCATCCTCACGGGAGTCACGCCGTTCATCGTTTTTCAGTACATGTCACGCAAGATCATGGAATGTATTGGAACGGGTCGACCGCTCATCTATTTTCCGCAAGTCAAAGTTCTTGATTTGCTAATGTCCAGAATGGTGGTTGAGTTCTGCACGGCATGCATGAGCATCTTGTTGGCGTTCCTCATCGTCTTCTCACTTGGGATTGATGCGACGCCGGTGGATCCTTACCAAGCCGCGCTCGCATTCCTGGCCTCGATCCTGTTCGCGATTGGCATCGGCGTTATCAACGCGAATATCGCAACCGTCTTCCCGCCGTATCAGATCGGCTTCGTGCTCGTCATCATTCTTCTCTACGGGTTGAGCGGTGTTTTCTACCTGCCGGAGGGCCTCCCGCAGGTGCTCTACGACGCCATTGCCTGGAATCCGATGATGCAGCTGATCGTCTGGTTCCGGTCCGCGTTCTACGCGGGCTACGGCGAGAGCGTGGCACGGTCCTACGTGGTTCTGTTGTCGGGGGCGCTGATCGTGATCGGGCTCCTGTGGGAGCGGTTCCTCACGAAGCGCTTCCTCACCTGAGGCGGGCTCAGCCCGGCGCCGTCCCCTCGCCCGGGGCCAGGTCCGCGACCCCGGCGAGGATGCGCCGCAGGTCCTCCCGGGCCGTCGCGTCGAGGGGCGCCTGCGGGGGGATCGGCGCGCCGACCTCGAAGCCCTGCAGCGCGAGGCCGGCCTTGATGCAGGCGGCGAGCTGGTAGCGGGCGAAGGCCTGGTTCACCGGCCAGAGCCGGCGCTGGAGCGCCATCGCGCCGGCCCAGTCCCCGGCGCGTGCCAGGGCGTAGAGGGCGACGCTCTGGCGCGGCACGAGGCAGGCCGGGCCCGCCATCCAGCCGACGCCGCCGAGCAGCATCACGCAGGCCGGGATGTGCGAGGAGGCGGCGAAGACCTGCATCCGCCCCTCGGTCTCGGTCAGGATCGAGAGCAGCCGGCCGGTGTTGGTCGAGGCGTCCTTGATGTAGCGGATGTTCGGCACCCGTGCGAGGCGCCGGATCAGCGGCAGCGACAGGTCGGCGCGCTGGAAGCTCGGGTTGGTGTAGAGCACGACCGGCCCGTCCACCGCGGCCGCGACGGCGCCGAAATAGGCCGCGATGCCGTCGTCCGAGACCGGGAAGTAGGCCTCCAGCGTCGCCATCACGCCGTCGGCCCCCCGCGCCATCAAGCTGCGGGCGAGCGCCACCGCCTCCGCGGTGCTGGTGGCGGCGACGCCCGCGATCACCGGCACCCGGCCGCGGGCGGCCGCCACCACGGTCTCGACCACCTCCTCCTTCTGCGCCCGCGTCAGGTAGGCGAACTCGCCCGTCGAGCCGAGGGGCGTCAGGCCGTGGACGCCGGCCGCGATCAGGTGCTCGACGAGGCGCGTCAGCACCGGCCGCATCACCCGCCCGTCCGCATCCACCGGAGAGACCAGGTAGGGAAAAACGCCGTGCAGGGCGGGAGCGGTCACGCGCGGGGCTCCTGGGCGGGGGGTTGCACGCGTCCGGGGATCGAGCGCGTCCGGAGCGGGGCCGCTCAGCGGCCGAGGCGGCGGTTGCAGGCGGCGTCGTACCCGCCGCCCGCCTGGGTCCAGCGCTGGCCGCCGTTGCCGGTGCCCGCCTGCTTGTTGGCGCGATACTGGTCGAGGCAGGTGAGGCGGCGGGCGAGGCCCGCGGGCCGCCCGGCGTAGCGCGGCGCGACGGCGGCCGGGTAGCGGGCGCCGTCGACGCCCGGTCCGGGCGGCGCCGGCAGGGGCCGGGAGGGAAGGTTCGACGCGAACGGGTTGCTCACGGTGCCCTGGGCCGCCGCCGGCCCGGCGAGCAGGAGGGGCAGCGCGCAGGCGGCGCGGGCGAGACGACGCCCCACGGGCCCGGCCCTACAGGCCCGCGGCCTTGCGCAGGGCCTGGTTGATGCGGTCCTGCCAGCCCGGTCCCTCGGCCTGGAAATGGTCGAGCACCTCGCGGTCGAGCCGCAGCGAGACCATCTCGCGGGCGTTCGGCAGCACGGGCCGCGCCGGCGCGGCCGGGGCGGGGGCCGCCTCCGGGGCCTTGCGGGTCACGGCCTTGAACGCCGCCTCGGCGGCCTGCCGCGGATCGCTGCCGCGGCGTGGTCTGTCAAATGCCATCAGGTCCCTCGCTCACGCGCCCCCGACCTCAGCCCTAGCACGCCCGGCCCGCGGGCGGGAGCCCGGACGCGAAAAGCCCGTCGGCGACGACCGACGGGCCTTGCAGGCAGGGTCCACGTTCCAGGGTTCGGGTTGTCGCCAATGGCACGGTTCTCAACGATGGCCGCATCCGCGGCCCCGCGCCGATCCGGCCCGCCCTGGAGCCACTATCCCTGTCGCGACCGGTCCGGTGGCGTGTCCTGGTCACCGGCATCGGTCCGTGTCGCGGGGGAGCTGCGGCCTTGTGATCGCATGGCGGACCCTCCTCGAGATCGACTCGACGGGGCATGCTGCGCCCCGAGCCGGCGGGGGTCAAGGGGGTGCGCAAGAGGGTGCGGGAGAGGCGCCGCGGTCCCGCGCGCCGGGCCGGCGCCGGGGCGTCAGACCACGTGCAGGATCGCGTCCTTCACCACCCGGGCGACGATGTCGCAGGTGAGCTCGCTCGCGGCGCTGTGCGTCACCTGCCGGTCGTCGTGGTCGTGGTCGAGGAGCGGGTCGCAGGCGCTCGCGAGGAAGTAGCCCGCATCCGTGATGCTCATCACGTAGACCGCCGAGGCGCGCCCGGACCTGCGGTTGATGAGCATGAACTGGCAGTAGGCCTGCTCGAAATCCGGGCGGCCGCGCAGGGAGGGGCCGCGCTCCACCAGCACGCCGTGGGGCGCCAGCTGCTCGGTGGCGGCGTGCAGCACCTCCGCGGCGATGCCGTGCAGCAGGGCCACGCGCCGGGAATCCTCCGGCGTGAGCGGCTCGGAGGGGCCCTCCTCCGCCCTGGCCTCCGCCTCCCGCCTGCGGCGCTGCTCCTCGAAGAAGGTCCCGAAATCCGACAGCGTGGTCTGCTGGCAGCGCGGCGCCGCCGGGGCATCGAGGGCCGTCCCGCTCTCCGTCATCGCAACGCGCTCCATGCCCGCCCGCGGGGTGGCCGCCCGCGGGGCGCCAGCTTAACCCCGGCGCGCGCCGCGGCAAGCCGGCCCCGCGGCGGGGCGCCGGCACCCCGCGGCGGGGCGCCGGCATCCCGCAACGGGCGGCCGGCGCCCCCCGGCCGGGATCAGGCGGCCTCCCGGGCCCGGCGGTGCTCGTAGGCCTTCAGGTGGGTGTAGGCGAGGGAGAGGTGGGGCAGGGCCTGCTCGGGCGCCGCGGCGCGGCCGCGGCGGATCAGGTCGCCGACGATGTGGTCGGCCTCGATCGGCGCGCCGCGGGCGATGTCGCGCAGCATCGAGGCGGTGAAGGCCGAGTCCTCCGCCGTCAGCGTGCCGCGGCTGCTCTCAAAGAACCGTTCGCGCGGGGGATAGCCCTCGCCCGCCGCGACGCCGCGGCACTCGTCGAGGAGCCCGAGCATCAGCGCGCGGCCGCCGGGCGCCGCCACGATGTCGCCGACCGCGCCCCGCATCAGGCAGGTGCCGCAGGCGAGCGCGGCCAGGAACACCCACTTCTCCCACATCTCGAGCAGGATCCTGTCGCTGAGGCGGGCCGCGAAGCCGGCGCCCTCCAGGGTGCGGGCGATCCGCCCGACCCGCTCCGAGCGGCTCCCGTCCCGCTCGCCGAAGGTGAGGGCGTGCAGGTCGCTCAGCTGCACGATCTCGCCCTCCGGGCCCAGGGTCGCCGCGATGGCGCAGGAGCCGCCGAGCACCCGCTCGGGCCCGAAGCGGGCGTCGAGCGCGTCGAGATGCGCCATCCCGTTGAGGATCGGCAGCACCGCCGTCCCGCTCCCCACGGCCGGCGCCACCGCGGCGGCGGCGGCCTCGAGGTCGTAGGCCTTGCAGCTCAGGAGCACGAGGTCGAAGGGATTCTCGATCCCGTCCGCCGTCACGGTCGCGGGCGCCGGAAGGTGCAGGTCGCCGAGGGGGCTGCGCACCACGAGCCCGTGCGCGGCCAGCCGCGCGGCCCGGGCCGGCCGGACCAGGAAGGTCACGTCGCGGCCGGCCGCCACGAGCCGCGCCCCGAAATACCCGCCGGTCGCGCCGGCCCCCACCACGAGCACCCGCATCCCGCCTCCTCCCGCCGCGCCCTGCCGGGCAGCCGCGGCTCGCCTTGCCCTGCCGCGCAGCCGCGGCTTGCCTTGCCTTGCCTTGCCGCCCGCGAGCTTCGCATTCTCCGCGTCTTCGTCCAAGGTGCGGGCGGGCCGGGCACGGGAGCGAGGTGCGGGATGCGGGTGCGGGATCTGCTGGGGCGTCTCTCGGGGTCGTCCCGGGGCCTCCTCGACGTCTGGACCCGGCGCACCCTGTTCCTGATCGGCGGCATCGCCGTCGGGGGCGCCGCCGTCATGATGGCCGCCCTCGCGGACGCCGCGCAGGCGGCGTTCCGGGCGGTCCTGGCGCTGTCGCCCCTGATCGCGCTCGGCCTGACGCCGCTCGGCTTCGCGCTGGCGGCGCTCCTCGCCCGGACGGTGTTTCCGAACTCGCAGGGCAGCGGCATCCCGCAGGTGATCGCGGCGCGCCACATCGAGGACCCGGCCGCGCGCCACGGCCTCGTCTCGCTCCGGGTCGCCGTCGGCAAGATCGTGGTGATGACCCTCGGGCTCGCGTGCGGCGCCTCGGCGGGCCGCGAGGGCCCGACCGTGCAGGTCGGCGCCGCCCTGATGGCGGCGGCCGGGCGCCTCGCGCCGGAGCGGCAGGGCGGCCTCCTCCTGGCCGGGGGCGCCGCCGGGGTGGCGGCGGCCTTCAACACGCCCCTCGCCGGCATCGTGTTCGGGATCGAGGAGCTGAGTCGGGCCTACGAGTCGAAGACCTCGAGCCTCGTCCTCGGCACCATCATCGCGGCGGGCCTGACCTCCCTCGCCCTCGTGGGCAACTACACGTATTTCGGCTCGACCGGCGACACCCTGCCGTTCGGCCGGGCCTGGGCAGTGGTGCCGGTCTGCGGCGTCCTCGGCGGCCTCCTCGGCGGCCTGTTCAGCCGCATCGTCATCGCGGTCGGGCGCGGCCTGCCGGGCGCGGCGGGGCGCCTCGTCGCGGCGCGCCCGGTCGCCTTCGCGGCCCTGTGCGGCCTCGGCGTCGCGCTCTGCGGCCTCGCCACGGACGGGCACGCCTACGGCACCGGCTACGAGCAGGCCAAGGCGCTCCTGCACGGCACCTCGGACACGCATCCGTGGTTCGCCCCGGCGAAGTTCGTGGCCACGACGCTGTCGTCGATCAGCGGCATCCCGGGCGGCCTGTTCGCGCCCTCGCTCGCGGTCGGGGCGGGCCTGGGCGCCGAGTTCGCCCGGCTCTTCGCCGACGTGCCGGTCGGCGCCCTGGTGCTGGTCGGCATGGTGGCCTACCTCACGGGCGTCCTGCAGGCGCCGATCACCGCCTTCGTGATCGTCTCGGAGATGACCGAGAACCACGCCCTGGTGATCCCCCTGATGATCACCGCCGTGATCGCGGACGCGACCTCGAAGCTGGTCTGCCCCGAGGGGCTCTACCACGCCCTCGCGGCGCCGATCGTCGCGCGCCTGGCCGGGCCGCGGCCGCCGGGAGCGTGAGGCTCGAGGGCGGCGCCCGCTCGCGCCGGAACCCCGGGCCTCCGTCGAGCGGCGGCGGCCCGGCGCCGGGCGGGAAGCGTCAGAGGGGCTGGACGCCGAGTTCCAGCAGGCGCCGGTTGTGCGCGGCCCAGAGGCGCAGCATCTCGGCGAGGAGGCCCGGCTTGGCGGCGGGCGCGGTCTGGGAGCGGGACGGGACGGGGGTCGGCGCGAGAGAGGCCATGGCTCACATTCCGGAGTTGGAGATGCGGGAGCTCTGCGGCTCCCTGTCCCGCAAGATGGCCATCGTGCTGCGCCGCAGCAATCTCCGTTGCCGCAGTTGCGTTATGCGCTGTCGACATGCGGGCGATGGATCGGCGCCGGATTGCCGCTATCGCATGCAGATTGTGCCTAGCTGACGCCCAGCCGGGCGCGCGGATCCGCGGCTTGCCCGAGACGGGTTCGCCCGCGGCGCTCGGCGCAATGCCGTGCCGCGGGGTTTGATGTTGCAGTGCAGCACGCTCACGCGTTGGTGGCGCCCGGATCGGCCTCGGTCATCACCGAGCCCAGGATGCGGGCGCGGGACTGCTCGAGGGTGGCGCAGGCCTCGCCGAGGGCCTGGGTCGAGGTCCGGCCCCACTCCGCCACCATCACGACGCCGTCGAGCAGCGGCGCGAGCGCCAGGATGCCGGGCGTCGCGCCCACCGGCGGCAGGTCGACGATGAGGACGTCGTAGGTGCCGAGGAGCGTCGTGAGGAGCGCCTCCATGGCGGGCGAGCCGAGCCAGTGCAGCGAGGGCGCGGGGCCGTCGAGCACGAGCGGGAGCAGGTCGCAGCCGTCGCCGACGGCGACGACGGAGCGCCGCCAGGCCTCGTTGCGGCAGGATTCCTGCCGCACGCCCTCGTGGCGCCCACCCTCGTGGCGGCTGCCCTCGATGCGCAGGATCTCGCCGGCCCGGCCCTCGATGCGGCCGAACTCGACGGGGCCGCGGGTGCCCGTGGCGCTCATGGCCTCGAACAGCCCGGAGACGGCGTCCGGCGCGAAGGTCCGGCTGATCACCGGATCGGTGATCTCGGCGTCCACGATGAGCGTGCGCGATCCGGCCGCCGCGTAGAGCCGGGCGAGCTCGACCGCCGCCATGGCCTTGGTGGGCCCGCTCGGCCGGACCGCCGCCGCGAGACCGATGCTGCGCACCGGTGCCGCGTGCCCGGCCGCCGTGAGGGCGAGCCGCGTCCATTGCAGGCCGTCGACGAGGCCCGCGCAGAGCCGCGCCTGCTCGGCAGGGTCGAGTCCCTGCCGGCCGCCGCCCGCGGGCACCCGGCCCCAGCGCGGGCGCCGCCGCGTGATCCAGCCGATGCAGTCGCGCCCGGTCGCGCTCCGGAGCTGGCGCCGCGTCCGCGTCCGCCCGTCGAGCAGGAGGCCGGCGAGGCCGATGCCGATGAACAGGCCGGCCCCCGCCGCGGCCCCGGCCGGGACCGTGATGCGCAGGCCCGGCGACGAGCGGTGGAGCGGGCGCGTCGCGGTCGTGATCACCCGGGAATCGAGCACCGGGGCGCTCTGGCGCTGCATGGCCTCGGCCATGACGACGAGCAGGCTCTCGTAGACCTTGCGCGAGGTCTCGGCCGCGGATTCAAGCTCCTCGAGCGTGCCGGGCTCGTCGTCCGCCGGGGCCACGACCCGGGGGGGAGCGGCCTGGCCGCCGCCGGAGGCGTCGGCCTCCTCGCGCCGGTCGCTGCGGCGCCGGATGCGGTAATTGTGCGTGGCCCGGAACTCCTGCACGGCCCGGATCGCCGCGTTCATCTGGGCGCGGAAGCGGTCGACCCGCTCGTTGAGCCAGTCGGTGGCGAAGCGGGAGGCCTCGACGCGGGCCTCCATCTTCTCGCGCAGGAACGCCTCCACGACGGTGTTGACGATCGTGGCGGCCTTCTGCGGGTCCCGCGAGGTGAACGCGATGTCGAGCGCGTAGGCAATGCCGGAGCGGCGGATGTCGAGGCGGGCGTTGAAGGTGTCGATGAGCGCCCGCTCGGCCTCGAGGCTGGCGCCGGGCCGGCCGTCGGCGTCGCTGTCGCCGCGGTGCAGGAGGCTCCGCAGTCCCGCGAGGACCGGCGCGAGGCGCTCCTGCACGGCCCAGAGCCAGGACCCGCGCCGGGCGGCCGCCCCGCCGAATTCCGGGTCGTTGCGCAGGCCGAGCTGGCCGATGACCATCAGGGCCACCTTCTCGGACTTCAGGATCGCCACCTGGTTGGCGATCTGGCCGGTGTCGAGGGCGGCGCGGGGATCGCCCCCCGGCTCGGCGAACAGGGGCGGCATCTTGGAGTCGATCACGAGCTGCGCCCGGGCGGTGTAGAGCGCCGGGGTGAGCTGCGTGTAGAGCCCCCCGAGCGCGGCGCCCGCCAGGGCACAGGCGAGGATCCGGGCGCGGCGTCGCCTGAAGAAGGCGAGGACGTCGCGAACCTCGAGGGCGCGCCCCTCCGGCGCGTCGTCCCGAACGTGGCGGGCCAGGGACGGGTCGGTCCAGATCGGGTTGTTCAGCAAGGATCGCGCTCTCTCGGGCTCGACCTGCGGCGGGAGGGGGTCCCGGAACGCGGGTGCTGGTGGTGGTCACGGCCTGCCGGTAGGGACCGCGATCCCCCGCCACAACCGCCTCGCCGAGAATTTCTAAGGCCACGTCCGGGCTTGCAGAACGCCGCGGAACGACGTAACGCCGCCCGCCTTCGGCGCCGACGAGGGAGGCCGCCTCGCCCGGATGGCCAGCGGATCGCACGAAAGGCGGTGGTCGCGCCGCCCGGCCCCCTCCGAAGGAGGCGGCAGGCCGCCTTCCTGCGGCCCGCCGCCCCCGCCGGCTCACCGTGCGGGTACGCCCGAAGACCGCGCCGCCCGCCGGACGGATCGAAAGCCTAAGCTGCTGGCCCTCCCCGCCATCCCTAGGATTTCGATGGCAGCCTGGAGGCCGCCGCGGAGACCATGAGCGCGATGCCGACGACCGACGTGTCCCTGGAGGACGGAGCCATCATCACGCATCCGGACCTCGTCGACCTGCGGGGCTGCCGCATCGGCGCCGGCGCCCGCATCGGCCCGTTCGTGCAGATCCGGCCGGGCAGCAGCGTCGGGCCGCGCTGCAAGGTCTCCTCCCACAGCGTCCTGTGCGGCAACGTGCATCTCGGCGAGGGCGTCTTCGTCGGCCACGGCGTCGCCGTCACGGACGAGGAGGCGCCGCAGGGCGAGCCGACGCCGCCGACGCGGATCGGGGCCGGCGCCTCGATCGGCTCGCGCGCCACGATCCTGGCCGGGCTCTACGTCGGGCGGGGCGCGCTCATCGGCGCCGGCGCCGTCGTGGTGGCGGACGTGCCGGACTTCGCCCTCGTGGTCGGCGTGCCCGGCCGGGTGATCGGCGACGTGCGGGACGGCGGAACCGACCGGCCCGCCGGCCTCGCCGGGGCCGCGGCGGGCGCCGGCACCGGCGAGGGCCGATGAGCGGCGTCCGGCGCGCGGTCCTCCTGGCCGCCGGCGAGCGCGGCCTGATCGGCATCCTGACCCTGGTGCAGACCGCCGCGATCTCGCGCCTCCTGACCCCCGAGCAGGTCGGGGTGGCGCTGATCGGCACGGCCGCCCTCCAGGTGATCGAGTCCCTGCGGGATTTCGGCACCACCACCTACCTGATCCAGCAGCGGGAGATCACCCGCGAGAGCGCCCGGACCGCCTTCACGATCCTGCTCCTGATCTCGGGCCTGCTCGCCGCCGGCCTCGTGGCCGCGGCGCCCGCCTTCGCGGCGGCCTACGGCCAGCCGGGCCTCGCCTCCTACCTCCTCGTGCTCGCCCTGGCGCTGGCCTTCCTGCCCGTGGCCGCCCCCCGGATGGCCCTGATGCGGCGCGACCTCGCGTTCGGGGCGCTCGCCTGCGCCAACGTGGCGGGCGCCCTGACCTTCGCGATCGTGGTGGTCACGCTCGCGCTGGCGGGCCTCGGCTTCATGAGCGTCGCCTGGGCCACGGTGGCGAGCGGCCTCGCCACGGCCGCCGTCGCCACGGGCCTGCGGCCCGATCCCTGGATGTTCCGCCCCTGCCTGGCCGAGTGGCGCGCGACCCTGCGGTTCAGCGGCTACATGACCGGCACGCACCTCCTGAACCGGGCCTACGAGCTGCTGCCGATCTTCGTCCTCGGGCGCTTCTGCCCGGTCGAGGCGGTGGGGCTCTACTCCCGCGCGCAGGTGATCAGCCAGCTGCCCGAGCGGCTGATCCTCGCGAGCGTGGCCGGGGTGGTGCTGCCGGCCTTCGCGGCCGAGGGCGGCGACCGGGGGGCGCTGCGCCGCGCCTACCTGTCGGGATTGTCCTACGTGGCGGTGATCCAGTGGCCGGCGCTCGTCCTGATCGCCATGACGGCCGGGCCGGTGGTGCGCCTGGTGCTCGGGGAGCAGTGGCTCGCGGCGGTGCCGCTGGTGCAGACCATGGCGCTCGCCACCGCGATCCCGTTCGCGGCGATCCTGAGCGGGCCGATCCTGGTGGCCTCCGGGGGGCTGCGCGACACCCTGACGTCGAGCCTGATCAGCCTGCCGGTCTCGGGCCTCGTCGTCGTGGGGGCGGCCGCCTTCGGCCCGGCGGCGCTCGCGCTCAGCCTGTTCGTCACGCTGCCGCTGCAGGTGCTGGTGGTAATGCACCTCATCCGCCGCCGCCTGGACGCGCGCTGGGGGGAGTTCGCCCGCGCCCTGCGCACGAGCGCCCTGGTGACCTGCGCCTCCGCGATCCCTCCGGCGGCGCTGCTCGCCGGGGCGGGGCGGGGCTTCGATCCCGGGCTGCCGCTGGCGGCGCTCGCCGCGGCGGGAGCGCTCGGCGGCTGGCTCGCGGGCGTGGCGCTCCTCGGGCACCCGATCTACGGGCACCTGCGGGCCGTCCTCGGGGGGTTCAGGCCGGCGAGGCTGCGCCTGCGCGTCGCGCCGTGAGGTCCGGCGCGCGCGGAGCCGCACCCTGCGGGCCGCGCGCTCAGCGGAAGGTCGGCGCCTCGAGGCCCCAGCTCAGCACGAGGTCGCCCGCGGCGAAGAAGAGGCCGATGACGCCGATCGCGACGCCGACCACGACGAGGAGCACGCCCCGCAGCGACAGGATGCGCTTGGCATCCTGCCGCCGCCATGGGTTCGGCTGTTCCACCCTACTCCGCCGCGGCGGCGGCGGGCTTGGACTTCCTCGCCCGGGCGGGCTTCGCCTCCGTCACGGTGGCCTCCGCGGCCACGTCCTGGGCGGCGACGGCCTTGCGGCGCTGCTGCCCGAGGCCGATGCTCTTGGCGAGTTCGGAGCGCTGCGCCGCGTAGCTGGCCGCCACCATCGGGTAGTCGTGGCCGAGGCCGAACTTCTGGCGGTAGTCGGCCGGAGTCATGCCCTGCGAGGTCAGGTGGCGCTTCAGCGACTTGTAGGACTTGCCGTCGATGAAGCTGATCAGGTGGTCCGGGGTAATGGACTTCCGGATCTGGGCCGCCGTGACCTTGTGATCCTCGACCGGGGCCGCCGCCGGCTGGCCGAGGGCGACCAGCGAGGCGTGCACGGACACGATCAGGCCCGGGAGCTCGGCCGCCGGCACGTTGTTGTTCGAGACGTAGGCGCTAACGATGTCGCTCGCGAGATCGATCAAAGCGACGGCAGGTGCTTCAGTGTCGTTCATCTTCTTACCTGTATGCAAGCAAGACAGAGGTGTTGCGAGGACCAGACCAAGTCAACGGGCAGCAGCGCGGATTCACCGGATATTTTGCATCCGGCCAACACTGCGGCCCGGCGGGTCCGGCCGCGGGCCGGTCGCCGGCGGACGGCGCGGCGGGGAGCCGCGGCCGATCCGGTGCCGGCGGGGCCCGGGGCCGGGGCGCCGGAGGGCGGCCGGTGAACGTGAGCGGAGCGGCCCGCGGCCTCGCCTTCGCCGCCAAGGCCCACATCGACGCCGCCTTCCGGGAGGCCGGGCGGCGGATGAACCTCGGCGAGGAGGCGGCGCTCCGGGTGCGGATCCAGGACGCGATCCAGGCCGGGATGCGCGACCCGCGGGACATCGCCATGCAGGCGCTCGCCCGCGAGGGCCACACGCCGCGCCGGCTCCAGCACGGGGCCGTCACCCTGATCACGATCCGCGGGCCGGCCTGATCGCCGCGGGCCGGGCCCGCTCGCGGCTCCCGCGCGGCCCGGCCCGCCGGTCCGCCGCCCTGCTGGGGCATATCAGGCGGACGCGCCACCCTGGCGGCCGCGGCGTTGCCGGCCGGTGAACGCCGCCCCGGGCGCGATGTGCCGCCCTGACGCGCCGCGCGCTCCGGGGCGGCCTCTCTCCCCCGCTCTGGAGCCGTGGATGACGGCACGGGCGGCCTTGACCCCGGCGGGCGGCGGCCCACAATTGGAACGGACCAAGAACGCGAGCGGCCCGCAGACGCGCGATGAGCACGGATGGTTCCCCGCAGGATGCCCCGGCCGGCCCGGTCCGGAAGATCATCCACATCGACATGGACGCGTTCTACGCCTCCGTCGAGCAGCGCGACGACCCTGCCCTGCGCGGGCGGCCGATCGCGGTCGGCGGCGCGCGGATGCGGGGCGTGGTCGCGGCGGCGAGCTACGAGGCGCGGGCCTTCGGCGTGCGCTCGGCCATGCCGTCCGCCACCGCGCGCCGGCTCTGCCCCGACCTCGTCTTCGTCAAGCCCCGCTTCGACGCCTACCGGGCGATCTCGGAGGAGATCCGGGCGGTCTTCGCCGAGCATACGGCGCTGATCGAGCCGGTCGCGCTCGACGAGGCCTACCTCGACGTCACCGAGAACCGGCGGGGCCTGGCCAGCGCGACGGAGGTCGCGCGGGCGATCCGGGCCGCGATCCTCGCGCGCACGGGCCTCGTCGCCTCGGCGGGCGTCTCGTACAACAAGTTCCTGGCCAAGGTCGCCTCCGACTACAGGAAGCCCGACGCGCTCTTCGTGATCACGCCCGCCCAGGGCCCGCGCTTCGTCGAGGACCTGCCGATCGGCCGCTTCCACGGCGTCGGCCCGGTGACGGAGGCGAAGATGCGGCGCCTCGGCATCCTCACGGGTCGCGACCTCAAGGCGCGGCCGCTGGAGGAGCTGGTCGCGGCCTTCGGGAGCGCGGGGCCCTACTACCACGCGGTCGCCCGCGGGATCGACGACCGGCCCGTGCGGGCCCACCGCATCCGCAAGTCGCTCGGCGCCGAGAGCACGTTTCCCGACGACGCGACGGCGCTCCCGGTCCTCTCCGAGCGGCTGCGGCCGATCCTCGACAAGGTCTGGGACGCCGCGGCGGCCAAGGAGATGCGCGCCCGGACCGTGACCCTGAAGCTCAAGTTCTCCGATTTCGCGCAGATCACCCGGGCCCGCTCCCTGCCGGCCCCGGTCGCGGACCGCGCGGCCCTGGAGCGGGTCGCCCTCGGGTTGCTGGCCGACGCCTTCCCGCTGCGGCGCAGCGTCCGCCTGATCGGCGTGACGCTCTCGGCGTTCGAGCACGGGCCCGCCGAGGGGCCGCGGCAACTCGGCCTCGGCCTCTGACCCCGGCGGCAACCGGCGCGCCCGGGCGCGCTCCGGGCTAGCGCCGCGCCGCCGCGGCGGGCGCGGACCCGTCCGCCGGGCGGGGCGGGGCGTAGAGGCTGTCGACCGCCGACCAGAAGGCCTCGCGGTCCTCCCGGCCCAGGCGTCCGAGCGCGCGGTCGAGCAGGACGCGGCCTGCCCGGGCGCACTCCGCCCGCATCGTCGGGCTCAGGGCTTCCTGCTTCGGCATCGTTTCCTCCCGGGGCGGGACGAGGCTGCGCGCCGCGCCGGCATCCGGCGCCCTCTCCCAGTCCCCCCCGGCTGCAAGTGCCGCCCGGGGGCACCGGGCCTGCCGGTGCGCGGGCGGGGCCTGGGAATGCCGGGCAGGGGAGAACCGTTCCGCGGCCGCCGGGCGGGGCGCCCCGTGGATCCGTTCCCGCCCCGGCGGCGTTCTTCGGGCCGCAGCCGAACGGCCAGTCCGCAGAGACGATCCGATGCCCCGTCCCCACGAGCCCCACGCCGACGCGATCCGGACCGCCCGCACGATCGTCGCGCACGAGGGCGCGCGCCTCGCCGAGGCCGCGCGCGGAGCCGCCGAGCAGGCCATCGAGGATGCGCGCCACGACCTCATCGTGCGGATCGCCCAAGCGATCGTCGACGCCGAGGAGGCCGCCCGGGCGGCGTGCGCGCCCGACGAGGGGGCGTGAGGCGGGACCGCCGTCGTCCGCCGTGGCCGACAGGGCGCCGGCCCCGCGCGATCGTCCCGCGGAGCGCGGAGTGCGACGAGGCCTTCGGCGCGGCACACGGTTGCGGCCCGACCGGATGCCGCGCTGGAGCATCTTCCGACGAAGCGGGTACGGGTTCGTCGCAGAAAGCGCGGCACAATCAAGAACCTCGAGCAGCGAGCGGTTGCGACGTCATCGGGTGCTGTGCCGCCCGCGCCGCCCCGCTCGCCTTCCGGCCATCGCCGCCACAGCGTCGACGCCGTCGCCCGGCTGACATTCCGGCGCCGCTGCCGCGAGCTCGGCTTATCTCTCGGGCAGCATCCGGACGATGCTCGTCCTCGTGAACGAGGAGGGTCACCTGCGGCGAGGTGCAGGCGCTCGCCCTGGACCGTCTCAGCGAGGTGCGCCCCAAGTCGACCGACCTGCGCCGGCTCGAGCACGCCCCCAGCGACCTCGTGAGCCACTGCTCGAGGCGGGACGGATCCGGCTTGCCCGCTGATCGATGCGCAGATGAGGGCTCCGGCGCCCGTGAAGAGAGTCCCCGACGAGCGGGTCGGGGGCCTCCGCGTCGCGGGCGGCGGCCTGGTGGCGCAACGGGGTGTCCGCCCCCTCCCCTCCCGGGGTCCGCGGCCCGCGCGCGCTCGGAGGCCGCGAGAACGCGAAAACCCGCCAGGCCGAGCCTGACGGGTTTTTTCATTCGGGAATTTT
>NZ_QOWC01000021.1 GCF_003574465.1 Methylobacterium crusticola
CGCCCGCATCGAGCGGGTGAGCATGGCCACGGCCGGCGTCGGCATCGGGCCGAGCAGCAGCACGTCCATCCCGACCGAGGTGAAGCCCGCCACCATCGCGGTCTCGATCATGTAGCCCGACAACCGGGTGTCCTTGCCGATCACCACCCGGTGGCGGTGATCCCCGCGCTGGAACACGAGCCCGGCGGCCTGTCCCACCTTGAGCGCGAGTTCCGGCGTGATCACGCCGTTGGCCCGGCCCCGGATGCCGTCGGTCCCGAAATACTTGCGCACCGCGTCTCTCTCCCTGTCCCGTTTCGGGCCGACCGGCACCGGCCCGCCTCCCTCCCCGCAAGCCCGGTGCCGGCGCCGCGCCGTACCGGCGGGGGCCGGGTGCCATCCGCGCGAACGATCGTGCTTCGGCAGCCCCGCGGCCGGCCCCCGGGCCGGGGACCGACCATCCGGCCCCCGCGCCCGGGCGTCGTCAAACGAAGAGGGCGGCAGGATCGCTGCCGCCCTCCCGGGAACGTCGTCGGCCGTGGGCCTCAGGCCTGCGGCTGCGGCTCGTAGCCGCCGTCATTCTCCCGGGGCCGGCCGCGGCCGGCGGAGGGGACCGGCGAGCCGCGGGCCGGGCTCGGCGGGAAGTCGCCCGCGTCGCGCACCGGCGGCTTGCCGTCGAGCAGGTCCCGGATCTCGTCGCCCGACAGGGTCTCGTACTCCAGGAGCCCCCGGGCCAGGGCCTCGAGGTCGCCCTTGCGGTCCTCGAGGATGCGGCGGGCGTCCTTGAGGCCGGCCTCCACCAGGCGGCGGACCTCGGCGTCGATCTTCTGGGCGGTCGCCTCGGACACGTTCTGCTGCCGGTTGACCTGCATGCCGAGGAAGACCTCGTCGTTGTTCTCGCCGTACGCCACGGTGCCGAGCTCGGGGCTGAAGCCCCAGCGGGTCACCATCATGCGGGCGAGGCGGGTCGCCTGCTCGATGTCGGACTGCGCGCCCGACGTCACCTTGTCGTGCCCGAAGATCATCTCCTCGGCCACCCGGCCGCCCATCATGATGGCGAGCCGCGACGTCATCTGCTCGAAGGACATCGAGAGCTTGTCGCGCTCGGGCAGCTGCATGACCATGCCGAGGGCGCGCCCGCGCGGGATGATCGTCGCCTTGTGGACGGGATCGGTCGCCGGCACGTTCAGGGCCACGATGGCGTGCCCGCCCTCGTGGTAGGCGGTCAGGCGCTTCTCGTCGTCGGTCATCACCAGGGTGCGCCGCTCGGCGCCCATCATCACCTTGTCCTTCGAGTCCTCGAACTCGTGCATGGTGACGATGCGCTTGCCGCGCCGCGCCGCCAGCAGGGCCGCCTCGTTGACGAGGTTCATCAGGTCGGCGCCCGAGAAGCCGGGGGTGCCGCGGGCGATCACCTTCAGGTCGACGTCGGGGGCGAGGGGCACCTTGCGGACATGGACCCGCAGGATGCGCTCGCGGCCGATCACGTCCGGGTTCGGCACGATGATCTGGCGGTCGAAGCGGCCGGGACGCAGCAGGGCCGGGTCGAGCACGTCGGGCCGGTTCGTGGCCGCGATGATGATGATGCCCTCGTTGGCCTCGAAGCCGTCCATCTCCACGAGGAGCTGGTTGAGGGTCTGCTCGCGCTCGTCGTTGCCGCCTCCCAGGCCCGCGCCGCGGTGGCGGCCGACCGCGTCGATCTCGTCGATGAAGATGATGCAGGGGGCGTTCTTCTTGGCCTGGTCGAACATGTCGCGGACGCGCGACGCGCCGACGCCGACGAACATCTCGACGAAGTCCGAGCCCGAGATGGTGAAGAAGGGCACGTTCGCCTCGCCGGCGACCGCGCGGGCGATCAGCGTCTTGCCCGTGCCGGGCGGGCCGACGAGGAGCACGCCGCGGGGGATGCGCCCGCCGAGGCGCTGGAACTTCTGGGGATCGCGCAGGAACTCGACGATCTCCTGGAGGTCCTCCTTGGCCTCGTCGACGCCCGCCACGTCCTCGAAGGTGACGCGCCCGTGCGCCTCGGTGAGGAGCTTGGCCTTCGACTTGCCGAATCCCATGGCGCGGCCGGCGCCGGACTGCATCTGGCGCGACAGGAAGATCCAGGCGCCGATGAAGACGAGGATCGGCAGCCAGTTGACGAGGAGCGCGATGAACCACGGGGTGTTGTCGGAGGGCGGCCGGGCCGTGATGGTCACGCCCTTGCCCTGCAGCTTCGACACCAGCGAGGGGTCGCTCGGCGCGTAGGTCGTGAACGTGCCGCCGCCCGTGTAGGTGCCGCTCACCTCCTGGCCCGAGATCACGACGCTCTGGATGCGGCCCGCATCGGCGTCGTTCAGGAGCTGGCTGTAGGCGATCTCCCCGCCGCCCGACCGGTGACCCGGGTTCTGGAACAGGGTCACGAGGGCCAGCACCAGCAGGAAGATGACGACCCACAGGGCGAAATTGCGGAAATTGGGGTTCATCTGAAGAGTCAATCCCTGAGGAGCGCCGCGCCGTGCGGGCGTGCTGGAAGGGCACCGGCACTCAGGCCCCAATGTAGGCACGCACCCCACCCTTGCCAAGTAAATCGGCGGGACGTGCGGCGTCGGCTCCGGGGCGCCCCGGCATCACGATCCCGCGCTCCGCCCCGGGCCCCGGGCCGGCTCGGGCGCGAGGCGCAGCATCCCGTCGCGCCGGGCCTCCAGGAGGACGCCGCCGAGGGTGCGCCGGAGGGCCTCGCCCCGGGCGAGGGCGGGGCGGATCTGCCCCAGCAACGCCTCCTCGAGGCGCTCGAGCCGGAGCGGGCGGCTGCGGCATCCTGCCACCGCCGCGATGGCGCCGGCGGCGACCCGGAGGGCCACGGCCTCCGGCAGGGCCAGGAACCCGGCGCCGTCGAGGAGGAGCCCCCCCTCCCCGCCGCCGTCCCGCCTCAGCTCGCGCAGGGCGCTCCCGGCCGCCGCCTCGATGGCGTCCTGCGTCCGGCGCGCCCGGGCGGCGAGGCGCCCGAGGCGCTCCGGGGTCAGCCCCTCGGGCGCCAGCAGCGGCAGCAGGCTGCGCATGCGCGCCCGGCCGAAGCGGGCCTCGTCGTTGGCCGGGTCGCGCACGAAGGCCCAAGCCCGGGCCTCGCAGGTGGCGACGAGGCGGGCCTTCGGCAGGTCGAGGAACGGGCGCGCCAGGACGACGTCCCGGAGCGGCCGGGCCGGCGCCATGCCGGCGAGGCCCGCCGGGCCGCTGCCGGCGCAGAGGCGCATCAGCACGGTCTCGGCCTGGTCGTCGAGGGTGTGGGCCGTGAGGATCACCCCGGCGCCGACCTCGCGGGCCAGGGCGGCGAGCAGGGCGTAGCGGGCCTCCCGGGCCGCCGCCTGGAGGCGGGTCGCGGGCTTCGGCCCGGGCCAGGCGAGGGTGCGGTGCGGGAGCCCCAGGGCGCCGGCGACCCGCGCCACGCCCTCGGCCTCCGCCGCGGAGGCGGGCCTGAGCCCGTGGTCGACCGTGGCGACGACGACCGGGCGCGCCGGCGGCAGGAGGGCGGCGCACCCCATGAGCGCGGTCGAGTCCGGCCCGCCGGAGACGGCCAGCACGGCGCCCCGCGGCGACGCGCCCGGGCCGATCCAGGGGGCGAGGCGCGCCGCGATCTCGGCGGGTTCGAGGGGCCGCGCCCCCTCGGTCACGCCGCGCAGCGCGCGCGCCGCTGCTCCCGGTCGACGCCCTGCTTCACGGTGGCCGAGGCCTGCGGGAACTTGCGCTCGAGTTCGGCCAGGGTGGCGCAGGCCTGCTCGCGGGCCCCCAGGGCGTTGAGGGAGGCGCCGAGCTTCAGCATCGCGTCGGGCGCCTTGCGCGAGCGGGCGTAGTCCGTCGAGACCTTCAGGAACTGCTCGGCCGCCTCGCGGGTGCGGTTGCGCTGGAGGTAGCTCTCGCCGAGCCAGTAGGTCGCGTCCGGCACCAGGGCGTCGCGGGGGTGCGACTGGATGAACTGGCGCAGGCTCATCTCGGCCTGCTCGTACTGGCGCTGCAGCACGTACGCGTAGGCGGTCTCGTAGTCGGCCCTGGGGTCGCCGCTGCCGGTGGCGGCGACGCTCTGGGGCGGCCGGGCCGCGGGCGCCACCACGGCCGGCGGCCGGGGCGGGGCCTTGAGGTCGACGGGCTCGCCGTACTCGGGCGCGTCGTCCTCCTCGATGGCGGCCGGCGGGGGGGCGAGGGCCGCGCCGGCGGCCGGCGTCGCCGGCGTCGCCGCGACGGCGCGCGGCGTGGCGGACGGCGCGGTCCCGAGGGGCTGCGGCGCGCCGGGGGCGGCGGGGTTCTGGCCCGGGTCGAAGGCGTCGCTGCGCTTCTGGGGCTTGGCCGGCGGCGTGCCGGCGGCGGGGCGGCCGCCCTTCGCGTCCTGGAAGCGGAACTCGACGTCCTCCTGGAACTTGCGCAGCTGCTCCTTGAGCTGCCGGTTCTCGTACTGGAGGGACTCGATCTGCCCGGCCATCTGGCGCGACTGGTTCTCGAGCCGGTTGAGCCGCACGACGAACTCGGCGGCGTCCTGGGCCCGGACCGGGAGCGTGGCGGCGAGGACGAGACCGGAGACGAGGAGCAGGCGGCGGAGCATGGCGGGGCGCTTCACGGCTTGGGGCGGCGGTGGCCACGGGGCCCGGCGCGGTTAGCAGATGCCGCGCCTGCGGGCAAAAGTGGGGCGGCGGCGCGCCGGTTCCGGCCGCCGCCGCCGGAGGTCACGAGCCGGCGCTGCCGTCCAGCACCGTGACGGCGCGGCGGTTCTGCGACCAGCACGAGATGTCGTTGCAGACCGCGACCGGGCGCTCCTTGCCGTACGAGACGGTGCGCATCCGGCTGCCCGGGATCCCGCGCGAGGCCAGGTAGTCGCGCACGGCCTGGGAGCGGCGGGCGCCGAGGGAGAAGTTGTACTCGCGGGTGCCGCGCTCGTCGGCGTGGCCCTCGATCAGGAACGTGTAGCGCCCGTAGCGCGACAGCCACTGCGCCTGCTTGTCGAGCGTCGCGGTCGCGGTCGGGGTAAGGTCCGTCGAGTCGCTCTCGAAGAACACCCGGTCGCCGACATTGACCACGAAGTCCTGGCTGCTGCCCGGGGTGGCGGCGCCCCCGCCCGCCCCGTACGCGGAGGCGTCCGCGAGATCCTTGTTGGACGCGCAGGCCGCCATGGACAGGGCGAGCCCCAGGGCGGCGGCGAGCTTGAGCGCGCGCAGCGGCGCGGGCGACAGCGACATCGATCGTGGACTCCTCTGGCGGCGCGCCGAGGCGCATCACCGCCCGGGCGCCGTCCTGGACACTGGTATCCTCTCGGATCCCGGTTCCTCTTAGGGCCGGGCCGGTTAAGCGAAGGTTCCGTCAACCTTGACGGCGCCTCGCCGCCGGCCGGCGCGAGGGGCCGGACATCGCGGGACGGAGCCACCTCACCGCCGAATTACGGCCACGCTGCGGCGCCGGCCCCGGGCCGGCCGCGCGCCCGCCCGGTGTTGCGCCGGCGCAACGCACGCGGGGGGCTGCCGCCGGCGCCGGCCGGGTGCGCGCCGGCCCCCGGGGGCACGGCGGGACCGGGCATCGGGCCTCGGCCGCACCTCTCCTTTCGGGGGATGTCTTTCAGGGTTTGTTAACCGTTTCGGCAGACCGTCGCCCAGAACCGGCGAGTCCTCCGCGATGCCCATTCCCGAGAAGAAGACCGCCAGTGTCCTGATCGTCGAGGACAATTACCTGCTCCTCGAAGTGCTGGTGACGCTGTGCGAGCAGGAAGGCCTGCGCACCCACACGGTCTCGAGCGGCGAGGCCGCGCTCACGCTCCTGCGGCAGCGCGGGCCGGAGATCGACTGGCTCTTCACCGACATCCGCCTGCCCGGCCTGATCGACGGCTGGGCCGTCGCCGAAGCCTACCGCCTCGTCCACCCGCACCGGCCGGTGATCTACTCCTCGACCACCGTGAACCTGCGGCGGCAGCGGGTGCCGGGCAGCATCTTCGTGCAGAAGCCCTTCGTGATCGCGGACGTGGTCGGCCTCGCCCGGATGATGGCGCGCGAGCTCACGGTCGAGGCCACCTGAGGCGTGCCGCGCGCCCGGGCGGGGCCGCGCCCCGCGGGCTCACAGGCGCAACGCCACGGGGCCCTCCGCGAGCCGGACGGCGCCGGGCCGGCGGTCGGTCTCGACGCTGGCGTCGTGGAGCGCGTCGCCCCGGCTGCGGAAGCTGCTCCCGCCGAGGCCGCGGGTCTCGACGGCGAGCCAGCGGCCCTGCGCGTCCTGGCCGACCAGGAAGCTCGGGGGCGCGAGCGGCGGGCTCGTGCTGTGCGGGGACGGGATCCGTCATGGCGGCGGGTCGGGGTTCGCGCGGCCCATCCTGGGGACCGCCCCCGAGACTTGCGCCGACCCCCGTGAAGGATCGAGAGGCCTGCCCGCCCCGGTTCGTGAAAATCGCGTATGGATCGGGCGCCTGCGTGGTCTGCCACCCCACGCACCCCGCGCGCACGGGCCCGCGGTGTCGCAGCGTCAGTCGGCCTTGGCGGACGCCTCCCGGGCCCGCGCCGGGCGCGCGCCGCCGAGGAACCGGGCGCGCAGGCGGGCGGCCGCGTCGGGCCGTCCGAGCGCGTCGGCGAGGCCCCGGCGCAGGCCCGCGCAATCGCGCTCCCGCCCGGCGCGCGCGATCCGGCGCGGCCTCGCGTCGGGCGCCGCGGCGTGCCCCGGCCGGGCCCGCTCGAGGAGCGCCCTCGCCTTTCCCGGCGCGTCCGAGTCCCGCCGCTCCAGGATGGCGACCGCGCGCAGCAGGTCGCCGTCGCGCCCCACCGCGACGCACTCCTCCTCGTCCTCCTCGCCTCCCGCCGCGAGGGCGGCCGCGAGGAAGCGGCCGAACTCCGCCACCGTGTCGTCCTCCGCCTCCGCGAGGGCGGCCAGCATGGCCCGGGCCGAGGCGGTCCGGATGAGGTCGAGGCCGTCCGCCTCGCTCGCCTCCCGGCGGTAGGAATCGAGGTAGCGGGCCGCGATGTCGTCGATCACCCAGGGGGCCGCGCCCTCGAGGGCGCCGAGGAGGCCCACGGCGCGCAGGACCGCCCCCCTCGCGCCCCCGGAGGTCGGGTCGTCGTCGAGGGTCGAGTCGGGCAGACGGTCGGGCCCGACCGTGCCGGTGATGACCCCGGCCGCGCGCAGGCGGGCCGCCCCGGGCGTCCAGAGCGCGCGCGAGGGCGTCGCCAGGGCCTCGTCGACAAAATCGGCCGCGATCCCGGCGGCGAGGTAGCGGCCGCGCTCCGCGCTCGCGTCCACGGCGAACATCTCGCCGAACGCGCCGGGCTCGTAGGGCGCGTGGAAGCCGATCCGCCCGTCCTCCATCATCAGCCGCTCGCGTCCGCGCACGAAGGCGAGCGTGCAGGCGGAGACGCAGTAATCCGGCACGTAGGTGACGAGGCCCCGGGCCGCCACGAGGTCGCCCACCGCCACGCCCTCCTCCACCAGCCCGCCCTCGCTCGTGAGGTGCAGGCGCACGATCCCGGGATGGGCGTCGAGGAGGCGGGCGAGGCGGGCCGCGGCCCCGGCGGTCAGCTCGCCCGAGAGCCGCACGTCGTGGCCGCGCGGCCCGAGCGCGACGCGCGTCTCGGGGCCGTCGCCGTCGGGATGCAGCGCCTCCTCGAGGCTGCGCGACAGGGCGCCGTAGGCGGGCGCCAGGGCGGCGATGCCGGCGCCCCCCAGGGCGGCCGCGATGCCCCCGACCATGAGGCCCACGGCCGCGCGTCGCAGGATCCCGTGCCGCTCCGCTCCGCCCGCCATCGCCGACCCCCGCCACCCGGAAGACCTCAGTCAGCCACGCCGCCGGACCGATGAGAAGTGAGAAGACGGGAAGCTGCCGGGAGTGTTCAGCAAGATCCGGGCCGGACCCGGACCGGGCGAGGACCGCCGCGCCGCCCGCCCTTCTCGGCGAAGATTGGTCTTCGGCGGGGCCGCGGCGGGAGAGGATTGTTCCGGGTCCTGCGCCACCGTGTCGCCGTGCCGGGCGGGCCGGCATCGCGGGCGGCGCGCTCAGTCCTTGAGCGGGTCGTGGCCCCAGTTCATCAGCGAGTAGCGCCAGCGCGACTCCGCCTTGCCCGCCTCCGGGCCCCCCTGCGCGAGGTGGCGGCGGACGTAGCCGACGACCTTCCGCATGTGGGCGTAGTCGTCGTCCGTGAGCGCGGCCTTCCGGGCGTGCTTGATCTCGACGATCCGCCGCCCCTCGCGGTGGCCGACCGACTCCCCCTTGCCGTCCGGGGTCCAGCCGACCGACCGGCTCTCCTCGGTGGCGAGCCAGGCCTCCAGCTCCGCCGGGCTCATGTTGACGGCCTCGCGGAAGGCCGCCCAGGTGCTCTCCCGGTCGTCGTCCCGCTCCTCGGCCCGCCCCTCTGCGCTCATCCCCGTGTCCCTCCGTCGAACCCGCCGCCTCAACGCGGACGGAGCGGGCGCGGGAGCCGCGCCGGGGGCGCGACGGATGGCCTCGCCGGATGGCGCTCCGGCCGGAGCGCCGTCCGGCCGCGGCTCCTGGCGGGCCACACGCCCCGCGGGCGTCGCTTGCCGGGTGTGTCTTGGCGGGCGTCTCTTGCCGAGCGTCTCTTGGCGAGCGCCGCTCTCGCCTGCACCATGCGCCCGCGGCGCCGGTCCAGCGACGCGCCGGCGGCCGCGGAGCGAGGGCACCATGACGCAGCGTACGATCGAGGGTCGGTCCGGCCCGCTCGCGGGCATGAAGGTGGTCGAGCTCGCCCACATCATGGCGGGCCCGGTCTGCGGCCTGATGCTCGGCGACATGGGCGCCGAGGTCATCAAGGTCGAGAAGAGCGACGGCGGGGACGACACCCGCCGCATGGTCCCGCCGGCCATCGCGGGCGAGAGCGCCGCCTACATGATGATGAACCGGGGCAAGCGCGGCCTCGCCCTCGACCTCAAGAGCCCGGACGGCAAGTCCGTGCTGCGCCGGCTGCTGCGGGACGCCGACGTGCTGATCGAGAACTACCGCGCCGGCACCATGGAGCGCCTCGGCTTCGGCTACGCGGCCCTGCGGGAGACGAACCCGGGCCTGATCTACTGCTCGCTCTCGGGCTTCGGCCGCACCGGGCCCTATGCCGGGCGCGCGGGCTTCGACCTCGTGGCGCAGGGGATGAGCGGGCTCATGAGCATCACCGGCGAGGGTCCGGGCCGGCCGCCGGTGAAGAGCGGCGCGCCCGTGACCGACATCACCGCCGGCATCCTCGCCGCCATGGGGGTGCTGGCGGCCTACGCCCACCGGCTGAAGACGGGCGCCGGCCAGGAGGTCGACACCTCGCTGTTCGAGGCCGGGATCGTGCAGACCTACTGGCAATCGGCGATCGCCCTCGCCACCGGCACGCCGCCCGGCCCCATGGGCTCGGCCCACCCGCTCAACGCGCCCTACGAGGCCTTCGAGACCGCGGACGGCTGGATCACCGTCGGGGCGGCGAACCAGACCAACTGGGGCCGGCTGCTCGAGGTGCTCGGCGCGCCCGAGCTCGCCGCCGACCCGCGCTTCGCGGACAATCGCGGCCGGATGGCGAACCGGCTCGACCTGGCCGCCGCGCTCGCGCCGCACTTCCGCCGGGCCGGCTCGGCGGTGTGGCTGGCGCGGCTCGAGGCCGGCGGCGTCCCGGCGGGCCCGGTGCTCGATGTCGCCGCGATGCACCGCGATCCGCAGGCGATCGCCCGCGGCATGGTGGTCGAGGTGGACCACCCGCGGGCGGGCGCGACGACGACCCTCGGCCTGCCGGTGAAGTTCTCGGCGACCCCCGGCCGGGTGCACGGCCCCGCGCCGCTCCTCGGGGAGCACAGCCGGGCGATCCTCGCGGCCCACGGCTACGCCGCCGCCGAGATCGACGACCTCATCGCCCGCGGCGTCGTCCGCGAGACCGCGGCGTAGGACGGTCGCGGGGCCGCCCACGGCCGGCGCCCCGGAGCGAGGCGCCGGCCTAAACCCCGGGAGGCGGGCGCTCATTCCGCCGGCTCGCCGCGCGGGAACCGGTGCGCCGGCCGCGAAATCATGCTCAGTGTCCGACCGGGCCGGGCGGTGCCGGCGCGGCCCGGATGACGCAGAGGCATCGGCCGGCGCCCCGCGCCGGACCGGGCCGAGCCCGGCAGGAGGTCGCTCATGATCCGCGGAACCACGACCCTGATCGCGCATCTCGGTTACCCGACCGAGTCGTTCAAGGCGCCGATGATCTACAACCCGTACTTCGAGAAGCACGGGATCGACGCGGTCGTGGTGCCGATGGGCGTCAAGGCCGAGGAGTACCCCGACGTCTTCCGGTCGCTGTTCCGGCTGACGAACATCCGCGGCGCCCTCGTCACCATGCCGCACAAGATCACGACCGTCTCCCTCCTCGACGAGGTGAGCACCACCGCCAAGATCGCCGGATCCTGCAACGCGGTGCTGCGGCGCCCGGACGGCAGCCTTCTCGGCGACATGTTCGACGGCGCCGGCTTCGTGCGCGGGATCCAGCGCAAGGGGCGCGCCCTCGAGGGCGCCCGGGTGCTCGTCGTAGGCAGCGGCGGCGTCGGCTCGGCCATTGCGGCCTCGCTCGCGGCGGCGGGCGTCGCGCATCTCGGGGTCCACGACAACTTCCCGGACTCCGCCGCGGCGCTGGCCGGCCGCCTGCGCGAGCACTACCCCGCGCTCGGGATCACGACCGGCTCGAAGGATCCGGCGGGGTACGACGTGGTGGTCAACGCGACGCCGCTCGGCATGAAGGAGGGCGATCCCCTGCCCGTCGACGTCGCGCGCATCGACCCCGGCACCTTCGTGGGCGAGGTGGTGATGAAGCAGGAATTCACGCCCTTCCTGCGCGCCGCGCAGGAGAAGGGCTGCCCTATCCAGGTCGGCACCGACATGCTGTTCGAGCAGATCCCGGCCTACCTCGAGTTCTTCGGCTTCGGCACCACCACGGCCGACGAGCTGCGGGCGGTGGCCCGCGTGTCCTACTGAGCGTCCCGCCGCGAAAGGCCCCGCCATGAGCCGCCTCGTCTACGTGCTGAACGGCCCCAACCTGAACCTGCTCGGCAAGCGCCAGCCCCACATCTACGGCCACGAGACCCTCGCCGACGTCGAGGCGCAGTGCCGGGTCCTGGCGGGCGAGCTCAACCTGGAGCTGCGCTTCCACCAATCGAACCGCGAGTACGAGATCATCGACTGGATCCACGAGGCCCGCGCGCACGCCGCCGGCCTCGCCATCAATCCGGCGGCCTTCACGCACACCTCGGTGGCGATCCTGGACGCGCTCAACGCCTTCGAGGGGCCGGTGCTCGAGGTGCACATCTCGAACGTGCACAAGCGCGAGGCCTTCCGGCACCATTCCTACGTTTCGCTGCGGGCCGACGGCGTCATCGCGGGCTTCGGCACCCAGGGCTACGGGCTGGCGCTGCGCCGCCTCGCCGCCCTCATCGACCAGGCGGCGGGGTGAGGCCGCCCGCGGCGTCGCGTCAGGTCCCGGGCCGGTCGTGCACCGCCGGGAAGAAGAACTCCTTCCAGTCCTTGGGGCGCGACTTCAGCACGCCGGCCTTCGCGAGGTGCTCGGCCTGCAGCATGGTGCCGTAGGGCGTGGTGGAGAAGACGACGCCGGGCTGCTTCATCATCGCCACGAGCTCGTCCGCCGTGAGCTTCTCCCGGGTGGCCGCGAGGTAGAGCTCGGCGGCTCGCTTCGGGTCGTCGCGGATCAGCGCGTCGGCCTCCTCCAGGGCCGCCAGGATCGCCGCGGCGGTCCTCGGGTTCTGCTCGACGAAGCTGCGGCGCCCGAACACCACGGCGTTGCTCAGGGGCCCCCCGGCCACGTCGTAGGAGTTGAGCACCACGTGGACGCGCGGGTCCCTCAGCTCGATCTGCTGGTAGGGCGGCAGCGAGAAGTGGCTGTTGATCTCGTTGTTGGTGCTCAGCACGGCGCCCACCGCGTCCGGGTGGCCGAGCTGCACGGTGATCGGATCGAGCTTGTTGCGGCCGCCGTCGCCGAGCTGGCGCTCCGCCGCGATCTGGAGCAGCACCGCCTGGGTCGAGACCTTCACGGTCGGCACCGCGATCCTGTCCTTCGACGAGAAGTCGGCCAGGGTCTTCACCGCCGGGTTGCGGGTGACGAGCATCATGGGGGCGCCGGCCGACGCCGCGAGGCCCTTCACCTCGCCGCGCGTGCGGTCCCAGGCCAGGAGCAGGTTGGTGGCGCCGCTCGTGACGAAATCGACGTTGCCGGAGATCAGGGCGTCGACCGAGGCGCCGCCGCTCGTCAGGGTGATCCAGCTCACCCGCACGTCGCCGAGCCCGGCGGCCGCGATCTGCTTCTCGACCAGCTTCTGCTGCTCGGCCAGGATCAGCGGCATGTAGATCAGGCCGGGCTGGTGGGTGAAGCGGACCTCCTTGACCTCGGCGCGCGCCGGGGCCGCGAGGCCGAGCGCCAGGAGAAGCGCGCCGGCCGCCCGCGTGAGACACCTCATCGAACGTACTCCCTCGATCTCCGGCGCCGCCCGGGCGGGCGGCCGGCCCGCGCTCGCCGGCGCGTTCTGCCGCGAGGCTCCCCGGAAAGCCGGGGCCCCGTCAACCCGGGCCCGAGGGTCCGGCGGGCGTCAGGCGGCGGGCGGCGGCGCGAAGGCGCCCGCCTCGCCGCCCGCGCCGCGGTGGCGCGCGGCACGGGCGCGGTGCACCACCATGCGCTCGTGCAGGCGCAGGATCGTCCGCGAGCCCGTGCTGGTGAAGGCGAACGGCAGCAGCCCGTGCACCAGGCAGGCGCAGCCGCCGGCGATCATGCTCAGGCCGAACCCCGCCGCGGTGCCCATGTGCTGGAAGTAGGTCTCCCCGACCGCGGCCGGATGCTCGGAGAAGGACAGCTTCGTCATGATCGCGCTCCGATTCGTCTGACGCACGAGAGTGGCACGGGCCGCCCGGGAGCGGATTGCGATTTCGGCCGGCGATGCCTAGGTTGCGGCAATCGGCTTGCGCGATGCGGCCGGAACGTGGAAAATTTTTGCGTGGACGAGTTCGACCGGAAAATCCTGTTGTGCCTGCAGGAGGATGCGAGCGAACCGCTCGAGGCGATCGCCCGGCGGGTGGGCCTGTCGGCCTCGCCGTGCTGGCGCCGCATCCAGAAGCTCGAGGCGCAGGGCGTCATCGGGCGCCGGGTCGCGCTCCTCGACCCCGACAAGATGCGGGTCGGCGTCACGGTGTTCGTGTCGGTGCGGACGAACCGGCACACCGCCGAGTGGGCCGAGCGCTTCTGCGCCGCCGTCGTCACCATCCCGGAGGTGGTCGAGTTCTACCGGATGAGCGGCGAGACCGATTACCTGCTGCGCATCGTCGTGCCCGACATCGCCGCCTACGACAGGGTCTACAAGCGCCTGATCCAGTCCGTGGACCTCTACGACGTCAGCTCCGCCTTCGCGATGGAGCGGATCAAGTACACCACGGCGCTCCCGGTGACTTACGCCGATTGATGCCGCGGGGCAGGAATGCGCGCCGGGTGCTTGCCTTCCCGCGCAATCGGTTTAGCTGCCCGGGCGGTGGGCCGTCCGGCCCGTCCGCACCCGTACGGGCCCCCCATCCATGCCGACACCCCGGACGACGCGCCGTCCCCTCGTGATCGCCGCCGTGATGGCCGCGATGGCGATGGTCGCCATCGAGGCCACCATCATCTCGACGGCCATGCCGCAGATCGTCGGCGACCTCGGCGGGCTGCCGCTCTACGCCTGGGTCTTCTCCGGTTTCCTCCTGACCCAGACCGCCGCCACGATCGTGTTCGGCAAGCTCGCGGACGTCTACGGGCGCAAGCCCGTCCTGCTCGCCGGGATCGGCCTGTTCCTGGCCGCCTCGCTGCTCTGCGGCCTCGCCTGGTCGATGCCCGCCATGATCGCCTTCCGGCTGCTCCAGGGCATCGGCGCTGGCGCGATCCAGCCGGTCTCCCTCACCATCGTGGGCGACCTCTACAGCGTGCAGGAGCGCGGCCGCATCCAGGGCTTCCTCGCCAGCGTCTGGGCGGTCTCGGCGGTGGTGGGGCCGATGGCGGGCGGCCTCATCATCCAGCACGCCTCGTGGTCGTGGATCTTCTGGATCAACCTGCCGGTGGGGCTCGTGGCCTCGGGCCTGTTCGTGGCCTACCTGCACGAGGACGTGAGGCGCGAGCGCCGCCCGATCGATGCGCCCGGCGCGGCCCTGTTCACCGTCGCGGTCGCCGCCCTGATGGTCGCGCTGACGGAGGCCGGGCGGGCGGGCTGGACGACCTCGCTCATCGCCGCCGGCCTCGGGGCGGTCGCGGTCGGCCTCCTCGTGGTGCAGGAGCGGCGGGCGCCCGAGCCCCTCATCGCGTTCTCGCTCTGGAGCCAGCGGCCGATCGCCGCCGCCAACGGGACCTCGCTCCTCGCCGGCATGGCGCTGATCGGCCTCACCACCTTCCTGCCGATGTTCGTCCAGGGCGTGCTGCGGCAATCCCCCGTCGTGGCCGGCCTCGCCCTCACCGTGATGGTGCTGGGCTGGCCCATCGGCGCGACGCTGGCGGCCCGCAGCGTCATGCGGTTCGGCCTCCGGCCGATCCTCGTCTGCGGCAGCCTGCTGCTCCCGGTCGGCGCCGTCGCGTTCGTGGTTCTCGGCCCCGACAGCCCGCCGGCGCTCGCCGGCGCCGGCTCCCTGGTGATGGGCTTCGGCATGGGGCTCCTCAGCAACGCCGCCCTGATGCTGATCCAGGAGATCGTGCCCTGGACGCAGCGCGGCAGCGCCACGGCCTCGAACGTGTTCTCGCGCAACCTCGGCAGCACGCTCGGGGCGACGCTGTTCGGCGCCGTCCTGAACCACGGACTGTCGAGCGCGGGCGGGGGCCCCGCCATCACGGCGGAGCGGCTCCAGCAGGTGCTCGCCAGCGGGGGCGCGCCGGGCGAGGTCGCGGGCGTGCGCCTCGTGCTCCAGCACGCCCTGCACCAGACCTTCTGGGCCGTGTTCCTGATCTCGCTCGCCGCGGTCGCGGTCGCGAGCCTCGTGCCGCACGTGCCGCTCGGGCGCACCCGCGAGGCGCCGGCGGAGTGATCCGCCGCCCCGCGCCACACCGCGCCGGACATCCCGCGATGAAGCTCCTCCTCACCCACACGCCCCGGATGCGGGACCAGTACTACGGGTCCCGGGCGCTCGCGGCCCTGCGGGCGGTGGGCGAGGTCCGGCTCCACGAGGCGGACGACCCGCTGGATCCGGCGGCGCTGGCGCGGGCCGCCGGCGGCGTCGACCTCGTCGTGGCCGACCGGGCGACGGCGGTCCCGGCCGAGGTCCTGGCGGCGCTGCCCGATCTGCGGGCCGTCCTGCGGGTCGCCGTCGACATCAGCACCATCGACGTCGCGGCCGCGAGCGCGGCCGGCATCCTGGTGACGCGGGCGCGGCCGGGCTTCGTCGCCGCGGTGACGGAGCTCGCCCTCGGGTTCCTGGTCGACCTCTCCCGGGGCATCTCCCGGACCACGGCCGACTACCAGGCCGGCCGCCGCCCGGAGGCCCTGATGGGACGCCAGCTCGCCGGCAGCACCGCCGGGATCATCGGCTACGGCGCCATCGGGCGGAACCTCGGCCCGCTCCTCGCCCGCCTCGGCATGACCGTGCTGGTGAGCGATCCGCACGTGCGCGTGACGGAGCCGGGGTTGAGCCAGGTCGGGTTCGGGGAGCTGCTGGCGCGCGCCGACTACGTCATCTGCCTCGCCGTGGCGACCGAGGCGACCGAGAACCTCATCGACGCGGCCGCCATCGCCCACATGCGGCCCGACGCCGTGCTCCTCAACCTGGCGCGGGGCAACCTCGTCGACGAGGCCGCCCTGGCGGCGGCCCTGCGCGAGGGCCGCCTCGCCGGGGCCGCCCTCGACGTCGGCCGGGCGCCGGACCAGATGCCCTCGCGGCTCCTCGCGGCGCTGCCGCAGGTCGTGGCCACGCCCCACGTCGGCGGCCTCACCCCGCCGGCAATCGAGGCCCAGGCCATGGAGACCGCGGCGCAGGCCGCGGCCCTGGCCCGGGGCGAGGTGCCGGACGGCGCCGTCAACCCGGAGCACTGGACCCGCCGGCCGCCGGCCTGAGCGCCGTCCTCCCGGGCCCGCTCCGCCGCACCGCTCCCTCCCCGCAACCCGCGTGGTGCCGTCCGGCACGGCCGTCCGCGCCTGCGTGGCGGCGGGCGGCCTCGTGCTCACCCTGTCCGGCACCGCGACCCCGCCGGTCCTCGCGGCGGGCATCCCGCGGGCGGGCCGCCGTCGCGCCTGAGGCCGGCCCTCGGGCGTGGCGCCGCCGCTACGCCGCCGGCCGATTGAGCCGCGAGCCGCCTTCGATCCGCTTGATCACCCGGGCTCCGGGTGCGTAGGTGCTCAAGGCGTGGCGAGAGGATCCGGCAGGATGGGCGGCAGGATTGCGAGTGAGGGCCGGCGGCCAACCGGGCCGGGCCGCCCGTCATGAGCGCGGCACCGAAGGCCGCGCTCCCGGCCGTCCTCGTGGTGATGGGCGTGTCGGGCTCCGGCAAGACCACGGTGGCGAGCCTGCTCGCCGGCCGGCTCGGCTGGGAGTTCGAGGACGGCGACGACTTCCATCCCCCGGCGAACGTCGAGAAGATGCAGGCCGGCACGCCCCTCACCGACGAGGACCGGGGGCCCTGGCTCGCCGCCATCGCGGCCTGGATCGACGGGATCCGGGCGGGCGGCGGCCACGGCGTCGTGACCTGCTCGGCCCTGAAGCGGGCCTACCGCGACGTGCTGATCGGCGCGCGCGCGGACGTGCGCCTCGTCTACCTCGAGGGCGACCGCGCGCTGATCGGCCGGCGGATGGCGGCCCGCCACGGCCACTTCATGCCGACGAGCCTGCTCGACAGTCAGTTCCGGACGCTGGAGGTGCCCACGCCCGACGAGAACCCGCTGGTGGTCTCGGTCGCCCGGGCGCCGAAGGCCATCGTGACCGCCATCGCGGCGGCGCTCCAGCACGCCGCGGCGGCGCCCGGGCACGCCGCGGCGGCGCCCGGGCACGCCGCGCCGGCGCCCAAGGATGGCTCGCCGCCCTGAGGGCCGCGACCCTCCGGACCCCCGGCGGCTTCACTGCACCCGGCGGCTTCACTGCACCCGGCGGCTTCACTGCACCCGGCGGCTTGGCATTTCTCCCGCCTGCATCATCTCTCCCAGGGCCCGCCGGTCCCCGGCCACCCGCCGTGTCCCCCGTCCGAACGGAGAACGGCCTCCGCGCCTACAGGACAGTTTCGAGCCCGGTCCGCCCCCATGATTGCTAGACCGTTCGCGTCGGCCGACAGCATGTTTCCCGGTGGCGGGGAGATGGGCGCGCGCCTGCGGGCCCGGGACTGGGCCGCGACCTCCCTCGGGCCGGTCGAGGCCTGGCCGCAATCGCTCTGCACCGCGGTCCGGATCATGCTCGGCTCGCGCTTCGCCATGTGGATGGCGTGGGGGCCCGAGCTCACGTTCTTCTGCAACGACGCCTACAAGCCCACCCTCGGCGTCAAGGAGGTCTGGGCGCTCGGCTCGCGCTCGGACACGGTCTGGGCCGAGATCTGGCCCGACATCGGCCCGCGCATCGCGCAGGTGCTCGGCACCGGCGAGGCGACCTGGGACGAGGGGCTGCTGCTCTTCCTCGAGCGGCGCGGCTTCCCCGAGGAGACCTACCACACCTTCTCGTACAGCCCGCTCGCCGACGATTCCGGCACCATCACCGGGATGCTCTGCGTCGTCTCCGAGGAGACCGAGCGCGTCATCGGCGAGCGCCGCCTGCGCATCCTGCGCGACCTCGGCGCCCGGATGGCGGCGGCGCGCACGGTCCGGGAGGTCGGCGCGGTGGTGGCGGGCTGCCTCGGGGCGGGCACGCACGACCTGCCGGTCGCCCTCGCCTACCTCGACGGCGAGGGATCCGGCGGCCCGGCGCTCCTCGCCCGGGGCGGCATCGCGGCCGGCCACCCGGCGGAGCGCGAGGTGGCGCGGGCGGCCGAGGCCGCGCTCGGGCGCCTCGATCCGAGCGCCCCCGAGATCGCCCTGGCGGAGCTCGGGCCGCTCTTCGCCGGGATGCCCGCCGGTCCCTGGGACCGCCCGCCCGCCCACGCCCTCGTGCTGCCGATCGCCCAGCAGGGGCAGAGCCGGCCGGCGGGGGCGTTCGTCGCCGGGCTCAACCCCTATCGTCCCCTCGACGAGGCGTATCGCGGCTTCCTCGACCTGTTCGTCGGGCAGATCGCGACGGGGCTCGCCAACGCCAACGCGTACGAGCAGGAGCGGCTGCGGGCCGAGGCCTTCGCGGAGATCGACCGCCAGAAGACGGTCTTCTTCTCCAACGTCTCGCACGAGTTCCGCACGCCCCTGACGCTGATGCTGGGGCCCCTCGAGGAGATTCTCGCCAAGCCCGCGGCGGCGGTCGCGCCGGACGAGCGCCGCCTCGTCGGACTCGCCCACCGCAACGGGCTGCGGCTCCTCAAGCTCGTCAACGCGCTCCTCGACTTCTCGCGGATCGAGGCCGGGCGGGCGCAGGCGGCCTTCGAGCCGACGGACCTCGCCCGCTTCACGGCCGAGCTCGCCTCGAGCTTCCAGTCGGCGACCGACAAGGCCGGCCTCGCCCTGGCGGTGACGTGCGAGCCCCTGCCCGAGCCGGCCTTCGTCGACCGGGAGATGTGGGAGAAGATCGTCCTCAACCTGATCTCCAACGCCTTCAAGTTCACCCTCGCGGGAGAGATCGCCGTCTCCCTGCGGGGCGCGGGCGGGACGGTCCGCCTCGTGGTCGCCGACACGGGCGTCGGCATCCCCGAGGCCGAGCTGCCGCGGCTGTTCGAGCGCTTCCACCGGGTCGAGGGCGCCCAGGGGCGCAGCTTCGAGGGCTCCGGCATCGGCCTCGCCCTGGTGCAGGAGCTGACGCGGCTGCACGGCGGCACGGTCGCCGTCGAGAGCCGGCTCGGCCGCGGCAGCACGTTCACGGTGACGCTGCCGCTCGGCAGCGCCCACCTGCCCGCCGACCGCGTCCGCGCCGAGCGCCGGCGAGACTCGACCGCGACGCGCGCCGAGGCGTTCGTGGCGGAGGCCTCGCGCTGGCTGCGCGACGACGCCCCGGAGCCGGCGGAGGCGGGCCTGGGCGATGCGGGCCTGGGCGACGCGGGCTTGGGCGACCAGGGCTTGGGCGACGCGGGCCTGGACGATCTGGATCTGCCGGCGCCGGGCGTCGCCGACGCGGCGGCCGGGACGGCGCTCCCGGCGCGCCTTCCCGGGCGCGTGCTCCTCGCCGACGACAACAGCGACATGCGCGGTTACGTCCGGCGCCTCCTCGTCGACCGCGGCTACCTCGTCGAGGCGGTGGCGGACGGGCGGGCGGCCCTCGCGGCGGCGCGCCGGGAGCTGCCGGACCTCGTCCTGTCCGACGTGATGATGCCGCGCCTCGACGGCTTCGGGCTGCTCGCGGCCCTCCGGGAGGACCCGGCCCTGCGCGGCATCCCGGTGATCCTGCTCTCGGCCCGGGCCGGCGAGGAGGCGCGCATCGAGGGCCTCGGCGCCGGGGCCGACGACTACCTGATCAAGCCGTTCTCGGCCCGCGAGCTGCTCGCCCGGGTCGAGACCAACCTGCGGCTCGCCCGGGTGCGGCAGGAATCGGCCGACATCCTGCGCGGGGTCAACGAGACCCTGGAGATCCAGGTCGCGGAGCGCACCCGCGAGCGCGACCGGATGTGGCGCCTCTCGAAGGACGTCATGATCATCGCCCGCTTCGACGGGATCATCACGGCGGTGAACCCCGCCTGGACCGACGTCCTCGGCTGGAGCGCCGAGGAGCTCGTCGGCGCCGAGCTCGTCGACTTCGTGCATCCGGCCGACCGGGACAGCACGGCCGCGGAGGTCGGGCGCCTGGAGCAGGGCCTCACGACCCTGCGCTTCGAGAACCGCTACCGGCACCGGGACGGCTCCTACCGCATCCTGTCCTGGACGGCGGTGCCGGCGGAGGAGCACCTGCACGCCGTCGGGCGCGACGTCACCGACCAGCGGGAGCTGGAGGAGGCCTTCCGGCAGTCGCAGAAGATGGAGGCGGTGGGCCAGCTCACGGGCGGCATCGCCCACGACTTCAACAACCTCCTCACCGGCATCGTCGGCTCCCTCGACATGCTCGGCACCCGCCTGAAGCAGGGGCGGATCGAGGTCGCCGACCGCTACATCACCGCCGCCCTCACCTCGGCCCACCGGGCCGCGGCCCTGACCCACCGGCTCCTCGCCTTCGCGCGCCGCCAGCCCCTCGACCCGCGTCCCGTGGACGCCAACGCCCTCGTGCGCTCGCTGGAGGACCTGATCCGGCGCACCATCGGGGAGCGGGTCACCCTGGAGGTCGGGCTCGCCGAGGGGCTCTGGCCCACGCTGTGCGACCCCAACCAGCTCGAGAGCGCGATCCTCAACCTCGTCATCAACGCCCGCGACGCGATGCCGGACGGCGGCCGGCTCACGGTCGAGACCTGCAACACCCGGCTGGACGAGGCCTACGCGGCCGCCCACGGCGACGTCGAGCCCGGCGCCTACGTCTGCGTCGCCGTCACCGATACCGGGACCGGCATGCCGGCCGAGGTGATGCGCCGGGCCTTCGACCCGTTCTTCACCACGAAGCCTCTCGGCCAGGGGACGGGCCTCGGCCTGTCCATGATCTACGGCTTCGCGCGCCAGTCGGAGGGCCACGCCCGCATCCTCTCGGAGGTCGGCCGCGGCACCACCGTGAGGGTCTACCTGCCGCGCCACCGCGGCGAGGCCCCGGCCGCCGCCCCGGCGGCCGAGCCCGCCGAGGCGCTGCTCGCGGGCAGCGGCGAGACCGTGCTGGTGGTCGAGGACGAGCCGGCGGTGCGCGGCCTGATCGTCGACGTGCTGCGCGACCTCGGCTACCGCGCCCTCGAGGCGCGGGACGGCCCCGCCGGCCTCCGGATCCTCAAGTCGCGCGCGCGCGTCGACCTCCTCGTCACCGACGTGGGCCTGCCCGGCCTCAACGGACGCCAGCTCGCCGACGAGGCGCGGGAGCGCCGGCCTGACCTGAAGGTGCTGTTCATCACCGGCTACGCCGAGAACGCCGCCATGGCGGGCTTCCTCGAGACCGGCATGCAGATGATCACGAAGCCGTTCCCGGTCGACCTCCTGGCGCAGAAGATCCGGGCGATGATCGAGGCGTGAGCGCCCGCAAGGCCCCCCGCGGCCGCGCGGGCCGCGCCCCGCGGGCCCCTCAGGAACCGGCCTCGCGGCTGCTCACGAGCCGCGGCCCGGCGGGACGCTGCCCGCTGCGCAGCGCCGCCTTCACCTTGCGGCCGAGCTCGCCGTCCTGGAACGGCTTCTGGACGATCCGGTCGGCGCCGGCCTGGCCGGTCTGCATCAGCGCCGCGGTGTCGGCGTACCCGGTGACGAACAGGATCGGCAGGGCCGGCCGGCGCCGCCTCGCCTCGTGCGCCACCTCGGCGCCGTTCATGCCCGGCATGGCGAAGTCGACCACCATCAGGTCGATCTCGGGGTCGCGGTCGAGGGCCGCCAGGGCGGCGTGCCCGGACCCGGCCTCCCGCACCGCGTAGCCGAGCTCGGCCAGCAGCGTCGCGGTGATCTCGCGGACCGCGCTGTCGTCGTCGACCACGAGCACGACGGGGTGGCCGTCGGCCTGCTGCGACACGGGGCAGTCGGCCCGCGCGGCGAGGCCGGCGCCGAGGGCCGCGGCGCTCGCCCGGGGCAGGTAGACCCGCACCGAGGTGCCCTGCCCCATCTGCGTGTCGATGCGTACGCCGCCGCCCGACTGCTTGGCGAAGCCGTAGACCTGGGCGAGGCCGAGGCCCGATCCCCTGCCGACCTCCTTCGTCGTGAAGAAGGGCTCGAACACCCGCTCCAGCACCGCCGGCGGGATGCCGGTGCCGGTGTCGTTGACCGAGACCATGACGTACTCGCCGGCCTGCGGCTCCTCGGGCGTCCGGGGGCTGCCGAGCCCGACATTGGCGGTCTCGATCGTGAGGGCGCCGCCGACCTCCATGGCGTCGCGGGCGTTGATGGCGAGGTTCAGGATCACGAGCTCGATCTGGGTCGGGTCGACCATGGCGGGCCACAGGTCCCGCTGGTGCACGGTCTCGATCCGCACGGCGCCGCCCATCGAGCTCTGGAGGAGGTCGCGCATCGACGCCACCGTCTCGTTCAGGTCGACGGGCTTGGGGTCGAGGCGCTGGCGGCGGGAGAAGGCGAGGAGCTGCGCCGTGAGGCGGGCGCCGCGCTCGGCCGCGCTCCGCATCATGTCGAGGCGGCGCCGGCCCGTCGCGTCCGTCACCGTGCGCTCGAGGAAGCCGATATTGCCGGAGATCACCGTGAGGAGGTTGTTGAAGTCGTGGGCGACGCCGCTGGTGAGCTGGCCCACCGCCTCGAGGCGCTGCGCCTGCCGCAGGGCGACCTCGACGCGCTCGCGCTCGGCAACCTGGCGGCGCAGCTCCGTGTTCGCCTCGGCGAGCTCGCGGGTGCGCTCCTCGATGCGCGTCTCGAGCGTCTCGTTGAGCGCCCGCAGGGCCTGGTCGGCCGTCTCGCGCTCCGCCCGCGCCCGCGCCTCGGCGAGGGCCCGCACGATCGTGCGCGGGAGCCGGTCGAGCCGCTGCTTGACGACGTAGTCCGTGGCGCCGCCCTTGAGCGCCTCCACGGCGACGTCCTCGCCCAGGGTGCCCGAGACGAACACGAAGGGGATCCCGGGGCAGTGCTCGCGCGCGACCGCGAGGGCGCTCAGGCCGTCGAAGGTCGGCAGGACGTAGTCGGCCAGGATGAGGTCGTGGCAGCGGGAGGCGGCCGCGGCCCGGAAACCCTCGCGGGTCATCACCCGCTCGATGGCGTGCGGGAGGCCGATGCGGGCGACGAACTCGGCCACCAGCTCGGCGTCGAGGTCGCTGTCCTCGAGCAGCAGGATGCGCACGGGCGCCGCCTCGGAGGCGGCCCCGCCGCGTCCGGCGGGCCGGGTCTCGGTCACGCGTTCGATGGCCAGTCCCCCCGGTGCGGCGGCGGCTCGTTCAGCACGGCCCAGAACACCCCGAGGTCCTGGATCGCCTCGAAGAACTCCTTGAAGCCGACGGGCTTCACCACGAAGGCGTTCACCCCGAGATCGTAGGAGCGCACGAGGTCGGCCTCCTCGCGCGAGGAGGTCAGCATCACGACCGGGATCGCCCGGGTCTGGGCGTCGCCCTTGACCTTGGCCAGCACCTCGAGCCCGTCGACCTTCGGCAGCTTGAGGTCGAGCAGCACCACGGCCGGGTCGCGGGCGTCGCGGCTCTCGTGGGGGCCGCGCCGGTACAGGAAGTCGAGCGCCTCGGCACCGTCGCGGCAGATGATGATCTCGTTGGCGAGCTGGCTCCTCTCCAGCGCCGCGAGGGTCAGCTCGATGTCGTTCGGGTTGTCCTCGACGAGGAGGATCGGCTTCAGATCCGCCATCTCACTTGGCCTCCTCTCGGCTCGGCAGCGTGAAGTAGAACGTGGCCCCCTGGCCGGTCTCGCCCTCGGCCCAGGTCTGGCCGCCGTGCCGCTCGACGATGCGCCGGACGTTGGCGAGCCCGATCCCGGTGCCCTCGAACTCCTCGACGCGGTGCAGGCGCTGGAACACGCCGAACAGCTTGCCGACGTAGGCCATGTCGAAGCCGACGCCGTTGTCGCGCACGAAGAAGGTCGGGGGCTGCCCGGGCTCGTCGCGGCGCCCGACCTCGATCACCGCCTCGTCCCGGGCGCGCGTGTACTTGATGGCGTTCGACAGGAGGTTCTCGATCACGAGGCGCAGCATCACCGGGTCGGCGTAGGCCCGGCCGAGGGCGCCGATCTCCCACCGGATCGCGCGGTCCGGGGGCACCTCGCGCAGCGCCTTGCGGCGCACTTCCTCGACCAGGGCGTTCATGTCGCCGGTGATCCGGTTGAGGGAATTGCGCCCCATCTGGGAGAACGACAGCAGGTTGTCGACGAGCGTCCCGGCCGAGAAGGCCGCCTCGATGATGGTGTCGACGTAGTGGCGGCCCTTGTCGGAGAGCCGGTCGCCCTCCCGCGCGCGCAGGAGCTCCGAGTAGCCGACGATGTGGCGGAAGGGCGCCCGCAGGTCGTGGCTCACCGAGTAGGAGAAGGCCTCGAGCTCCTTGTTGGAGCGCTGCAACTCCTCCGTGAGGGCCGCCAGTTCCTCGGCGCGCCGCAGCACGATGCCGAGCACGGCGCCGCGCAGCTCCTTGGCGGCATCGACCTCGACCGGCGACCACGGCGTGGAGCGGCCCTTCAGGGTCTCGCGCCAGATCTCGAACGACTTGCGGGGATGCAGGCGGCTCGGGCCGCCCGAGGGATCGGGCGTCGCCGGCTTGTTGGGGTTGCCGCCCCAGCGCACGGTCTGGACGACCTCGGGCCTGAACCAGAGCACGTAGCTCGCGTACTTCTTCGAGATGCCGATCGCCAGGAGGCCGCTCGCGCGGTCCGCGAAGGCCGCGGCCGGCGGGAACACCTCGCCCAGGGCATCGGTGGCGAACACCTCCTCGCCGTCATGCTGGGCCGCGAGCCAGCCGTAGACCCGGCGCACCTCCGACCGCGACGGCGTCGCGCCGAGGAGCCAGCACTGCTCCTTCGTCACCACGGCGGCGCCCGCGGAGCGGGTCACCGCGAGGACGTCGTCGGGATGCTTCAGGAGCCCGTCGAGGAAGCGCTCCTCCTGCGCCATGAAGGCGAGCAGGCGGCTCTGGACCGCGCCGAGGCGCAGGCGCAGGTCGGACCGGGCGCCGCGCTCCTTCGCGGCGAGCTGGAGCGCGAAGATGCGGGTGAGGAAGTCGCAGGCGTTGCGGGCCTGGAGCGGGACGCGGCGCGGTGCCCCGTTGTGGCAGGAGATCAGGCCCCAGAGCGCGCCGTCGACGAGGATCGAGACGGACATCGAGGCCATGGTCTCCATGTTGCGCATGTACTCCACGTGAACCGGGGAGACGCTGCGCAGGATCGACTGGCTGAGGTCGAGCGGCCGCCCGCTCGACGGCGTCAGCGCCGGCTCGATGGGCACCGGCGCGTAGCCGGCGTCCGGGATGATGCGCAGGCGGTTGCGCCGGTAGAGCTCGCGCGCCTGCGCGGGGATGTCGGAGGCCGGGAAGCGCAGGTCGAGGTAGGAGGGCAGGACGCCGTTGCCGTCCTCCGCCACCACGGTGCCGTGCCCGTCCCGGTCGAAGCGGTAGACGAGCGCCCGGTCGAAGCCGGTGACGTGCCGGATGTCGCGCGCGACGAGGGCGCAGAGCTCCGCCACCGACGGGGCCGCGTGCAGCCCCTCGACGAAGGCGCTCAGGCGCGGGTAGAGCGCGTCGAGGCTCGCGCCCGCGCTGTCCTCGCCGCTGGCCTCCTCGAGCTCGAGCAGCGTGAGGTCGCCCGAGCCGTGGGCCGCGACGTCGAAGGCGCGCACGCCCTCGTCGGTCGGGAGGCTCACGGTGCGCAGGTAGGCCGCGCCGTCCCGGGGCGCCTCGGCGCGCGCGGCCGGCGCGAGCAGGTCCGCGAGCGCGGGAAAGACCTCGCCGAGGGGCCGCCCGAGCACCGGGACGGACCGCCCGCGCGCCATGGCGGCGGCGTTCGCGCTCGCCTGCACGATGCGGTGCTCGGGCCCCTCCAGCGCGAGCAGGAACCCGTGCGGCTGGATGCTGCCGAGGATGTGGATCGGCTCCCGGTCGCAGGCCGAGAGATCGGCCGACTGCCGTGCCCGTGCCGTCTCGCTCACGTGGGGTCGCCTCCCGCTCCCGCCTGGGCGCCGGCTCTCGAGCTGCGCCGCGCGGGCAGGCTCCTCCGCCGGCATGCCGGGTGGCCCCGCGGCCTCTCAGGTCCCGGACGGGGTCTACGCCGGCGGCCGCTCGTCCCGCAACCGAACCGATGGCCGCACACGTGCACCGTCGCGCTCCACCGACCCGGCTCCCGGGTTCCCGACATCCCCTACGGTCATCTAACCGTCAAGGCTCGATCCTGTTCCTCGCCCGGACGGCGTTCCGGGGCGGGCCGCGCGGGCGGGCCGACCCGGCGGGCCGCGGCCGTCAGGCACGCCAGCGCGGCGGCTCCTCGTAGCCGAGCGACGCGACGATCTCCCGGTAGGCGGCCTCCGGAAACGCCTTCAGGGTCTGGGTGCGGATCGCGCCCAGCATGCCGAGCTGCAGGTTGAACCGGGCCGCGACCGCGTCGTCGGGCGCCTCGTAGACCGCCACGCAGTCGTAGGTGCCCATCGTGAGGAAGAAGTGCTGGAAGCGGCCGCCCATCTCGGCGAGCAGCGCCTTGGCGGCGTCGAGCCGGCGCGGCGAATCCGACGCCGAGCGGGCGCCCTGGTCCGTCCAGTTCGCCAGCATGATGTAGGTCGTCATGTGAGAGCCTCCCGTGCAGAGGGCGACCGGGGCCGAGTGTCCCATGGCCGCCGCCGGGCGTCCAGCCGGAGGCCGCGCCCCAAGCCGCCGGTCCGCGGCCTCGCGCGGGGCGTCGCGGCCCGTCCAAGTCGTCCCGCACGCCGGCAGAGTCCTGCCCTCACCGTTCGATGTCGTGGCCCGCCGATCATCCTCTAAAGGCGGTATCCCGCTCGCCATCGGGCTCGATTAATCTGAGAGTGCGGAGACTTCTGCGCAGCAGCAGTCAGAAAACACCAGGAGATAGAGCGTGCCCGATGCGAGCAAAACCTCACCCACATACCTCGTCGAGCTGTCGACGGAGATCGTCGCGACCTACGTAGCCCACAACTCTCTTCCGGCCTCCGAAGTCCCGAGCTTCCTCATCCGGGTCCACGAGGCTTTCACCAGCATCAGCAAGACGCCTGAACCCGAAGCGCCGGTTCTCACACCGGCCGTGTCGATCAAGAAGACCATCACGCCGGACCGGATCATCAGCCTCGAGGACGGCAAGGGCTACAAGACGTTGAAGCGACATCTCGGCAAGCTCGGTCTGACGCCGGCGACCTATCGCCAGAAGTGGGGCTTACCTCACGATTACCCGATGGTGGCCGCCAACTATGCCGCGGAACGGTCCGCCCTGGCGCGCGCCTCCGGCCTCGGCACCCACAGGGCGGCCGCCAAGGCCGCGACCAAGGACGACACGGTGAGCGAGCCGAAGCCGCGAGGCTGAAGGCGGAGCGCCGGGAGAGCCGCGCCGCAAGGGGCGGTTCCCCTGCCCCGGGCCTGCGCCCCCGCGCCGGCGCCGCCGGTCCCGGCTCCCCGCGGGATCCAGGGACGCGCGCCTCCAGGCGGGTCGCCGCTCGACCACGGCCACGTCCGGCAGCGGCCGACCGCGGCGCAGAGGGCGTCCCGGGCGAACGGCGCGCCGACGTGATCGTTCCTGCCGGCCGCGCGGATCGCCCGGGTCGCCGCGGGACCGCCCGCCCCGCCATCCGCCCGCGCGCACGGGCGGTTGTCTCCCGCCCGCGCGTCCCCCGGGCCCCGGCGACGGCCTCAGTTCATCCGGCTGCGGCGGTCGGCCCGGATCCGCATGGCGAGGTGCCGGCCGAGTTCGAGCAGCACCAGGTCGATCAGCCGGCGCAGGAAGGGCTGCGCGGCCTCGTCGATCGCCGCCCGGGCGGCGAGGCAGCAATCGGCTGCGCGCTCGAGCGGGTGGGCGGCCGGGGGCTGGGTCTCCCGGGCGTAGACGCGGCCGCCGAGGGGGCTGCCGGTCATGTCCAGCATGATGCCGCGACCAATCAGGGGCCGGCCGGCCGCGTCGAGGGCGAAGCGGCCGCGGGCGAGCACCCACCGGACCGCGCCGTCCGGCAGCCGGATGCGGTACTCGGCCACGTAGGACGTGCCCGCGGCGGCGCACTGCTCCCGGCGCCGCGCCACCTCGGGCCGGTCCTCCGGATGGATCCGGTCGAGGAACGCGGCGATCGGCACGCCCGTCTCGGCGCCCGCGGGGTCGAGGCCGAAGAGGCTGAGGATGGTCGCGTCGGCGAAGATCAGGTCCTCCCGAGGCTGCCACGTCCAGGCGCCGAGGAGGTCCGGCTCCGCGAGTGCCGCCTGCAGCACGGCTTGGAGCGGCCGCGCCCGATCGTTCGTATCCCGCCTCACCGTCGCCTCCGCGCCGCGCCGCCCCGTGCCGGACGCCCGCCGCGACCCGGCGGGGCGTCCTGACGCAAACGCGCGAACGGCCCACTCGGGGCCGGGAAGCCGTGCGGTTTCAGGAGGATGGGTCGGGCATCCCGCGCGATGGTTAGACGATGGTGAAGCGTCGATCGCCGGTCCGGCGGCCGGCGGCGGCCCGCCGGCCGCGTCGCCTGGCCTTCCGGGCGGCGGGCGCGTGCCGCCGCAGGGCCGGCATCCGGGCCTACGGCCGCTGGCGCACCCGGTCGGTCCGGATCCAGTCGCCCTGCGGCTTCGTCAGCGCGCCCACCAGGATCGGCAGCTTGACCAGCATGAACGAGGGCAGAGCCAGGACGTCGCGCCACGACACCAGGCCCTGGCCCCAGCGCCAGGCGGCGAGCACGATGGCGAGGCAGAGGAGCCCGACGGTGCCGCCGGCAACCAGCATCGGATGCTCGGCGCCGCCCAGCCCGGCCCAGCCGGCGGTGAGCAGCAGGACGAGCCCGCTCATGAGCGCGAGGCCGACCAGGGGCGGCAGGCACAGGTCGAGGGCCACGGCGAGGAGCCGGAGGTCCCGGCCGCGGAAAGCCTCCCGGAACAGGCGCGGCGCGTAGGCCTTGATCAGCGCGATGTGGCCGTGCTCCCAGCGGGTCTGCTGCCTGTGGCGGGCGGCCTCGCCCAGCGGCAGCGGGCTCTCCACCTCGGCCTCCGGGCAGAAATGCGGCGCGAAGCCCGCCAGGGCGAGATCGAGGCCGAGCTTCTTGTCCTCGGCCAGGTGGCCGCTCGCGAAGCTGACCTTGGACAGGCAGGTCGCCGGCAGGGCGAAGCCCGATCCCATGATCGGGCAGGGCACCCCGAGCCGGCGCGCTCCCAAGGGACGCGCGATCGTCCTCACGCGCGCCGCGAACGCCCCGATCCGATGGGCCGGCGACCCGCCGAGCACGGGGGTGAAGAGGTACGACGCCTGGACGGGGCGCCCGAGCGCGACGCTCGCGGCCGCGAGCCGGTCGATGGCGCCGGGCCGCAGGCGGCAATCGGCGTCGACGACGACGACCACCTCGGGCAGGCCGGTCCGGGCGAGGAAGCGCAGGCCCGCGTCGAGCGCGAAGCCCTTGCCGCGCCGGTCGGGATCGTGCCGCACGACGACCTCGGCGCCGCCGGCCTCGGCGATCAGCGCCGTGTCGTCGCGGCAATTGTCGGCGACGACGACGAGACGGTCGCCGTCGACGAGCTGTCCGCGCACCGACGTCATCGTGGCGTCGAGGTCCTCGCGCTCGTCGTGGGCCGGGATCAGGACCGCCACCGAGGGCCGCCGGCCCGCCAGGTGTCCGGGCCGCAGGGACGGGAGCGAGGCCAGGATCTCGGCGAGCAGCGTCAGAACGGGAATCGCGCAGAGACAGGCGACGAGCGACAGAGTGACTTCAGCGAACGACATCATGGTGTCCTCCCGGCCGCATCGCGTTCTTTGATACTGTTGGAGGGTATGGTGGAGGCGGCGGCCTGGGAGCGGCGCAATCCGGAGGCGGGCGAGGCGAAGAACGGATGAGGCGGCGGCGGCGCCTACCTCTTCCGGGCGGCCCGCCTCATCCCTTCTGACCTGTCCGCGACCGCGGACGTCCGGCGACCCCGGGAGCGTTCCGCCCCGCGCCCGCGCCCGCGCCCGCGCCCGCGACCCGAACGCGGCCGTGGCGCCCCTCTCCGCACCCGGGCCCGGAACGGAGCGGCGGGAGCACCGGTTGATCCTCGGAGACAAGAACAGGAGGAAGCCATGAGGATGAGCATGATACTGGCCGCCGGCACCGCGGCCCTGCTGCTCTCGGGCGCCGCGGCGACCGCGGGTCCGTGCGAGTCGGGCAAGCAGGCGAACAGCACCACGACGTCGAACGCCAACCCGCCGCCGCCCACCGGCAAGGTCGCGCCCGGCACGACGGCCGAGTCGACGGGATCCGTCGGGGACACGATGACGGTCGGCGGCAAGACGGCCGTCCCGGGCGACACGTCGAAGATGTCGGACCAGGACAAGGCCGCGAAGGCGCGCGCCGACAACTGCTAGCGCGCGCCGCGCCGCCGCGCGGGTCCCTGCGCGGTGCCTGCACACGCCCGCGTGCGCCTCTGCGCGCGCGGGCTCTGCGCGCGCGGAGCCCGCGACGCGACACTGCGTGCGCCGACGCGTTCTTCCCGCTTCCCGGCACGCGCGGACAACGATGGACCGGGCCGCGACCCGGACGGGGAGGCACCGATGCTGTCACGCAGGCAAGGGCTGAAACTCTCCGCCTCGGCCGCGGCCGCCGCCGTCAGCGGCGCGCCCGCATGGTCCGGGGGCGGGGCGGATCCGGCCGCCCCGACGGTCGGGACGCCGGTGAGCATCCAGGTTCCGGAGGGCGCCTGCGACTGCCACGTCCATGTCTTCCCGGACCCGGCGGCGTTCCCGTTCTGGGAGGGACGCGCCTACACGCCCCCGGTCGCGACCGCCGCCGAGCTGCTCGCGCTGCAACGCGCCCTGCACCTCGACCGCGTCGTGATCGTCACGCCCAGCGTCTACGGCACGGACAACGGCGCGACCCTCGACGGCCTGCGACAGCTCGGCCCGCAGCGGGCCCGCGGCGTCGCGGTGATCGGCGACGCCACCACGGAGGCCGACCTCGACGCCATGGCGAAGGCGGGCATCCGGGGCGTCCGGGTCAACCTGGAGCAGGCCGGCGTGTTCGATCCGGCCGCCTCCGCCAAGGCCCTCGACGCGGCCGTGCGGCGCATCGGGCAGCGGCCGTGGCACCTCCAGGTGTATTCCCGGCTCTCGGTGATCGCGCCCCTCAAGGCGCAACTCGCCGCGGTGCCGGTCCCGATCGTGTTCGACCACTTCGCCGGCGCCCAGGCGGCGCTCGGTCCCCAGCAGCCGGGCTTCGAGGCGGTGCTCGACCTCGTGCGCTCGGGCAACGCCTGGGTGAAGCTGTCCGGGGCCTACCGGGCGTCCACCCGGGCGCCCGATTACCCCGACGTCGCGCCGCTGGCCCGCGCGCTCGTCGCCGCCAACCCGGAGCGCCTCGTCTGGGGCAGCGACTGGCCCCACCCGGACAGCGGCGCGGTGCCCGGCCGCAAGCCGACGGACCTGGCGCCGGCCCAGCCGATCGATGACGGGCGCGTGCTGAACCTGCTGGCCGAGTGGGTCCCGGATGCCGCGCTCCGCAAGGCCGTCCTGGTCGACAACCCGGCGCGCCTCTACGGCTTCTGAGGCGGCGCGGACCGCGCGGGGCGGGCGCGGTCCGACCCCCGCCACCCGCGCGCTCAGCGCGCGAGGAAGTCCGGCACGCGCCGCAGCGCGTCGGCGCGGGCCGCCGGATCGGTGCCCACGTGCGCGACACCGTCCCGGTTCACCGTGTAGGCGAGGCCGCGCCGCTCCCGCAGCGCCAGGGACGGGTGGTCGAAATCGTGGTGGGCGCCCGGGTAGACCACGACCTCGACGGGCTCGCCGCGGGCTGCGGCGTCCTGCGCCATGGCGCGGCAAGGCTCGGCGCCGGTCCAGTCGTCGGCGGCGCCGACCAGGATCAGGAGCGGGACGCCGTCGCGCCAGCCGCGCTCGGCGGGCGCGCGGCAGCCCGGATAGAAGGCGACGGCGCGGGCGAACGGCGCGCCGCCGTCGTCCCGCACGCCCGGCTGCACCGCGTAGAGCACGCTCGAGCCGCCGTTCGACCAGCCGAGGAGCGAGATCGCCCGCGGCTTCACGTCCGGCCGGCCCTGCAGGTAGGCCTTGGCCGCGAGGGCGTCGGCGACGCGCTCGCGACCCGGCCGGATCTCGCGGCCGGCCCGCCCGCACTGCGCGCCGAGGCCGCGCGACCCGAAGCTGTCGGGGAGGAGCACCAGGAAACCCTGCGCGGCGAGCCGCTCGCCCCAATCGGCGTGGCGCGGGTTCAGCCCCCCGCGGCCGTAGAGGCCGCCGCAGCCGTGCAGCGCCACGACGGCCGGGAACGGACCGGGCCCCGCCGGCCGGTAGACCTCGCCCTGGAGGAGCACGCCGTCCGCGCCCGGGAACGCGACCGCGGCGGGCTGCGCCCGGGCGGGCCGGGCCGGCGCCGCCGCGGCGAGGAGGGCGAGCAGGAGGAGCGCGGCGCCCGATCGCGCGCGCGGGCGCCGCTCCGGGTCCTCGCCTCGCTGCGCGCCCTCGCGCCGGACCGGCGTCCACGTCGGCGGGGAGCGCCCCGGCGCCCCGAAGCCACGCAGGCTCACCGCACCACCCTCAGGCATCGCCGATCATCCCCCGGTCTCCCGCGAAGGCCGGATCCCGGCCGGGCCCGCCCCGTCACCGGAGCCGGAACCCGCCCATGCCACCATAGCCGCCCCGGCCGAACCCGCCCATCGGCCCGCCGGGCCCCCGCATCGACGGCGAGCCCAGGCCCGAGGGCACGTAGCCGCCCATGGGCCCCATGCGGGACGGGATGCCGGCCGGTCGCCCGAGGGGGCCGGAAGGGAACCGGGGCCGCGACCCGCCGGTCTCCGGGTAGGGACGCGGCTCGGGGTAGGGACGCGGCTCCGGATAGGGCCGTGGCCCCGGATAGGGACGCTGCGGGAACGGCCGCGGGACCCGGGGGAACGGCCCGATCCCGACGGGGATGCGGGGCGGGCCGGGATCGATCTCGTCGTCGTCGATCTCGACCGCCTGCACCGGGGGGCGCTCGGGCAGCGCGCGGGCGGGCGGGGGGCGGCGCTCCTCCCGGGCGGCCACGGGCCGCTCGGGCGGGCGGGCCGGCGCCTTCGGCGGCACGCGCTCGGCCTTCTGGAGCCGCGGCCTCGGGGCGGGCAGGGGCGCGGGCGGGAGCGTCCCGATCGTCCGCGGCGGGCTCAGGCAGAGCGTCGCGACGCGCTCGCCCCGACGGCTCGTCGCGCGCGCCGCGAGCCCGCGCGCCTCGCCGGCATGGAGCGAGTCCGGATAGAGGGCGAGGAAGAGCCGGAGATCCTCGCTGGCGCCGTTGCGGACGACGGCCGCCCAGGCGAGCTCCTCCTGGCGCAGGGTCAGGACGCGATGGATGCGCAGCGCGTGCTCGTCGTCCGGGTAGATCTCGAGGAAGTTCCTGTAGATCGCGGGCTCGTCCCACAGGATCGCGGTCCGGTAGGCGTCGGCGGGCGCGGCCTCGCGCAGGCTCGCGTAGGTCGGCCGGTTCCGCGCCGTCAGCACCTTCTGGCTCATATCGGCGGCCTTGCCGCCCGCTGAGTTCAGGTCGGCGGCCTTGCCGCCCGTGGGATTCAGGTCGGCGGCCTTGCCGCCTGCCTGGCTCGTATCGGCGGCCTTGGCGCCCGCGGCCGGACCCGTCGCGTCGAAGAAGCTGAAGGGCCGGGTGAGCGAGGACGCCTCCCAGGGCAGCTGGAACCCGCCGGTGCTGGCGTCGACGGCGAGCCGCACCTGCCGGAACAGCTGCTCGACCGGCAGGCCGGGCTCGCGCACGTGCTTCAGGAACGCCTCCGTGTAGGGGCTGTGCCGGCCCGCCCCGTCGAACGCGACGGCGCCCGGCGAGGTCGAGAAGGCGACGAGCGTCCCCCCCTTCGAGGCGACCCGGGCGAGCCCGGCCTCCGAGGCGGCCGCCCGCTCGGCGCCGGCATCCGCGCCGGCCGGGGCCCCGTCGAGGAGCGTCGCCGCGAGGCCGCGGGCGCGCTGGCTCCCGGTGAACGGGTTGTTGCGGCAGGCGTCCAGGATGACGATCTTGGTCTTCGCGCGGGTGGCGTCGAGGCGCTTGAGGATCTCGTCCAGGGACACCGCCTGCCCCACGATCTCGGCCTCGGACGGTCTGAGGTCCACGGGCAGCAGGTAGTTCGACCCGTTCACCTGCATGGCGTGGCCGGCGAAGTAGACGACGACCTCGCTGGCGTCGGCGGCGCGCCGCACGAAGCTCTCGAGCTGGCCGCGCAGGCCGCCGAGGTCGGCGTTGGTCGCCTGCACCACCTCGAACTTCGCCTCCTCGAGCACCTGCCGCATGGCCTCGGCGTCGCGGGCCGTGTTCGGGAGGGCCGGCACCATCTGGTAGGCCGAGTTGCCGATGACGAGGGCGACCCTGCTGGCGGCACGGGCCTCGGCGCCGGCGACGGCGAGCAGGAGCGTCAGGGTCGCCCGCGCGAGCCAGGGCGGCCCGCGCCTGGCGAGACGAGATTCCGTCATTGCAGCCACTCCCATCCCGGATGGCACACGGCTGCGGCCAGCGGAGCCCTGCGGAACCGGCGCGGCGGCCGGTCGCTCAGGCGCGTGCGCCCGCCTGCACCGTGGGGACGAGTGTCGCCGAGAAACGTGCCGGCGCGCGTGCCGTGAGGCACACGGCCGCCGCCGTGGCGTGCGGGCACGCGCGCACGCCGCGGCGGCGGGCCGCCTCGGGCGCCCTGGCGCCGCGTCCCGGTCCCGGTCCCGGTCCCCGGGGCGGCGCGCCTACTCGACGAAGACCTCGTCCCGCCCCTTGCGGATCGTCGGCAGCAGCGCGACGGCGAGGAGACAAGCGGCCACCAGCAGGAGGCCGGCCGAGACCGGCCGCTCCACGAAGGTGCTCATCTCGCCCCGCGAGATGATGAGGGCCCGGCGCAGGTTCTCCTCCATCAGCTTGCCGAGCACGAAGCCGAGCAGCAGCGGCGCCGGCTCGAAGCTGAACTTGATCAGGACGTAGCCGACCACGCCGAACAGCCCGATGAACATGATGTCGGTCGGCAGCGAGTTGATGGAGTAGATGCCGATGCAGCAGAACAGCAGGATCGCCGGGAACATCAGGCGGTAGGGCACCTTCAGCAGCCGCACCCAGACGCCGACCAGGGGCAGGTTGATCACGAGCAGCATGACGTTGCCGACCCACATCGACGCGATCATGCCCCAGAACAGGCTGGCGTTCTTCGTCATCACCTGCGGGCCCGGCACGATGCCGTGGATGGTCATGGCGCCGACCATCAGCGCCATCACGGCGTTGGGCGGGATGCCGAGCGTGAGGAGCGGGATGAACGAGGTCTGCGCGCCGGCGTTGTTGGCGCTCTCCGGGCCGGCGACGCCCTCGATGGCGCCCCGCCCGAAGCGGCCCGGATCCCGCGCGATGCGCTTCTCGACCGTGTAGGAGGCGAAGGGCCCGAGCACCGCCCCGTTGCCCGGCAGGATGCCGAGGATCGCCCCGATCGCGGTGCCGCGCACGATCGGCAGGGCCGACTGGCGCAGGTCCTCCCGGCCCGGCAGCAGGCGCCCGATCGCCTGCCGCACCACGTCCCGGCTCTCGGAATGGTCGAGGTTGCGCAGGATCTCGGCGACGCCGAACAGCCCCATCGCCAGCACCGCGAAGTCGATGCCGTCGGAGAGGAACTGCAGGCCGAACGTCATGCGCTCCCGGCCGGTCTCGAGGTCGGCGCCCACCGTCGAGAGCAGGATCCCGAGCAGGATCATGGCGACCGCCTTCAGGATCGAGCCCCGCGCCAGCACGACCGCGAAGACGAGCCCCATCACCATGAGGGAGAAGTACTCGGCGGGCCCGAAGACCAGGGCGAGGCGGGTGAGCGGCGCGCCGAGCGCCGCGATCACCACGGTGGCGACGCAGCCGGCGAAGAACGACCCGATGGCGGCGATCCCGAGGGCGACGCCGGCCCGGCCCTGGCGCGCCATCGCGTGGCCGTCGAGCGTCGTGACCACGGACGTCGCCTCGCCCGGGATGTTGACGAGGATCGCCGTGGTGGAGCCCCCGTACTGGGCGCCGTAGTAGATGCCCGCCAGCATGATCAGGGCGCCGGTCGGATCGAACCGGAACGTGATCGGCAGGAGCATCGCGATGGTGGCGACGGGCCCGACGCCCGGCAGCACCCCGATCAGCGTCCCCACGAGGCAGCCGACGAAGCACAGGAGGACGTTCATCGGCAGCGGCACCATCCCGAGGACCGGAACCTCCACGGGCACGATCTGCAGCACGGTGCCGAAGCCGAGGGCGAGGTTCGCCAGGAGGTCGCCCATCAGGGCCTCCCGGCCGGGCCGGGGACGTCGGTCCGGTCCGCGGCGCGCCGCCCCCGCGTCCCGGCGAGGTGCGCGGCGAGACCGGCCGCCGCCATGAGGGCGGCGGTCACCCGCAGGCGGGCGTCGCTCGACCAGCCCGACGGGAAGGCGTCCGCGAGCGCCTGCGGGAACAGCGGGATCGGCAGGTTGAGGAGGTCCCCGAACAGCACCATGCAGCCCGCCGTCAGGGTGAGCCCCAGGGCGACGAGCTCGCGCAGGCGCGCGTCCGGCGCGGCGAGCCCGCCGATCACGACGGTCAGGGGCCCGGCGCCGATCAGGCCGAGGCCCGGGATCGTGACCGGGCCGAGGCCGAAGGGCCGGATCGTGACCGCGAAGGTCAGGACCGCGAGGACCACCAGGGCGGGTCCGCGCAGGGACCAGGGCTCGAGGGCGTGCCCGGCCCGCACGAGGCCCGCGACGACGAGGGCGAGCCCGCAGAGGCCGACCCCGACGGCGAGCCAGCGCGGCAGCATCGCCGGTCCCATGGCCCGGAGCGTGCCCTGCGGCAGGTCGCCCGTGAGGAACAGCGCGAGGGCGGAGAGCGCGAGCAGCGCCGCGCCGGACGCGAGGCTCTGGGGCCCGACGACTCGCAGCCTCCTGCGACGGGCGGCATCGGCCTCGGCCCGCATGGCGTTCCCCCCTGGCGCTCGCACCGGCGCCGCTCGCGTCGCCGGCCGCATGTTGTGCACGATGGCGCGCGGGCCGATCAAGCCGGCGCGTGGCCGCCCGCGCCTCGCTATGGCGCCGATCTTCCGCCTATGATGGGGCCTCGGCAACGGGCCGCGACAGCGACGGCCGGCCGGAGGGAGGATCGTCTCATGCCGGCCAGCCTGTCACGACGTTCGGTGCTCGGCGCGGGCGCGCTCGCGGCGCTCGGAAGCCGGGCCGCCTTCGCGCAGGGCTACCCGGCGCGCCCGATCCGCTGGGTGGTGGGCTATCCCCCCGGGGGCACGACCGACGTGCTGGCGCGCCTCATCGCCGAGCCGCTGAGCCGGCGCCTCGGCCAGCAGGTCTACATCGAGAACCGGCCGGGGGCGGGCAACAACATCGGGACCGAGGCGGTGGTCCGGGCCGAGCCGGACGGCTACACCATCCTGCTGGTCAACCCGGCCAACGGCATCAACGCCACGCTCTACAAGAAGCTGAGCTTCAGCTTCGTGCAGGACATCGCGCCGGTGGCCGGCATCACGCGCTCCCCGAACATCATGGAGGTCACGCCCTCGCTCCCGGTCAAGACCGTGGGGGAGTTCATCGCCTACTGCAAGGCGCATCCCGGCACGGTGAACATGGCCTCCTCGGGCCTCGGGACCTCGGTGCACATGTCGGGGGAGCTGTTCAAGGCGATGGCGGGCGTCGACATGGTCCACGTGCCCTACCGCGGCGCGGGCCCGGCGCTGACCGACATGCTCTCGGGGCAGGCCCACGTCCTGTTCGACAACCTGCCCTCCTCGATCGAGCACGTCCGCTCGGGCGGCCTGCGCGCCCTCGCCGTCACCACGGCGGAGCGCTCGCCGGCCCTGCCCGACGTGCCGACGGTGGCCGAGACGCTGCCGGGCTACGAGGCGAGCGCCTGGTTCGGGATCGGGGCCCCGAGGCGCACCCCGCCCGAGCTGGTCGAGCGCCTCAACCAGGAGGTCAACGCGATCCTGGACGATCCCGCCATGGTGAGGAAGCTCGCCGGCCTCGGGGGCACGCCCCTGCGCCTCACGCCCGCGCAGTTCGGCAAGGTCATCGCCGACGAGACGGAGAAGTGGCGCAAGGTCGTGGAGTTCTCGGGGGCGAAGCTCGACTGAGGAGCCCGCATCCGGGCCCGGCGCGCCGGCTGGCACGGGGCTTGCCGGGGCGCGGCGGGGCCGCGGGACGGGGCCGGGACGTGACGCAGGGGTCCGGGGGTTCAATGGCGCGGCTGTCGGTCGATATCGGGGGCACCTTCACGGACATCGTCCTCGAGGCGGGGGGACGGCGCCGGACGACGAAGCTCCTGACGACCCCGCGGGCGCCCGAGGAGGCGGTGCTCGCCGGCACGCGGGCGCTCCTGGCCGAGGCCTCGCTGGGCTTTCGCGACCTCGCGCTCTTCGTCCACGGCACCACGCTCGCCACCAACGCCCTGATCGAGCGCAGGGGCGCCCGGGTCGCGCTGATCGCGACCGAGGGGTTCCGCGACGTCGTCGAGATCGGCGACGAGGGCCGCTACGACCAGTACGACCTCGACATCGACAAGCCGGTCCCGCTGGTGCCGCGCCGCCTGCGCTTCACGGTGCCCGAGCGGATCGACGTCCACGGCGTCGTCCGGCTTCCCCTCGACGAGGCCGCCGTCGTGGCGGTCGCCGCGGCCCTGCGCCGCGAGGCGGTCGAGGCGGTCGCCGTGGCGTTCCTGCACGCCTACGCCGACGCCGGCCACGAGCGCCGGGTGCGCGAGATCCTGTCGGATTCCTGCCCGGGCCTCTGGGTGACCCTCGCCTCGGACGTCGCCCCCGAGATCCGGGAGTACGAGCGCACCTCGACGGCGATCGCCAACGCCTACGTGCAGCCGATGATGGCGCGCTACCTCGGGCGCCTGCGCGACGCCTTCGCGGCGGAGGGCGCGACGGCGCCGATCCACCTGATGACGTCGGGCGGCTCGCTCGCGAGCCTCGACACCGCGAGCCGCTTCCCGATCCGCCTCGTCGAGTCCGGTCCCGCCGGCGGGGCGATCCTCGCGGCCCGGGTCGCGGCCGAGCGCGGCGAGACCCGCGTGCTCTCCTTCGACATGGGCGGCACGACGGCCAAGATCTGCCTGATCGAGCGCTTCGAGCCCCTCAAGTCGCGCAGCTTCGAGGTCGACCGGGCGGCGCGCTTCCTGAAGGGCAGCGGGCTCCCGGTGCGCATCCCGGTGATCGAGATGATCGAGATCGGCGCCGGCGGCGGCTCGCTCGCCCGCGTCGACGCCCTGCGGCGGATCACCGTGGGGCCCGACAGCGCCGGCTCGGAGCCGGGCCCGGCCTGCTACGGGCGCGGCGGCACCGTGCCGGCCGTCACCGACGCCGACCTCGTCCTCGGCCGCATCGACCCCGCGCGCTTCGCCGGCGGCACCATCGCGCTCTCGCCCGACGCCGCCGCGCGGGCGCTCGATGCGGCGGTGGGAGCCCCGCTCGCGCTCGCGACCGGGACGGCCGCCTACGGCGTCGTCGAGATCGTCGACGAGAACATGGCGAACGCCGCCCGCGTCCACGCGGTCGAGCGCGGGCTCTCGGTGCGGGAGCACACGCTGATCGCCTTCGGGGGCGCGGCGCCGCTCCACGCCGCGCGCCTCGCCGAGAAGCTCGGGATCGACCGCATCATCGTGCCGCCGGACGCCGGCGTCGGCTCGGCCGTGGGGTTCCTGCGGGCGCCCGCGGCCTACGAGGTGGTGCGCTCCCGCTACATGCGCCTCGACGGCTTCGACCCGGAGGCCGCCAACGATCTCCTCGGCGCCATGGGCGAGGAGGCCGAGGCCCTGACCCGCAGCGCCGCGGGCGACCGTCCGCTCACCGCCGCCCGCACGGCCTTCATGCGCTACCTCGGGCAGGGGCACGAGATCGCCGTGACGCTGCCGGCGCGCGAACTCGCCCCGGGGGACGCCGAGGGCCTGCGGGAGGCCTTCGAGGCGGCCTACCGGCGCCTGTTCTCGCGCCACATCCCGGGCGCCGTGATCGAGATCCTGACCTGGGCGGTCGCCATCGGCACCGACGAGCCGGCCCCGCCCCGCCTGCCCGACGCCCCACCGGCCGCGGGCCCCCGGCCGGTGGGCGCGCGCGCGACGCTCATGGGCGCCGACGCCGCGCCGGTCGCGATCCCGGTCTACGCCCGCGACGACTTCTCGCCCGGCGCCACCGTCGAGGGGCCGGCGATCGTCGTGGAGGCCGGCACCTCCACCTTCGTGAGCCCGGCCTTCCGGGTCTCGCTCGATTGCGGGGGAGCCCTCGTGCTCCAGCGCAAGGCCACACGCTGACCGGGACGGCAACCATGCGCGCGCAGCCAGGCGAGATCGAGTGGCAGGTGATGTGGAACCGCCTGATCGCCGTGGTGGAGGAGCAGGCGCAGGTCCTGCTCCGCACCGCCTTCAGCCCGATCGTGCGCGAGGCGGGCGACCTCTCGGCCGGCCTCTTCGACCGGCGCGGCCGCATGCTGGCCCAGGCCGTCACCGGGACGCCCGGCCACGTCAACTCGATGGCCGAGGCGGTCAAGCACTTCATCGCGCGGTTTCCCCTCGAGACGATGAGGGCCGGCGACATCTACATCACGAACGATCCCTGGATGGGGACGGGCCACCTCAACGACTTCGTGCTGACGACCCCGTGCTTCCACCGGGGCCGGCTCGTCGGCCTGTTCTCGTGCACGAGCCACCTCATGGACATCGGCGGCCTCGGCGTCGGGCCGGACGCGACGGACGTGTTCATGGAGGGCCTCTACATCCCCCACCTCAAGCTCGCCGAGGAGGGCCGCCTCAACGCGACGCTCATGGCGATGATCGAGGCGAACACCCGCCTGCCGATCGACACCGTGGGCGACACCTACTCGCTCGCCGCCTGCAACGACGTCGGCTGCCGCCGGCTCGTCGAGATGATGGAGGAGTTCGGCCTCGCGGACCTCGACGCCCTCGCCGACCACGTCTGCGACCGCTCGGAGGCCGCCGTGCTGGAGCAGGTCGCCGCGCTGCCGCCGGGCGCCTGGTCCTACGCCATGACGGTCGACGGCTACGACGCGCCCGTGACCCTGAGGGCGACCACGACCGTGTCGGGCGAGGGCATCCACGTCGACTTCTCGGGCACCGGGCCCGCCTCCGGGCGCGGCATCAACGTGCCCCTCGCCTACACGACGGCCTACACGGTGTTCGGCCTCGGCTGCGCCGTCGCGCCCCGCATCCCGAACAACGCGGGCTCGCTCGCGCGCCTCACCGTCTCGGCGCCCGAAGGCTCGATCCTCAACGCCCGGAAGCCCGCCCCGGTCTCGTCCCGCCACATCATCGGGCAGATGCTGCCCGACATGGTGTTCGGCTGCCTGCGGCAGGCGATTCCCGACCGGGTGCCGGCGGAGGGCACCTCCTGCCTCTGGAACATCAACCTGCGGGGCCGCGCGCAGGACGCCAACGGCAACCACGGCTTCAGCATGGCGGTGACGTCGAACGGCGGCACGGGGGCGCGGCCCCGCAAGGACGGCCTCTCGGCCACCGCCTACCCGTCGGGCGTGAAGGGCACCCCGGTCGAGATCGCCGAGGCGCTGACGCCGACGCTGTTCTGGCGCAAGGAGCTGCGGCCGGATTCGGGCGGGGCCGGCCGCCAGCGCGGCGGCCACGGGCAGGTGATCGAGATCGCCAGCGCCACCGGCGAGCCGTTCGAGATCCTGGCCGCCTTCGACCGCATCCACCATCCCCCGCGGGGCCGCGACGGCGGCCGGGACGGCGCGGCCGGCGCGATCCGGCTGGCCTCGGGGGCGACGCTGCAGGGCAAGGGGCTCCAGACCGTCCCGGCCGGCGACCGGCTCGTCCTCCTCACGCCCGGCGGCGGCGGCCTCGGCGACCCGGGCGAGCGCGCCGCCGACGCGCTCGCCCGGGAGGTCGCGGACGGGCTCGTGACGCCTCCCGGCGCCCCGGGCGCGCGCTAGCCCGGGCCGGACGCCGCGCGACGACCGGCGCGAGCCCGGGCGGTCCGCCGTCTGGCACGCTCCTTGTATGACGATGTTCCGAAGCGCAGCATCGCTCCGGCGACAGCTCCAGGTTGGCGTGCCGTTGGTCTGTTGAGGTGCGGGATGACCGGCCCTTCACGACAGCTCCGGCGCGGACCGGGAGGTTCGCGTCCCCGCGCCGCCCCGAGCCCCCGCCCCGTGCGCACGCCCCCGCCCCGCGCTGCGGCGCGCCGCGGCGGCCGCAACCGCGGCGCGCCGGAACCCCACGCGGGCGCAATCTCCATCGGACCGGACACCCTGGCGACCCAAACCCAAGGAGAGCGGACATGTGCGACCGTCACGGCAGCTACACCGTCCCCGATCTCTCGCGGCTGCGGCCGAGCCGGCGGCGCTTCGTCGCCTCGGCGGCGGCCTCGCTCACCCTCGCGGTCGCGCCGGGCGGCATCGGCCGCGCCCTGGCGGGCACCAGCATCAAGGCGACCCACGGGACCGGCTTCTGCAACCTGAACTTCTTCCTCGCCGAGGCGATGCAACTCGCCAAGGACGACGGGCTGACCATCGACTTCGTCAACACGCCGACCTTCTCTGACCAGGTCACGTTCCTGGGCATGGGGCAGGTCGATGCGGGCGTGATGCCCTACACGAGCTTCATGGCGCTCTACGACGCCGGCGCGCCCGTGAAGATCGTGGCCGGGGGCGGCATCGAGGGCTGCGTGATCGTGGCCCGGCCCGGCCTCGACAGTCCCGAGAAGCTCAAGGGCAAGACGCTCGGCACCTTCCAGCTCGATACGCTCGAGGTGCTGCCCTACGACTGGCTGAAGAAGAACAACGTCAGCTTCAAGGACATCACTGTGCGCTACATGGGCTCGACGCCCGAGGCGGTCGAGGCGTTCAAGGCCGGTGCCCTCGACATCATCTCGACGATCGAGCCCTACGGCACGGCGCTCCTCAACGACGTCAAGGGGGCGGTCAAGCTCTCGGACGGCACCGACATCTACGGCAAGGGCTACACCGACTGCGTGCTGGCGACGCGCACCGACCTGATCGCGAAGAGCCCGGCGGCCGTGAAGGCCCTGATCAAGGGCATGATGAAGGCGCAGCTCATGGCCGAGACCCGGCCCCAGGAGGCCCTGAACACGCTCGTCGGCTCCTACTACAAGACCTCGATGGAGAACGCCCAGCTGGCGATGGGCCGCCAGCCCTCGGTCGTGGACGCCCGCAACCAGACGCAGTTCATCCTCGACCGCACCGACTCGGTCGCCGAGATGGGCTACATCAAGAAGAAGCCCGGGCGCGACGCCATCGACTGGACGCTCCTCGAGCAGGTCATCGCGGAGAATCCGGACCTCTACGGCAAGCTCAAGCTGAAGTCGGCCTGAGCCCATGGCCATCGACGTCGCGCGCCCTCCCCTCGCGGCGGCCGAGCGGGGCGAGCCGCCCCTCGCCGCCGCGCCCGCCCGCCGGTTCACCCCGTCGCCGGCCTGGCGGCAGGCCGCGAGCCGGATCGGCTGGACCCTCGTCTCCGTCGGCTGCTTCGCGGGCCTGTGGGAGCTCCTGTGGGCCTTCGGGATCGCCGATCCGAAGCTGCTCCCGCCGCCCCACGTCTTCCTCGGCAGCCTCGCCGACCAGGCGCGGTTCTTCAACACCGCGCAGCGCTGGCAGATCGGCGTCGGCATGAACAGCGGGCCGAGTCCCGCCATGGCGGTGCTGATCACCGTCCTGTCCTCCACCGGCCGGGTGCTGGCCGGGCTGCTCCTCGCCGCCATCCTGTCGATCGGCGTCGGGGTGGCGATCCGCTACGTCGCGATCATCGAGAAGCTGACCCTGCCCACCATCACCCTGCTGGCGCCGGTCTCCCCGATCGCCTGGCTGCCGGTGGCGATCTTCCTGTTCGGGATCGGCAACGCGCCCGCGATCTTCATGGTCTTCATCGCGCTGTTCTTCACCATGGTGCTCTCCACCATCAACCAGATCGACGGCGTCAACCGCAACTTCCTGAACGTCGCCCGCACCATGGGGGCGACGAAGCGCCAGATCTACGCCCGGGTGATCATCCCGGCGATCCTGCCGGGCCTGCTCGTGGTGCTGCGCCTCAACCTGTTCGGGGCCTGGATGGTGGTGCTGGTGGCGGAGGCGACCGGCGTCGGGTACGGGCTTGGCCAGGTCATCATGCTGGCCCGCAACACCTTCAACCCGTCGCTGGTCTTCTTCACCATCACGCTGATCGGCCTCCTCGGCTTCGGGTTCGACCTCGTGTTCCGAATGGTGCAGCGGCGCCTCCTGTACTGGGTGCCCCAGACCGCGGGGGTGCTGCGTGGCCTCTGAGCGGCGCGAGCCGCACTCGTCCCGGGACGCGGTGGTGTGCCGGCGCGTGTCGAAGGTCTGGGCCGCCGGCACGGCCCGGGCGCACGAGGCCCTGCGTGACATCGACCTCGACGTGGCCCCCGGCGAGTTCGTGGTCTTCCTCGGCCCCTCCGGCTGCGGGAAGAGCACGCTCCTCTACCTCATCGCCGGCCTGGAGCCGGCGACCGGCGGCGAGATCTGGTCGTTCCACGACCGGATCGCCGCGCCCTCGCCGGAGCGCAGCCTGATCTTCCAGGAGACCTCGCTGTTTCCCTGGCTGGCGGTGTGGCAGAACGTCAGCTTCGGCCTGTCCCTGAAAGGCGTGCCGGACGGCGAGCGCCGCAGCATCGCCCGGGCCGCGCTCCAGCGGGTCGGGCTCGCGGAGGCCTTCGACAAGCGGCCCGACGAGCTCTCGGGCGGCATGCGCCAGCGGGTGGCGGTCGCCCGGGCGCTGGCGATGCGCCCCAAGGTGCTGCTGATGGACGAGCCGTTCGCGGCCCTCGACGTGCAGACGCGCCAGAAGATGCAGGATTTCCTGCTCGACGTCTGGCGCGACAGCGGCGCCTCGGTGCTGTTCGTGACCCACCACATCGACGAGGCGGTGGCGCTCGCCGACCGCATCGTGGTGTTCACGGCGCGGCCGGGACGGATCAAGACCGTCGTCCGCAACGACCTGCCGCGGCCCCGCGACCCGTTCTCGCCCGGCAGCGAGCGGCTCCGGCGCGAGCTCACCGAACTCCTGCGCGACGAGGTCGACCGCGCCTTCGCCGAGCAGGAGGCGCTCGCCTGACGAGCGCAGGCGGCCACCGACACCGATCGACCCCCACAGGAGGACGGCGCATGGGCACGTCTCTGATCCGCAGCCGGCGGATGATCACCCGCACCCTCGGCCACGACGCCTGGGAGGAGATCGCCGACGGCGCCGTGCTGCAGGAGGACGGCCGCATCGCGGCCGTCGGGTCCTACGACGACCTGAGCCGTCGCTACCGGGACGCCCCGGTCGTCGGCACCGGCAACGAGATCCTGCTTCCGGGCTTCGTCAACGGCCACCACCATGTCGGCCTGACGCCGGTGCAGCTCGGCTCGCCCGACATGCCGCTCGAGCTGTGGTTCGTCACCCGGATGGTCGCCCGCAACCTCGACCTCTACCTCGACACGCTCTACTCGGCGTTCGAGATGATCGGCTCGGGCATCACCACCGTGCAGCACATCCACGGCTGGCTGCCCGGCACGCTCGCGGACGTCGAGGCGCGCTCCGCCGAGGTCATCCGCGCCTATCGCGACGTCGGCATGCGGGTGTCGTACTGCTTCGCGGTGCGCGACCAGAACCGCCTCGTTTACCAGGCCGACGCGGACTTCGTGGCGAGCCTGCCGGCCCCGCTGCAGGACCCGATGAAGCGCTGGTTCGAGCGCTTCAAAATGTCCCTCGACGACAACCTCGCGCTGTTCCGCAACCTCCACTCGGCCCAGGCCGGCCAGGAGCGGGTGCGCATCCAGCTCGCCCCCGCGAACCTGCACTGGTGCTCCGACGCGGCCCTGGAGCGCCTGGCGGGCCTGTCGGAATCCCACGACGTGCCGATGCACATGCACCTCGTCGAGACCGCCTACCAGAAAGCGTACGCCGAGCGGCGCGGCGGCGGCACGGCGGTGGAGTACCTCGACCGCTTCGGGATGCTCGGGCCGCGCCTGACGCTCGGGCACGGGGTCTGGCTGAACGAGGCCGACATCGACCGGCTCGCCGAGACCGGCAGCTGCATCTGCCACAATTGCTCGTCGAACTTCCGGCTGCGCTCCGGCGTCGCCGCGCTCAACCGGTTCGAGGCCCGGGGCATCAACACGGCGATCGGCCTCGACGAGGCCGGCATCAACGACGACCGCGACATGCTCCAGGAGATGCGCCTCGTCCTGCGCGCCCACCGGGTGCCCGGCATGGGCGACGACGAGGTGCCGGGCATGGCGCAGGTGCTCCGGATGGCCACCGTCGGCGGCGCGCGCACCACCGCGTTCGGCGACCGCCTCGGGACGCTCGAGGTCGGCAAGGCCGCCGACCTCGTGCTCCTCGACTGGAACCAGATCGCCTACCCCTACCTCGACGACGAGACGCCCCTCCTCGACGCCGTGATCCAGCGCGCCAAGACCGGCGGCGTTACCACGGTCATGTGCGCCGGCGAGGTGATCTATCGCGACGGCCGCTTCACCCGGGTCGACCGCGACGCGGCGCTGAAGGCCCTGCACGACGACCTCTCGAAGGCCCTCGCCGACGACGAGGTCGAGCGCCGGGCGCTCTCGAAGGCGCTCCTGCCCCACGCGCGCCGCTTCTACGCCGACTACATCGACCCCTCCCGCCACGAGCCGTTCTACCGGCCGAGCTCACGGACCTGAGGCGCGGCGGGCGGCCCCGTCGCGCGCCCGGGGCCGGCACCGACGCGCCGGCGCCCGCCGGGCGAGAGCCCTGGGCGGACCGCAGGCCACCGCGGTCGCCCAGGGCCTCAGCGTCCGAACGGGAGGGCCGCTGATCACCGGAAGAACCCGCCCTGGTGCGACCGGGCAGTGGTCGGCGGGTCCCCGGAGGCGACGGTGTTACCGCATGCTTGCGCGCAGCACGTCGTCCATTTGCAGGAGGCGGCCGGCGCCGCTTCCCCGGCCTTGCCCCGTCGCGCGGACGCCCGGTCCCCTGGGGCGGACCCCGCCGGGGCGGTGCCGGGGCGGGGCTCCCTCGGACGCCGCGGACGCGTGCGGCAGTCTGTCCGGGCGGCGGGCGCCCGCCGCCGGACCCGCGCAGCCGATCCGGCGTTGACCCGCGGGTCGATGCCCGAGGCGAGCGACGGAGCCCGATGCATATTCATCTCGACGCGGTCGGGGGCGTGGCCGGGGACATGGTCGTCGCGGCGCTCCTCGACGCCTTCCCCGAGCACGAGGACGCCGTGCGCGCGAGCGTGCGGGCGGCGAGCCGCGAGGGCGTCAGCTGCACGGTCCCGGCCCACAACGACGGCATCCTCCAGGGCCGCCGCTTCTCGGTCGCGGGACCCCGCGACGACCACGGCGCCTCCCACGGGACCCACCGCCACGCGTCGTCCGGCGACGGCCAGGCGGACCACGGGCAAGGGCACGAGCACGGGCAAGAGCACGAGCACGGGCATCGGCCCTGGGCCGAGATCCGGGACGGGCTCGCGCGCAGCGCGCTCGCGCCGGCCGTGCGCGCCCACGCCCTCGCGATCTTCGAGCACCTCGCGCGGGCCGAGGCCCGGGTCCACGGCATCGCCGTCGAGGCGGTGGCCTTCCACGAGGTCGGGGCCTGGGACTCGATCGCCGACATCGTCGCGGTCAGCCAGCTCGTCGCCGCCCTGGAGGCGCGGAGCTGGAGCGTGTCGGCCCTGCCGCTCGGGTCGGGCCGCGTGCGCACCCAGCACGGGTTCCTGCCGGTCCCGGCGCCGGCGACCGCGATCCTGCTCGAGGGCTTCGCGACCCTGGACGACGGCATCCCGGGCGAGCGCGTGACCCCGACCGGCGCGGCGATCCTGCGCCACCTCTGCACGACGCCCCGGGATCCGGGACCCCGGGTCCTCGGGCGCACCGGCATCGGCTTCGGCGCCCGGACGCTGCCGGGGCTGAGCAACTGCCTGCGGGTGCTCGCCTTCGGCCCGGCCCCGGCCGAGGCGCCGGGCCACCGCGCCCTCGGCGTCATCGAGTTCGAGGTCGACGACCAGTCGGCCGAGGACCTGGCGATGGGCCTCGAGCGCCTGCGCGGGCACCCCGACATCCTCGACGTCGTCCAGATGCCGGTCTTCGGCAAGAAGGGCCGGATGATGACCTACGTGCGCGCCCTCGCGCGGGCCGATGCCCTCGAGGCGGCGGCGGCCGCGTGCTTCCGCGAGACCACCACGATCGGCCTGCGCCACCACGTCGTCTCGGGCGCGGCCCTCGCCCGCAGCCTCGCCACCGTCGAGGTGGACGGGCGGCCGGTGCGCGTGAAGACCGTCGAGCGGCCCGGCGGGCGCACCGCGAAGGCCGAGGCCGACGACGCCCTGGCGCAGGAGGGGCACGCGGCCCGCGCGGCCCTGCGCCGCGAGGCCGAGCGCCTCGCCCTCGCGGCCGGGCGCGGCGCCACCGCGGAGCCGGATCGGTGAGAACCGCCCTCGAGGCCGTCCTGGCGGGCGCCGGCCCGCTCGCCGTCGCGGTGAGCGGCGGGGTCGACAGCCTCACCCTGGCGACGCTCGCCCACCGGCGCGGCGGCGCGCCGCCCCTCGTCGTGCACGCGGTCTCCCCGGCGGTGCCCGGCGAGGCGACCGCGCGGGTGCGGGCCGAGGCGGCCCGGGAGGGCTGGCGCCTGCGCGTCATCGAGGCCGGCGAGTTCGCCGACCCGGCCTACCGGGCGAACCCCGTCAACCGCTGCTTCTTCTGCAAGACGAACCTCTACGGGGCGATCCGGCGGGTCACGGAGCGCCAGATCGTGTCGGGCGCCAACCTCGACGACCTCGGCGAGTACCGGCCCGGCCTCGACGCCGCCCGCGACCACGGCGTGCGCCACCCCTACGTCGAGGCCGGCCTCGGCAAGGCGGACGTGCGCGCGCTCGCCCGCGCCCTCGGCCTTCCGGCCGTGGCGGAGCTGCCGGCCGCGCCCTGCCTGTCGAGCCGGGTCGAGACCGGCATCCGGATCGAGCCCGAGGTCCTGGCGTTCATCCACGCCGTCGAGGGCCTGGTCGGGGCCGCCCTCGAGCGGGCCGCGACGGCCCGGCAGGCCGTGCGCTGCCGGGTGCGGGCCGCCGGGATCGTCGTCGAGCTCGACCCCGAGAGCCTCGCATCCCTGCCTCCCGACCGGCGGGACGACCTCGGCCGCCGCATCGCCGCGCAGGCCCCGCCCCGCCTCGCCGCCGCGCCGGTGCGGTTCGCACCCTACCGCACCGGCAGCGCCTTCCTCACTGGGAGCGCCGCGTGAGCGTCGCCGAGGAGTTCACCCTCGATTTCGGCCGGCCCGAGCGGATCGGGCTCGAGGAGGCGGTCTACGCCGCCGGCAAGTCGCCGGCGCAGATCGACGCCATCCTGGAGGCCGCGAAGGCCCGGGGCGCGAGCCTGCTGCTCACGCGCCTCGACGCCGACCGCTTCGCGGCCCTCGACCCGCGCCACCGCGACCGCATCGACCATTGCGCCGTCTCCCGCACCGGCATCTTCGGGAACCGGCGCCCCGTGACCGGACCGCCCCGGGTGGCGATCGTCGCCGCCGGCACCTCGGACGTGCCGGTGGCGCGGGAGGCGGAGCGCACCCTCACCTACCAGGGCCGCGCCGCGACGCTGTTCGCCGACGTCGGCGTGGCCGGGCTGTGGCGCCTGACGCGGCGCATCGAGGAGATCCGGGCCCACCCGGTGGTGATCGTCGCGGCCGGGATGGACGCGGCCCTGCCGAGCGTCGTCGGCGGCCTCGTGGCTGGGGCGATCGTCGCGGTGCCGACCTCCGTGGGCTACGGCGTCGCCGAGGGCGGGCGGGCCGCGCTCGACGCCGTCCTGGCGAGCTGCGCCCCGGGCATCACGGTCGTCAACATCGACAACGGCTACGGCGCGGCCTGCGCGGCGCTGCGCCTGCTGCACGCCGCGCAGCGCCTCGCCGAGGCCCCCTGAGATGGCGCGCCAGCCCCTCCGTCCCGGGCACCGCGCCCCAACCCCCCGCCAGCGTGGAGATCCGCCATGGAACGTCGCAGCTTCCTCCAAGGGGCCGCCCTCGGCGCAGGGCTCACCGCGTCCGGCAGCGCGGCGGCCGTGACCGCGCCGGGCCTGCCCGCCTCCCGCCCGGCGGACCCCGCCGACCTGCCCCTCGTGGCGGATCCGGGCGAGCGCCGGGGCGAGATGCTCTACCGGCCCTTCGGGCGCTCCGGCGAGACGATCTCGGCCATCGGCATGGGCGGCTTCCACCTCGGCAAGAGCGCCGTGACGGACGCCGAGGCGACCCGGCTCCTCCACCAGGGCGTCGACCGCGGCATCACCTTCATGGACAATTGCTGGGACTACAACGAGGGCCGCTCGGAGCAGCGCATGGGCGCCGCCCTGGCGCAGGGCGGCTACCGCGACAAGGTCTTCCTGATGTCCAAGATGGACGGGCGCACGAAACAGGAGGCGCTGAAGCAGATCGACGAGTCGCTCAGGCGCCTGCGCACCGACCGCATCGACCTCGTGCAGCACCACGAGATCCTCCGCTACGACGACCCCGACCGCGTCTTCGCGGAGGGCGGCGCCATGGAGGGATTCCTCGAGGCCAAGCGGGCCGGCAAGCTGCGCTACATCGGCTTCACGGGCCACAAGGACCCGCGCATCCACCTGCAGATGCTGGAGGTCGCGGCCGAGCGCGGCTTCCACTTCGACGCCGTGCAGATGCCGCTCAACGTCATGGACGCGCATTTCCGCAGCTTCGGGCACCTCGTGCTGCCGATCCTCGTGCAGAGCGGGATCGCGGTCCTCGGGATGAAGACGTTCGGCGACGGGGTGATCCTGAAGAGCGACGCGCCGATCCGGCCCCTCGAGTACCTGCACTTCTCCCTCGCCCTGCCGACCTCCGTGGTGATCACCGGGATCCAGAACCAGCGCGACCTCGACCAGGCCTTCGAGGCGGTGCGGACCTTCGCGCCCATGGACAAGCCGGCGCTCGCCGAACTCCTCGCCCGCAGCCGGCCCTACGCCCTCGAGGGCAAGTACGAGCTGTTCAAGACGAGCGCGACCTTCGACGGCACGGCCAAGAACGCCGCCTGGCTCGGGGAGGACGTCCCGGGCGTCAAGACGCTCGCGCCGACGATGGAGTAGGGGGACGGGCGCCAGGGACGTCCTCCCCGCGCGCCTTCAGGTCAGCCAGTGGTCCCGCCGGATCACCAGCGCCACCACGGCGGTCGCCAGGATCGCCGAGCCCGCCCCGTCCCGGAGGGCCCGGGCGGGGTCGTTGGGCATCGCGATCAGCCAGACGGCGATCGTCGCCGTCACGGCGATCACGGCGGCGCAGGCGATCATCCGATTGACCATGGGCTCGGCTCCTTCGACGGGCGGGCGCAGCCTACAAGGATCGGGCCGGTCGGTATCGGGGCAATCCCGATGCGCCGGTCCGCAGGCCGGCACGGGCGTCGGAGGGCGCGGACATCGAGGCCGCCGGAACCCCGTCGCGCAGGATCGTGCGGGCGCTCGGCCTCGCGGCGGTCGGGCTTCGGTGGCGCCTTGAACTTACAGTTGGACTTACGCTGCGGCAGATCAACTTTGCTCTGCTGGTCGGGTAAAGCTTGCTTAACGCTCCGTCTGCAAATTGAGCGGGTTGCGGCCGGCGTTGTTCCGAGGTGGACGGCTGCTCTCAAGAGGTTGCCGTGTCACTCCAGAGCTTCTCCATCCGCGCCAAGCTGGTCGCGGCGTTCTCCGTGCTGACCCTGTTCGTCGTCGGCCTGGGCCTGCTCGGCCTGCTGAGCACCCAGCGGATGCGCGAGCAGGCCCTCGCCATCGAGACCAACTGGCTCCCCAGCATCCGGGTGCTCGGCGAGATCGACACGCTGACCGCACGCACGAGCGCCCTGCTGCTGCGGCACACCCAGGCCGCCGATCCGGCGCTCGTCGCGAGCATCGAGCGGGACATGGTGCGCTTCGCCGGGAAGCTGGACGAGAAGCGCGCCGCCTACGAGGCGATGATCGGCTCGGCCGAGGAGCGCGCCCTCTACGACGCCTACGTCCGGGAGATGCGGAACTTCGAGGCCCAGCGCCGGCCGATCCTCGACCTGTCGCGCGACGGCCAGAAGGCGCAGGCCTTCGCGCTCTACGAGACCAGGGGCATCGTGCCGCGCCGGGCCGCCTCCGAGGCCCTCGACCGCCTGATCCTGCACAACAACGAGGGCGCCGACCGGGCGCAGGCGAGCAGCCGGGCCGTCTACGAGAGCACCCGGACGGCGGCGATCGCGGCGATCCTCGCCGCCCTCGTCCTCTCGGGCCTCCTCGCCGCGGCGATCATCCGCGGCGTGTCGCGCGGGATCGCGTCGGTGGTGCGGCCGATGCAGGCGCTGGCGGGGGGCGATCTCGCGGCGAGCATCCCCCAGCACGGCGGCCGCACGGAGATCGGTCAGATCGCCGCCGCCGTGCAGGTGTTCAAGGACGCCCTGATCCGGATGCGGGCGCTCGAGGAGGAGACGGCCCTCGCCCGGGCCGGCGCCGAGGCGCAGCGCAAGCGGGCGATGCGCGAGCTCGCCGACGGCTTCGAGCGGGCTGTCGGCGGGATCGTGGACCTGGTCACGGCGGCGGCGACCGAGTTGCAGGCGACCGCGCAGGGCATGGCCGGCACGGCGACGCAGACGGCGGACCAGTCGACCGCCGTCGCGGCCGCCGCCGAGGAGGCGGCCGCGAACGTCAACACCGTGGCGGCCGCCGCGGAGGAACTGGGCGCGTCCGTGCAGGAGATCGGCCGGCAGGTGAGCGGCTCGGCCTCCCTGGCGCAGGCGGCCGTCGGCGAGGCGGCGCGGACCGCGACCTTCGTGCAGGAACTGAGCGGGGCGGTCACCAAGATCGGCGACGTGGTGGGGATGATCACCACCATCGCCGGGCAGACGAACCTGCTCGCCCTCAACGCCACCATCGAGGCGGCGCGCGCCGGCGAGGCCGGGCGCGGCTTCGCGGTGGTGGCCGCCGAGGTCAAGGAGCTCGCCAACCAGACCGCGCGGGCGACCGAGGAGATCAGCGACCAGATCGGCCGGATCCAGGCCTCCACCGGGCACGCGGTCTCGGCCATCGGCGGCATCACCGGGCGCATCCGGGAGATCAGCGGCGTCGCCACGACGATCGCGGCCGCGGTCGAGCAGCAGGGGGCGGCGACCCAGGAGATCGTCCGCAACGTCGCCCAGGCGGCGGCCGGCACCGGCGAGGTGACGAGCAACATCGCGAGCGTGGCGGGCGCGGCCGAGGAATCCGGGGCCGCGGCGAGCCAGGTGCTGGCGGCCTCCTCCGAGCTCTCGCGCCAGTCCGAGCACCTGAGCGCCGAGGTGGCGCGCTTCCTCGCCACGATCCGGGCGGCCTGAGCGGTCGCCGCCGGGCTGACCCGCCGGGCACCCGCCCGGGCTCGCCCGGGGAGACGCGGCCGGTCAGGCGCGGGGCGGGCGGTGCGGCCGGTTCAGGCGGGTCGGCTCGCCGGCCTCCGGATAGGCGATCTGGATGGCGCGCGGCGCCCGTCCGTTGACCGTGATGGCATCGGCGACGCACAGCAGGGCGAGGAGGCTGAGAAGGCGGGGCGACATGATCCGATCCGAAGTCCGGATCGATCCATGCCGTGCTGCGGCCCGCGTGCCTGTGACGTCGCGCACGCGGCCGCACGCCGCCCCCCGCGCCGCGGACAGACGCCCGCGCTGCCGCCGTGCCGCCGCAATCCCGTCAGCTCTGGTTCAGATCGGGAGGCGCAGACATGAAAAACCCACTTATGTCCCTCAATGGAACATGAGAACTCGGTGATCGGATTGCATGACGCCGCCGTCATCGTGCGAAGGCGCTCACCCATGACACGTCTCTATTTCCACTGTGGCTCTGCCGGCGGGATCCTCCTCGACTACCGCGGCGCGGAGATCTCGGATCTCGCGGAGGCGCGGGACCACGCCCTCGACGTGGCCCGCAAGGTGATGCGGGACGCCTACGGGGTCGCCGACTTCTCGGACTGGTTCGTCTGCGTCGGCGACGACCAGGACGAGGAGATCCTGCGCGTGCCGTTCACCTGCGCGCTGCCTACCCTGCACTGAGGCCGGGCCCGATCGGGCGCGACAGGCGACCCGCGATGTGGTCTCGTGCGGCGGCACACCGGAGGCGCCCATGGTCGAGATCCGACACCTCAAGGCCGGCGAGGGTATCCCGGCCGACGTGGACGGCATCGTCCTCGTGTATCGCCGGGCCGCCGGTTCCTCGGCCTAGGTCGGCAGCCCCGTCGAGCTGATCCGGCGCGCCCAGGCCTTCGTCGTCGGTCCGGACGCAGCCCCCGACGCCCTGGAGCGGCAGATCGAGAAGGCGCGGGCCTTCGCGGCGGAGCGGGGCTTCACGACGGTCTACGTCAAGGAAGAGGCGGACCGGCCCGCCGGCGCCGCTCCGGCCGCCTGAGAGCCGGGTGCCGCTCCGGCTGTCTGAGAGCCGGAGCCGGGCCGGTGCGGACGGCGCGGGACCGGCGGCGCCGAAGTGTCCGCAACAGGACAATGCGCCCCGCGGAGTGTTGCGCCGTGTCCCCGCGGGTCGAGCCCGGTCCCGGTCGCGCCGGCGGGAAGCTGAGCCGGCACGCTGGCCGGGGCTGCCGCGGCGCCTGATCTGACTCGGCACTGCGGCACGGGATGTGCTAAAGCCGCATGTCACTCCGACATCGCCCCCGCGATCCGGTGCGACAGGCAGGCCGGGCCGGCGCAGTCTGAACACCTCCACCGTCACCCGGCCTGCCACCGCACGGGCACGCGCCGCGGGCGCCCCGGTGTGCGGAAGCGCACATCCCGGCCGGAACCGATCCCGTGCGGCGGGGCTTACCCCGATGCGGCTTGCCTGCTGACGGGCGGTCGCGTCCCCCTACCGCGCCACGGCTGGAGGTCGAGATGACGGAGCTCTTCATCAGCAGCATCCGCACGCAGGTCGGGTACCGGCCGCCGGTGACCGTTCGCGCCGCCTCGAAATCCGAGGCGCTCTCGTTTCTCCGGGCGCGCTACCCGGCCGACACGGTGGAGGCCGTACTCCCGACGCTGTCCTGGCCGGCCGGTTCCGACACCGGGCGCGTGGCGGGCGACATCCGCGAGCATCGGGGCTGACCGGACCCCGCCGGAGGGGCGGGCCCGGATCCGGCGCGCCTCAATCCTCCTGCGACGGCCCCACGGTGTCGGCCGCGTAGGCGTCCCGCGCGCCGAGCGGCTTTGCGTGCCCGGCGGTGCTGTCCCGCGCGGTCTGCCGCTCCAGCTCGGAATTGAACTCGGCCCCGAGAAGCACGATCACGATCGACAGCCACATCCAGGTCATGAAGCCGACGCCGGCCCCGAGGGACCCGTAGGTCCGGTTGTAGCTGTCGAAGCTCGCCACGTACCAGGAGAACAGCACCGAGGTGATGACCCAGAGCAGGGCCGCGACGGACCCGCCCCAGGTCACCCAGCGCCACTTCGCCTCCCGGCGGCTCGGGCCGTAGCGGTACACGAGGGAGAGGCTCGCGCCGACGACGGCGAGGAGCGCCGGCCAGCGCGCCACCCGCAGGAACGCGTCGGCGGCCGTGCCGAGCCCCAGGCCGCCGAGGACGACCGGCAGCACGACGACGATGCCGATGGCGCCCAGGACGAAGATGATCCCGCTGATCGTGAACAGCAGGGTCGTGCAGTAGAACTGGAACAGCGTGCGCTTCTCCCGCTCCTTGTAGATGACGTTGAGCGAGTCGAAGAGGTAGCTCACGCCCGAATTCGCGCTCCAGACCGCGATCGCGAGGCTGATGGCCGAGGCGGAGCTGAGCGTGCCGGAGCTCTTCTGGGCGATCCGGGTCATCTCGTCGGTGAGGAGCACGAGGACGCCCGCCGGCAGGATGCCGGCCAGGAGGCCGACGTGCTGGCTGATGACCCGCGGGTCGGACAGGAGCCCGTAGAGCGACACGATCGTCGCCATGCCGGGGAACACGGCGAGCAGGGTGAAGAAGGCGACGCCGCCGGCCGTCGCGAGGACGCGGTCCCGGGGCAGCGCCAGGGCCACGCGCCAGAGGATGTCCCTCCAGCCGCGCGGGGGGATCTGGGTCGGCCGCGAGGCCTGCCGGCCGCGGTCGGGCTCGCGGGCCCGGCGCAGGGACTGGCCCAGGGAGGCATGGTCGTGGCTGCGCGTGCTGACGGAGCGCCAGTCCGCACCCTCCTCGTCCTCCGCCATCGCGAGGCTCCCTGCGGGCCGGGCAGGCCTGCCGGCCTCGGCCCCTGCCGGACATAGCGTGGCGGCCCGCCCTCCGGCAATCGCCGCGAGCGGCCGCCCCGGCCCCGGGGCCGCCGCTCAGCCCCAGTCCCCGCTCGTGAGCTCGCAGCTCCCCTTCATGTGGGTCGCGATCGCCGACATGGCCTTGTCGAGCGATTCGTGGCCGAGGCCGACGCCCTCCAGCCCGGACCGGGCCTCGGGAACGATCCGGAACAGGTTGTCGGCCGACTTGATCACCCCGATCTGCCGGCCGAGCCGGTCCGTCAAGGTCCAGGTCTTACCCTTCGTGCCCGCGGGTGTCAGGACCACGTCCATGGCGCACCTCCCTCGTTATGCCGGCCGTCGCGGCGGACCGCCGGTCCCGTGCGGCCTCCGCGCCTCGCCTCACGCGGCGTCCGGCTCGGCGGGCCTCCTCCCGATCACTTCCAGCGTGCGGACGATGGCGGCCCCGATCAGGTTGGCGTCGAACCGGCCGTCCACGGTGTAGGGCTCAATCGCGACCACATCCACCTCGACGTCGCGGACGTCGCCCACCACGACCTTGTAGGTCGCGCCGTGGGGCTCGGTGTCGTCGCGGATCAGCAGCACGCGGTAGCCGGCCGCGGCGCCGTACTCGTACAGGATGTCGAAGACGAGCCGAACTCCGTCGCCCCGCGGGGCCCGGAAATCCAGCCGGATGACGTTGCTCATTGGCGCTCTCATCCGGCCTGGGGCGGCGGCACCTTGCGCCGGGCCGGCCCGTAAAGCAAACCTGGCCGTGGCGCCGGCGGGCCGCGCCGCCTCAGGCGCGCCGCGGGCCCGCCCGCTCGGGAGCCGCCCGGGCGGGCGCCGGATCGGCGCCACGGTCGGCGAGGACGCCCTCATGGGTGGGGACGCCCTGATGGGTGGGGACGCCCTCATGGGCGAGGACGCCCTCATGGGCGAGGAGCCAGCGCTTGCGGTGGAGCCCGCCCCCGTAGCCGGTGAGGGAAGCGTCCGCGCCGACGACCCGGTGGCAAGGCACCACGAGGCCGACGGGGTTCGACCCGTTGGCGAGCCCGACCGCCCGCACCGCCCGCGGCCGGCCGAGGCGCGCCGCGAGGGCGCCGTAGCTCAGGGTGGCGCCGGGCGGGATCGCGCGCAGGGCCGCCCAGACCGCGCGCTGGAACGGCGTCCCGGCGGTCGCGACCGCAATGGCGTCGAGGGCCGCGAGCGACCCGGCGAAGTAGGCGAGGAGCGGCTCCCGCACGGCGCCGGGCATTTGCCCCGCCTCGAGCCGGTAGCCCCGCCCCTCCGGCCCGTAATGCAGGCGCAGCAGCCGATGCATGCGCGCCTCGTAGTCGGACCAGTCGAGGGCGCGCAGGCGCGCCGCGCCGTCAACGACCACCCGCATCGTGCCGATGGGGGTCGCGATTGAGTCGATCAGGAACGGCTCGCTCGCGGCGTGCATCGGGAGGCTCCCCGGAGGTCGTGCCGCGCGCGGGCGCGATGGTGCGGGCGGTCGGGGTCGAACCGACACTCTGTCACCAGAACCGGATTTTGAGTCCGGCGCGTCTACCGATTCCGCCACGCCCGCGGGCCCGTCGGCCCGGCTCGGCCGGGCGGTCGCCTGCCCCTCCCCTCTGCCGCGGGGACCGGGGCCTGTCAATCCCGGGCGTCCCGCGCCCGCCCGGCGCCCGTCCGGTGCCGGTCGGGCGCACCCGGGGCCTCCTCGGGCGCCTGGTTGATGCCGGGCGCGATCCCGGGCGCGACCTCGTCCGCGGAGAGGCCGGCCTTCGGCTCCGGCACCGGCAGCCGCGAGACGGTCGAGGCGCCGCGGGTCGTCGTCGTCACCTCCGGGCCCGAGACGGCCGGGTCCCGGGTCGTCCGGGGGCCGATCCGGGCCACGAGGGCGCTGAACGCGTCCCGCAGGCGGTCGCCCTGCCGGGCGTAGTCGCCGACCGAGACGGTCGCCGTCATGCCGGCGACGAGGGGCATGTCCCTGGGCACCGCCTCGATGCGGATGCGCACCGGCACTCGCTGGGCGAGGCGCACCCAGGTGTAGACCGGATCGACGCTCGGCAGCCCCTGCGTGCTCGGGGCCGCGTTCGCGGTGCTGATGCCGCGGGTGATGCTCTCGACGCGGCCGCGGATCGGCTCGGCGTAGCCCATGAGCGCCGCGGCGGCGTCGTCGCCGACCCGGATGCGGGCCATCTTGGTCTCCTCGAAGTAGCCGTCGATCCAGTAGGAATCGGCGTCGATGACCGAGACGCTGCGGGTGCCCGCGGTGGCGTAGTCGCCGACCCGCAGGAGCAGGTTGGTGACGTAGCCGTTCACCGGGCTGCGCACCTCCGTGCGCCGCAGGTTGATCTCGGCCTGGGCGGCCTGCGCCTGGGCGGAGGCGTAGGCGGCCTCGGCCTGCTTGGCGGTGCCGGCGAATTGCTGCTTCTCCTCAATCGAGGTCGAGATGGTGGTGAGCGCCTCGCGCCGCGCCGCCTGGGCGCGCTTGACCTGGAGGTCGGCGGCCCGGTTCTCCACCTCGGCCCTGGCCGAGTCGAGGGCGATCCGGAAGTCGTAGGGGTCGATCACGAAGAGCACGTCGCCCCGGCGCACGAACTGGTTGTCGACGACGCGCAGCTCCGTGATCTGGCCCGAGACCTGGGGGGCGATGCTGGCGACCTGGACGCGCACGCGGCCATCCCGGGTCCAGGGGGCGGTGACGTAGTATTCCCAGACCACCAGGGCCGCGAGGGCGGCGAGCACCAGCACCAGGGCCGTCGCCAGGAGCCGCAGGAGGCGGCGTCCCCGTGTCGTCCGCTTGTCGGCCACGGCCCTTGGTCTCCCCTCAGAGGATCACGATCAGCAGGGCGAGGATGCAGACGTAGAGCCCCGCCTCGGCCAGCGGCGGGTTGGCGAAGACCCGCTGGAAGCGGATCAGGCGCAGGAGGGGGCGCAGCAGCAGCAGGATCGCGAGGGCGACGGCCGCGTAGACGACGAAGGGGGAGACCAGGACGCCGCCGACCGTCAGCTCGTGGAACATGGCCCTACCCAGCACCCCAGATGTCGAGACGGCGCAGCGCCCGGCCCTGCCCGGCGATCACATAGGACGCCGCGATGAGGTCCGCCACAACCGACGATACCGTCCCGCGCGCGGGCGCGGAAGCATCCCGGCCGGCGGCGAGCAGGCGGGTGGCGGCGCCCGCCAGGGCTTCCGCGTCGGCCCGCGCGAGGGCGCCGCGGGCCTCCGAGACCGGCCCCCCGAGGCCGGGCTCGGCGGCGAGCCGGTCGAGCCCGGCCTGGGCGCCGGCCGCGGCGACGTCGAGGGCGGCGAGCGCGAAGGCGTGGCGCAGGCTCGCCCGGTGGGCGGCGCCGCAGGCGCTGCGCCAGCCGGCGAACTGCACCAGGCGGTCGCTGTCGAGGACGACCCGCGCGTCGGCCTCCTGCGCCGTGCCCGTCAGCGCCCCGATCAGGTCGGCCCGGGCGGCGCGCAGCGACCAGTCCCGGTGCTGCGCGTCGGTGGTCGGCAGCACGAGGCGGATCGTCAGGTAGAGGATCACCCCGGAGACGCAGAACAGCACGCTCGCGTTGATGTAGGATTCCGGATCGTAGGGCTGCGGGTTGGCGGGCGCGAGCACGACCGGGAAGAACACCAGCAGGATGAACCCGATGCCCGCGGTGGCCGGCCGCAGGCTGAGGAAGCAGGCGAGGAAGACCACGGGCGCCACCGCGATGGCGAGGAGCGGGAAGCCCTGGGCGCCGTCGAGGACGACGAACTCGACGATGCCGGCCGCCGCCGCGGCGAGCGGCATGCCGATGAGGGCGCCGGTCGCGAACCCGACGGGATTGGGGTTGATCGCCGCGAGCGCCGCGAAGGCCGAGACCTGCAGCAGCGCCGACGACGTCGCCGGCCAGCCGCTGAGGATGAAGAGCGCGGCGCTGATCGCGAAGGTGATCACCACCCGGGCCGCGTTGCGCAGGGCGTCCGGGAAGTCGCGGTGGACCGGCAGCCCGACGTCCCGGGCGGGGGCCCGCCCGGTCTCCAGGGCCGCGCACCCGTCGCGGGCGAGGGCGTCCTGGCGCAGGAGGTCGACGGCGCGCCGGTGCAGCAGGACCGCGTCCGGCGTGCCGTCCCGGACCGCGGCGTCGAGGCCCGCCTCCAGCGCCGGCAGGGCGGCCCGGTCGCCCGCGAGGCCCGCGCGCGCCCGGGCCCGCACGGCGTCCGC
>NZ_QOWC01000022.1 GCF_003574465.1 Methylobacterium crusticola
CTTGTGAACCCCAAGAGTCCACACAGCCTAGCCGGCGGCGAGGCCGCATCACCACCACCCGGCGCGACAAGGAAGCCCGGCCGGCCCCCGACCTCGTGGACCGCAACTTCCGAGCCGAAGGTCCCGACCAGCTCTGGGTCGGCGACATCACCCATGTGCCGACCGCCGCCGGCTTCCTCTACCTCGCCGTGGTCCTCGATGCCTGGAGCCGGCGGATTGTGGCGTGGGCGATGGCGAACCATCTGCGAACCGCGCTCGTGCTCGACGCCCTGGAGATGGCGATCGGCCAGCGTAAACGGAGCGTCGTCATCCACCCTACCGACCAGGGAAGTCAGTACACCGCTCTCGCCTTCGGCAACCGCTGCCGGGGAGCCTGTGTTCGGCCCTCGATGGGCTCGGTCGGCGATGCCTGCGACAACGCCATGGCTGAGAGCTTCTTCGCGACCCTTGAATGCGAACTGCTCGACCGCCGGCGCTTCGCTTCACAAGCTCAGGCCCGAATGGCCGTCTTCACCTTCGTGGAGGGCTTCGACAATCCGCTTCGACGCCACTCCGCTCTCGGCTACCGCTCGCCGGTCAGCGACGAGAAGGAGATGCTGACGGACCCATCGCCCGCAATCTGATCACCACTCCACGAGAGCGGGTCAACATCACCCGCTCCTGGTTCAGGTCTGCGGTGCGCTCGGCGCGGATCGAGGCCGTCACGGGGCCGATGTGAGCGGCGGGCTGTGGGAGCACTCACCGGCACAGCCATCTTGGGCGGCTGTCCTGTGCGATCAAGCGGCACACGTGGCTCCGCCTCTAAGGTCAGGGTGCCGGCGTCCCTGGGCGGGGAAGCGGACGCCTGCGGAGAGCCGGCCAGGCTGCCGGAGCGACGGGGTTCACGAGCCTCGCCGCGGGGAGAGACGCGATGCGCAAAGGCCCGATCCAGCTTCGCAACGTACGCCGCCTCCGTTACCCCTGCTGCGCGATCCTGCTGGTCGCCGCGCTCGCGCTCCCCGCGCGGGCCGAGCCGGACCCTGCCACTGCCCTCCCGGTCGGGACGGTCGCGGCCCGGCGCGAGGCCGTCGACCAGGCCCTCGACTTCGTCGGGCGCGTCGAGGCCGTGAGCCGGGTCGACATCCGCGCCCGGGTCACCGGCTACCTTGAGGCTGTCCTGTTCAAGGAGGGCGACCCGATCAAGGAGGGAGCGCCGCTCTACCGGATCGAGCCCGACCTCTTCGAGGCCGCGGTCAAGCAGACCGAGGGCGCGCTCGAGCGCAGCCGGGCCGCCCAGGCCCTGGCGGCCATCCAGCTCCAGCGCGCGCAGGAGCTGCTCGACAGGAACTCCGGGACCGTGGTGGCCCGCGACCAGGCGCGCGCCGCTCTCGACCAGGCGAAGGGGGCCGTCACCGGCGACGAGGCCAGCCTGCAGACCGCGCGCATCAACCTCGCCTACACCCAGATCCTGGCGCCGATCGCCGGCCGGATCGGGCGCACGAGCCTGACGAAGGGCAACGTCGTGGGCCCGGACAGCGGAATCCTCACCACCATCGTCAGCCAGGACCCAATCTATGTCACCTTCCCGGTGAGCCAGCGCGAGTTCCTGCGCTACGAGCAGGCCGGCGAGCGCCCCGACCGCAGCAAGGTCGCGGTCCGGATCCGCTTCTCCGACGGGTCGACCTACGGCCAGGTCGGGCGGCTCAACTTCGTCAACATCAGCGTCGACCGGGCCACCGACACGGTCGTGGTGCGTGCCACCATGCCGAACCCGGCGGGCGCGCTGCGCGACGGGCAGCTCGTCCAGGTGGCGATCCAGGCCGGCGCGCCGGAGCAGAAGGTGGTCGTGCCCCAGGCCGCGCTCATCGCCGACCAGGGCGGCGTGTACGTGTTCGTGGTCGAGGACGGCCGGGCCGCCATGCGGCGGATCAGGCCGGCGGCCGGCGGCACCGGCCAGGACGTCGTCGTGGAAGAGGGGCTCTCGGGCGGCGAGCTCGTCGTCGTCGAGGGGTTGCAGCGCGTGCGACCGGGCATGCCCGTGCGGGCCGCCCCGGCCGGCCCCGCGGCCGGCAGGACCTGAGCCCATGCTCTCCGCCATCTTCGTCGACCGGCCGCGCCTCGCGGTGGTCATCGCCATCGTGATCTCCATCGCGGGCGCGCTGGCCCTTCTCACCATCCCGGTGGCGCAGTACCCGGACATCGTGCCGCCCCAGGTCTCGGTGACGGCGACCTATCCTGGCGCTGCCGCCGAGGTGGTGGAATCAACCGTCGCCCAGCCGATCGAGTCGCAGGTCGTGGGCGTCGACAAGATGATCTACATGAAGAGTGTGAGCGGCAACGACGGCAGCTACACGCTCACCGCCTCGTTCGAGCTCGGCACCGACCCGGACATCAACGCCGTCAACGTCAACAACCGCGTCCAGATCGCGCTCGCGAAGCTGCCCGAGGACGTCCGCCGGCAGGGCGTCACGGTCAAGAAGAAGTCGTCCGCCCTGCTGGGCGTGCTGGCGGTCTCCTCCCCCAAGGCGATTCAGGACCCGCTGTTCATCTCGAACTATGTGACCATCAACCTGCTTGATCGGATCAGGAGTACGCCGGGCGTCGGCGACGCGACGCTGTGGGGACCGCAGGACTACGCCATGCGGGCCTGGGTGCGCACGGACCAGCTCACCGGCCTGAACCTCACCACGGGCGACGTGATCGCGGCGATCCGGGCCCAGAACGTCCAGGCCCCCGTGGGGCGCATCGGCGCCCGCCCGATCTCCGACGAGCAGCAGCTCCAGCTCAGCATCCAAACCCAGGGTCGCCTGACCTCGGCCGACCAGTTCCGCAACGTGGTCCTGCGCACGAACGCCGACGGCTCGCTGCTGCGGCTCGGCGACGTCGCCCGGGTCGAGCTCGGCGCCGCCAGCCTCGACCGCGAGACGCGCCTGAACGGCAGCCCGGCCACGGTCGTGGCGATCTACCAGTCGCCTGGCGCGAACGCCCTCGCGACCCTCGAGGAGGTCAAGGCGCGGGTCGCCGCGCTGGCACGAGCCTTTCCGGAGGGGCTGGAGTGGAAGGTCACCTACGACCCCACGGCCTTCATCACCGAGACCGTGCACGAGGTGCAGAAGACCCTCGTCGAGGCCTTCGTGCTCGTCGTCGTCGTGGTGTTCCTGTTCCTGGGCTCCGTGCGCGCCACGCTCATCCCGACGCTCGCCGTCCCGGTCAGCCTCGTCGGCACCTTCATCGCCCTGAAGGCGGTCGGCTACTCGGCGAACTCGGTCTCGCTGCTCGCCCTCGTCCTCGCCATCGGCATCGTGGTCGACGACGCCATCGTGGTGGTCGAGAACGTCGAGCGCGTCATGGAGGAGCACCCGGAGCTGTCGCCCCGGGAGGCCACCAAGCGGGCGATGGCCGAGATCACGGCGCCGATCATCGCCATCACGCTGGTCCTGCTCTCGGTGTTCGTGCCGGTCGCCTTCGTGCCGGGCATCTCGGGCGAGCTGTTTCGCCAGTTCGCCGTAGCGGTCGCCGTCTCGATGCTGATCTCGGCCATCAACGCGCTGACCCTGTCGCCGGCCCTGTGCGGCGTGCTGCTGCGGCCCCACCACGGGCCGCGCCGGGGCATCATGGGCGTGGTGATGCGGTCCATCGATCGCGTGCGCGACGGCTACGGTGCCGCCGTCGCGCGCATCGTCCGGCTCTCGCTCCTCGGCCTCGTCCTGACGGCCGTCGCGGCCTTCGGCACGGTCGAGCTCGCGCGGGTCACCCCGACCGGCTTCCTGCCCGAGGACGACCAGGGCGCGTTCTTCGTCGTCGTGCAGCTGCCCGAGGGCGCGGCGGTGGGGCGGACCGCCGCGGTCGTGGCCCGGGCCGAGGCCATCCTGCGCGAGGAGCCCGCGGTCGCGGACTACACATCCGTGATCGGCCTCAACTTCATCGACAACTACTCCCAGGGCAATGCCGCCTTCCTGGTGGTGACCCTCAAGCCGTTCGAGGAGCGCAAGGGCGCCAGGGACGGCGCCGCCGCGCTCATCGCCCGGCTGGGGCAACGCTTCCGCGAGATCCCGGGCGGGAGCGTCGTCCCGCTCGCGCCGCCTCCCATCATCGGCCTCGGCACGGGCGGCGGCTTCAGCTACGTGCTGGAGGACCTGCGCGGCGGCGACTCGAAGGAGCTGGCACAGGTTCTGCGCGGCCTCGTCGTCGCGGCCAACCAGGAGCCGCAGCTCGACCGCATCTTCAGCACCTTCTCGGCCGGGAACCCTTCGGTCTACCTCGACATCGACCGCAACAAGGTCCAGATCCTGGGCGTGCCGCTCGACGCCGTGTTCCAGGCGCTGCAGGCCTCGCTCGGCGGGTTCTACGTCAACGACATCAACCTGTTCGGCCGCACCTGGCAGGTGCAGGTCCAGGCGGAGGCCGCCGACCGGGCGAAGATCGACGACATCTACCGCATCAACGTGCGCAACAAGGACGGCCAGATGGTGCCGCTGCGGAGCCTGGCCGAAGTCCGGATCATCGTGGGACCGCCCTCGCTCATCCGCTACAACAACCTGCGCGCCGTGACGGTGCAGGGCTCGCCCGCCCCGGGGGTCTCGTCCGGGCAGGCGCTCGCCGCCATGGAGGCCGTCGCGGCCAGGACCCTGCCGTCGGGCTTCGCCGGCGAGTGGACCGACACGGCCTTCCAGGAGAAGCGCGCGGAGGGCAAGACCGCCATCATCCTGGCCTTCGCGGTCCTGTTCGCGTTCCTGTTCCTGGTCGGCCTCTACGAGAGCTGGACGATCCCGGTGCCGGTGCTGCTGTCCGTCATCGTCGGCGTCGCGGGCGCCTACGCGGCCATGGTGTACGGCCGCATCACCCTCGACCTCTACGCCCAGATCGGCATGGTGGTGCTCATCGGGCTCGCGGCCAAGAACGGCATCCTGATCGTCGAGTTCGCCAAGGAGCAGCGCGAGAAGGGCGTCCCGCTCCGGGAGGCGGCCACCGAGGGCGCCCGGCTGCGCTTCCGGCCCGTGATGATGACGTCCTTCGCCTTCATCCTGGGCCTGCTGCCCCTGGTGATCGCCGTGGGCGCCTCCCAGCTCGCCCGGCGCAACGTGGGGACGCCAGTCTTCGGCGGCATGGTCGCCGCCTCCTTCCTCGGCATCTTCGTGATCCCGCCGCTCTACGTCCTGTTCCAGGGCCTGCGCGAGAGCGCCTGGCGCCTCCTCGGCGGCAAGGACGCGAGGCGGCCGGCGCAGCCGCCGCCCGACGGCGCCCGCAACACGCCGGAGCACCAGCCGGCTGAGTGACCCGATGGCCCGGCGCAGGGCCGATCAGGGAGGAGCACGACGATGCACGACAGCGAGCCGGGCCTGGCGACCGCCGATCCCGACGACGACCCGCACGAGGCAGGGGGCACGACGAAGCTTGGGCGCAAGCACTACGAGCGGGAGCTGCACAAGCTCCAGGTCCAGCTCTGCCACCTGCAGGACTGGGTCAAGCGGACCGGCGCCCGCATCATCGTGGTGTTCGAGGGCCGGGACGCGGCCGGCAAGGGCGGCACGATCAAGGCCATCACCGAGCGGGTCAGCCCCCGGGTCTTCCGCGTCGTGGCGCTGCCGGCGCCCTCGGACCGCGATAAGACCCAGATGTTCGTCCAGCGCTACATCGCGCACTTCCCGGCCGCCGGCGAGATCGTGATTTTCGACCGCAGCTGGTACAACCGGGCCGGCGTCGAGGCCGTGATGGGCTTCTGCAGCAAGGCCGAGCAGCGCCGCTTCCTCGAACTGTGCCCGCGGATCGAGCGCTTCATCATCGGCGGCGGCATCCAGCTCATCAAGTTCTGGCTTGAGGTCGGCAAGCAGGAGCAGAAGCGCCGCTTCCAGGCCCGGATCGAGGATCCCCTGCGCCAGTGGAAGCTGAGCCCGATGGACCTCGAATCCTACCGGCGCTGGTACGACTACTCGCGAGCCCGCGACCTGATGCTGGAGGCGACCGACACCGACGAGTCGCCCTGGCACGTCGTGGTGTCGGACGACAAGCGCAGGGCGCGCCTCAACTGCATCGCACACCTGCTCCACCTGGTCCCCTACAAGGAACTGGAGACCGAGACAGTCGAGCTTCCGAAGCGCTCGAAGGAGCGCGCCTACGACGACACGCTGCGGAACCGGCGCTTCGTCCCGGGCGCGTATTGAGCCCGCCTCAGAACCTGAGACTCGCCTTGTACTCCTCCAGCCGGCCGATCGACACGTCGAACTGGGCGCGGACTGCGTCGTCCGCCGTGCCGTCGCGCTGCATCTGGAGGTGGAGGATCTCCTCGTCGATCTGGTCCGGGGTCACCTCCTCGACGGGGTGCACCCGCTCGGCCAGGATGGTGACCTTGGTTCCGATGATCTCCGCCAATCCGCCGCACACGAAGGCGCGGCGGCCCGTCCCGGCGGCGTCGGTGGCGAAGACGATGCCGGGATGCAGCAGGGTCACCGCCGGCGCGTGTCCCGGCAGGACCGTCAGGTCCCCCTCGATGCTCTGGAGGACCACGGAGCGGACCTCCTCCGCGAAGACGATCCGCTCCAGGGAGACCAGCTCGGCGAAGAGCGTCGCCATGATGGGTGCGTCTCTGGGCTCGGATCAAGCGGGAAGGATGGTCAGGCCATGATGCTGAGGCCGCCGTCCACGTCGACCGTCATGCCGGTCAGGCGGGCGGCGTAGGGCGTCGCCAGATAGGCCGCGGTGAGGCCGACGTCGTCGATGTCGACGAGCTCGCCGATGGGCGCCCGCGCGACCGCCTCCGTCAAGAGGACGTCGAAGTCCTTGAGGCCCGCCGCCGCCCGGGTCTTGAGGGGGCCGGGTGACACGGCGTGTACGCGGATGCCGCTCTCCCCCAGCTCGTAGGCGAGGTAGCGGACCGCGCACTCCAGCGCGGCCTTCACGGGCCCCATCAGGTTGTAGTTCGGCACCACCTTGTCGGCGCCGTGGTAGCTCATGGTGAGGAGCGTGCCGCCGTCCCGCATCAGCGGCGCGGCGAGGCGCGCCATGCGGATGAAGGAGTGGCAGGACACGTCCATGGCGACCTTGAACCCCTCCGACGAGCTGTCGACGAGGCGGCCGTGAAGATCCTCCCTGGGCGCGAAGGCGATCGAGTGCAGGGCGATGTCGAGGCTGCCCCAAGTCTCGGTCACCTGCCGGAAGACGGCGTCGAGCTCGCCCTCCTTCTGGACGTCGCAGGGGGCGAAGATCGAGGCCTCGAGCTCCCGCGCCAGCGGCTCGACAAAGGGCTTGGCCTTCTCGTTCAGGTAGGTGAGGGCCACCTCCGCCCCGAGGCGCCGGAAGACCCGGGCGCAGCCGAACGCAATCGAGTGCTCGTTGGCGACGCCGAGCACCAGGGCGCGCTTGCCGGAGAGCGCGTGGCCGTCGGGAATCTGCGTCATGGGTCAACCCTCCACGGCCCGGGCCCGCCGCTCCGCGCGCCCGGTTCGTTGCGACGGTGCGGCCCGGACGGGCTCCGGCGCCGGGGCCAGGATGCGCTCGAACGCCGGCACGAGCGCGCGCTGCTCGGGCTTCAGGTCGACGGCCTCGAAGATCCGGCCGAGCAGGCCGAGCAGCCGGCGGCGCTCCTCGGCCGTGCGGAGCAGCGCGGGCAGCGTCTCGAGCGCCCGCTCCGGCTCATGGGCGACGATGTGAGCCTGCCGCTCGACGAGCCGGTGGGCCTCGTCGGCCGGCAGGTCGAGCAGGCCGACGTCGCGGCCGACGAGTTCGCGAACGCGCTTGAAGGTCGACAGCCGCCGCGGGCTCCGGCTGGCCCGGGCGGCGAGCAGGGCTGCCCGCACGACCGCCTCGGTGAACCCGCCCTCCTCGATCCGCGAGAGAGCCTCGCGGACAGCCGGGGCGTCGCGGCCGAGGCCGGGAGCGGCCGCCTCGGGCCGGGCCGCCGCGGAGCCCATCGCGAGGCTCATCGGGCCGTATGTGTTGTAGAACAGGGTCTCGACGCCCGCGTCGCGCAGCTGCCGGTAGAGGTCCCACGAGGCCGTCACGCCGGCCGCGACCAGCCGCTCGGTGGCGGCGCCCAACCCGGCCTCGTCGCGCGGCGTGCGATGGGCCCGCACGAGGTCCGCCGACCCCTTCAGCGGGGCCAGGAACGGGTTCAGGTCCGAGATCGCCCAGCGCCGGGCCCGGAGCGGGTGGAGCACCCGCGCCAGGGTGGCGGCCTCCGGCGGGACGAGGGGGGCGAGGACCGGGTGGACCAGCGCCTCGTACAGGGCGGCGTTGAACGCAGACACCTGGTCGACGGCCGCGAATGGGATCTCGTCCTTGCGGGCGTATGCTTGGAGCGCCTGCAGGTCCTCGACCTGCCGCTCCGTCAGGACGACGTCGTAGCGAACGACGCCGTCGACGCGCTGCTCCTCGACCTGCATGCCGTAGAGGCCGGGTGGGAGGTGCTCGATGTACTCGAGCAGGTCGACGATCTGGGCGTGCTCGCGCCGGGCCACGCTGGCCGAGACGAAGATGCCGAGGTGGCCGATGCTTCGGTGCATCAGGCCGACGATAACCTGCCCGTTGGCCTTCAGCTCCTCCGTCGTGCGGTAGAGGTCGGCCACCCAGTTGAAGGCCTGCTGGGGCGGGGTGATGTTGTCGCCGAGCGAGGCGAACAGGATGATGGGGGAGCGGATGGCGCGCAGGTCGACGGCGTGGCCGGGCGCGAACTCGGCGTCGCCGGCGGACAGTTTGTTGCCGACGAACAGGTTGTCGATTATCCACTTGATCTCCTCGCGGTTCATCAGGAAGTAGCCACCCCACCAGCGCTCGAATTCGAGGTAGCGCTCCGTCTCGGTGTCGATTTTCGCGAAGAGATTGTAGTTCTTGCTGAAGAACGTGTTCGCCGGGTTGAGGTACTCGAAGTTGTCGACCAGGTAGGCGCCGTCGAAGCGGCCACCGCCGAGGTCGCTGGCGAGGAGGGCCGGCCAGCTTCCGCCGAGCATGCCGCCGGCGTAGCGCATCGGGTTCTCGGCGTCGTTGCCGGCCCAGTAGGACATCGGCGCGCCGTTGACCACGATGGGACCGGCGCAGTCGGGATCGAGGGCCCCAACCAGCATCGCGGCCCAGCCGCCCTGGCAGTTGCCGACGATCACCGGCTTGCCGCGGGTGGGGTGGCGTTCCCGGACGAGGCGCAGGAACGCGGCCTCGGCCGCCGCCACGTCGGCGAGCACCTGCCCCTCGACCGGATCGGGGAAGAAGATCACCGCGTAGACCGGGTGGCCGGCCCGCAGGGCGACGCCTACCTCCGAATCCGGCTTGAACCCGCCGATCCCCGGCCCGTGGCCGGCGCGGGGATCAATGATGACGTAGGGCCGCTTGTCGGCGTCGGTCCGCGTGCCGGGCGGGGCCTCGACGCGCACGAGGGCGTAGTTGACCGGGCGCGCGAAGGTGCGGGCATCCGCCTCCATGGTCCAGCCGAAGGCCAGGAGCGGCGGCTTGCCGGCCTTCTCGTGCGCCAGCCAGTTGTTGCCGCGCTTCCGGAGCGTGTCCCAGAACAGGACCGAGCGCTGCGCGAAGTCGGTCCAGTAGGCGAACGCGTCGCCCAGGGCCGCTGCGGCCGGCCGGGGGCGGGCCGCCTCGAGCCACGCCGCGTTGGCCGCGCCCACGGCGTCGAAGTAGGTTTGCGCGGCCGACAGGCAGCGGCCTTGGAGGACCTGCGCGAGGCGCACCTGGAGTGCCAGCGGGGACAGGCTCTCGGGGGCCCGGGGCGGATCAGTGTTCGGGGCGCTCGTCATGGTGGGATGTCCTGATGGGATGCCCTGGGCCTGGAGGCGCGGTCAGCTGCGTGGCTTCTCCCAGGTGAGGAAGAAGCCCACGTCGCCCGGCATGCCGTCCGGCCAGTCCACGATCATGGCGTTCAGGCCGTAGCCGGCCGGGTGAAGCCGGTCGCGCCAGAACTCGTAGGCTTGGCGCGGGCGGCCCCGCAGGGTCTCGGGCCAGCCCGTCTCGGCATTGTTGATGGCCCGGCCGTGATCCGCGCACATCACGTTCGGGAAGCGCATCACCATCAGCTCGTTCTTGCCCTGCTCGGCGGCGATGCGGAGCTTGTGCAGGAGCGACTGCGTGATCTCGTGCACCTTCTCGGGCGTGACGTCGATCGGGACCGACAGGGTCTTGATAAGCTCGACCCGCGCCTTGTCGTTGCGGTCGAGAGACTGGAAGTCTTTCATGGCATTCGCGGCCCTGAGCTTGGCCATATAGTCGCCGAGCTCCGCGGCCGACATGAATGTCTCATCGCCGAGTTCGAGGTCGGCGAGCGGCTTCGTCTTCACGGCTTCCATGGCGAGCTCCTTGTGGTCGCTGGGCGGGGTAAGCAGAACCGCCTCGTGCAGTTCTGCTCATCTTTATGTTTTCGCATCATTTTGGCAGTCGAACCGGTGACGACTCCGGCACCGTACGATCAGCCCGGCGGAATGATGCTCAGCACTGGGCCTCGCTCAGTGCCGCGCGCGTGCCGCGCGCGATCATCAGCTCCTCGTCGGTCGGGACGACCCAGGCGGCAGGGCTGGCGCCTGTCGTCACCCGTGGGCCGCCGGAAGCGTTGGCGGCCTCGTCGAGGGTGAAGCCGGCCCAGGCGGCCCCGCGCAAGACCTCGGCCCGGGTGGCCGCGTCGTTCTCGCCGATGCCGCCCGTGAAGATCAGGGCGTCGATGCCGCTGAGCGCGGCGACCAGCGAGCCGAGCTCGCGGCCGATGCGGTAGACGAACAGGTCGATTGCGCGCCGCGCGTCTGGATCGGCGGCGGCGCGCATGCGCAGCTCGCGCATGTCGTTGGAGAGACCCGAGATGCCGAGCAGCCCCGACCGAGTGTAGAGGATCCGCTCGGCCTCGTCGGCATCGAGCCTCATCTCCCGCAGCATGTAGAACACCACCCCGGCGTCGAGGCTGCCGCACCGCGTGCCCATGGGCAGGCCGTCGAGGGCCGAGAAGCCCATGGTGGTCGCGACGCTCCGGCCGGCCCGGAGCGCGCACAGGCTGGCGCCGTTGCCGAGATGGGCCACCACGACGCGCCCGGCGGCTAGGGCGGGGTCGGTGTCGGCGAGGACCGAGGCGATGTAGGCGTAGGACAGGCCGTGGAACCCGTAGCGCCGCACGCCCGCCTCGGTCATCGCGCGCGGCAGCGCGAAGAGCTGCGCGAGCTCCGGCTGGTCGCGGTGGAAGGCCGTGTCGAAGCAGGCGACCTGGGGCAGGTCCGGGAAACGTCGCCGGATGATCCGGATCGGCTCCAGGTTGTGGGGCTGGTGGAGCGGCGCCAGCGGCACCAGGCGCTCCAAGGCCCCGAGCACCGCATTGTCCACGCGCGTCGGGGCAGCGTAGGCCATGCCGCCGTGGACGACCCGGTGGCCGGCGGCGACGAGCGCGAGGCCGCTGCCGTGCTCGCGCAGCCAGGCCGCCACGTGCAGGAGCGCCTCCTCGTGGCCGAACCCCTCGTCGAACGTCGCGTCGGCCTCCGCGGCGCCGGCGCCGTCCCAGATCAGCAGGTGGGGCGCGCCGCCGAGCCCCTCGAACAGGCCCCGGAAGACGCGGCGTGGGTCGCCGGCGCCGTCGAGCGCGAAGACCTGGAACTTGAGGCTCGACGAGCCGGCGTTGAGGACGAGGCAGACGGGCGTCATCCCGCTAGACCTCCGGCAGCGAGCCCTGCGCCCGCTTCGCTGCCGCGAACAGGGAGGCCACCGCGCAGGAGGCCAGCCGCGTCAGCCGCGAGTCGGCCCGGCTCGTCAGGATGATCGGGACCCGGGCCCCGAGCACGATCCCGGCGCCGTCCGCGTCGGCCAGGAATGTCAAGCTCTTGGCCAGCACGTTGCCGGCCTCGAGGTCCGGGACCACGAGGACGTTGGCCTGGCCGGCTACGGGCGAGCGGATCTTCTTGATCCGTGCTGCGCCGAGATCGATGGCGTTGTCGAGGGCGAGCGGCCCGTCGAGGACGGCGCCGGTGATCTGGCCGCGATCGGCCATCTTGCAGAGTGCCGCTGCGTCAAGGGTCGAGGGCACCTTCGGGTTGACCGTCTCCATCGCCGACACGATGGCGACCCGGACCGTCTCGACTCCGAGGGCGTGGGCGAGATCGACGGCGTTCTGGACGATGTCCCGCTTCTCCTCCAGCGATGGGGCGATGTTGACGGCCGCGTCCGTGATGATCAACGGCACGTCGTGGCTCGGCACGTCCATGACGAAGCAGTGGCTGACCCGGCGGGCGGTCCGCAGCCCGCCGTCCCGGCGCACCACCGCGGCCATCAGCTCGTCGGTGTGGAGGCTGCCCTTCATCAGCGCCTCGGCCTCGCCGGCGGCGACGCGGGCGACGGCCGCCTCGGCGGCGGCGTGGCTGTGAGCGGCCTCGACGAGGCAGTAGGGCGCGATGTCGGCGCCGAGCGCGGCGGCGGCCTCGGCGATCTTCCCGCGCGGACCCACGAGGATCGGTTCGACGATCCCGAGCTCGACGGCCTCCAGAGCGGCCCCGAGAGCGGCCTCGTCGCAGGGGTGGACCACGGCCACCCTCAGCCGCGGCAGCGCCCGGGCCGCCGCGATCAGGCGGTGGTACTTCTCGTGCCCCCTGAGCTCGCGAGGTTCGTCCTGGGCCGGCTTGAGTGTCGAACTCGGCACGATCACCTCTCCTGACAGCTGGAAGGAAAGCGGACGCCGCGGGCGAAGCCCGATCGGGCGACGATCAACCGAACTAGAACGAGTTACGCTGAATCTGCGCTCGCCTTCCGGGGTGCGGCCTTGTCGGGTTGTGTCGGTTACGTGCCGCAGTCTGCTGCAACCGTGACCCCGAAGCTTGATCGGACGGGACAGCCTATCCATCGCGCGGGTCCGAAGCACGACGCCTCGAGAGCCTCTGGGCGGCGCCCCGGCGTGCGAGGATAGATGGCAGTGCCCGCGCAAGGTGCTTTCCTGCGGGGCAACGTCGCAGGAGGTGGGCATGGCGACCGACGGCACTCCGACCGACGCGGCCCTGCCGACGGGGTGGCGCCTGAGACTCGGCCTCCTGCTCTTCCCGCTGACCCTCATCCCCTACGGCCTGCTGGTCCCCGTCGTCGCCTATGGCCTTCCCGTGGCGACGGTGGCGAGCCTCGTCGGCGCCGGGGTTATCCTCCAGAAGGTGCTGTTCGTCGGCACCGTCGCCGTCCTGGGCAAGCCCGGCTTCGCGTTCCTAAGGCGGTGGCTGTTCAGCCGGATCGCCCCCCAGACTAGGTCGGGCCCACGCGGCACAGGATCGGCCTCGTTATGTTCTGCGTGCCGATCCTCCAAGGCTTCCTCGAACGCTATGCCGGCCAGATCGCGCCGGATCTCATCAAGAATCGGGTCTGGGTCGATGCTCTGATGGACATCACGCAGGTGGCCAGCGTCTTCGTGCTGGGCGGCAGCTTCTGGGACAAGCTGCGCGCCCTGTTCATCCGCGACGCCGGCGTGATCTTCCCGGATCGGGCTAAGCCGGTCTCGCCGCCGGCCTCCGCCCGGCGATGACCCGAGGCGGAGCCGCTCCGCGCGGGGTGGGTTCCGGCGGCCGGCCGCTACTGCGAGCAACGCTGGTAATCGACGCCTGTCGAGTCCTGCTCGCTGTAGTATCGCTTCAGGATACCGTTCGGCATGGTCGCCATGATGACCTTGACTTCGTTGGCCGCCACCGAGTTCGCGCAATTGAGGACGAGGATCTGACGGTCGCTGGCCGGGCGGACTGACGCGATGCGGCATAAGGCCATCGGGGTCCGCAGGCGGTTGCCGGCGACGACGAAGGCGGGAGCGAAGATGTCGATCGGCTTCTTGAACGACGTTCCTTTCCCGGCGGACGAGTACACCGACGCGCAGTCGCGCCCGCTCAGCACCCAGGCCCCTTGGTAGCCCGACAGGCCGGCCTGCGCCGCCGGCGCGTCCGCCACCCCGATCGAGGCGGCAAGGCCCACGCCGAGCCCGACAGCGCCGACAACCTTAGCTAGTCCCATGTCGCCCTCTCCACGAGCCTGCGCCTTTGACGATGCCCGCGCATGGTCCGGCGAGGCAGATTCCGGCTCCTCGCGGGCGACCCGCCAAAGCCAGAGCCCTGAGCCGCGGCCGTCTCGAACGGAGCGGGCGCGGCGGCGGGCGGGACGCGGCGGATCATCGCTGGCCGTTCGGTGGGATCATCGATCTGCGACCCCGCTTCCGCCCCAGGCCGCGCTTGGACCTGGCGTCGCGTGGTCCGGCCGGCGCTCCTTTCGCCACGCGCTCGGCGTCGTGCCCGTCCAGCGCCGGAAGGCGTGGGTGAAGGCGGCCGGCTCCGAAAATTCCAGCGCGGCAGAGATCAGTGCCAGGCTCATGTTGGTGTCGGCCAGCAGCTGCTTGGCGATACCGAGCCGCAGCTGGCTCGCGACCAGCCTGAAGCTCGTGCCCTCGGCCTTCAGGCGGCGGCTCAGCGTGCGCCGGTTGATTTCCATCTGGCGCGCAACCTGCTTCGCGTTGGTCCACATCCGGATTCCCGCCGTGCGCATGCGCCGCCGGATCTCGTCGATCAGGTCGGGAGGATATTCGTCCTCAATCTGCCGGATGCGTCGCTCCACGACCGTTCGGACGCGGGGTTCGGCGCCCTCGATGGACCTGGTCAGGAGCCAGGACGGGAGCAGCAGGGTCGCGGTCTCCTGCTCGAACTGGACGGGCGCACGGAAGAAGCCCGTGTAGGGCGTCGTGTCCGGCGGCTGCAGCCGCGGCAGCAGCACCGCCTCCGGAGTCCAGTCGGAGCCGCACAGGGACCACAGCACCTTGGTCAGCGCCGCGAGCGCCCGCTCGCAGTGGAGGGCGGCGCCCTCGGCGTCGGGCTCGTACGGGACGTAGCTCACGGCCACGATGTGGTCGCCGCTCAACATCTCCACCACCGCGCCGCGATTCAGGATGCCATGGTGCCTCACCAGGGCGCGGAGTGCGTCGCCTACCGTCTCCGAGTTGCGCATCAGCGCCCCGATCACGCCGAGCGAGGCGAGGGTCGCGCGTTGACCGACGAGGAGCCCGAAATGGGAGCACCGCGTGTGGTCGGCCGCGAGGGCCGTCAACCGGCCCAACACCGTCAATGGAACGACATCGAAATTCTCCCAAAACTGCGTGCTGATCCCCGCTTTCTGGAAGATAAATTTCGGATCCACATCACGTTCTATCAGAATCTCGTGTATCGCCTGAACGGCACAAAAATGAACGAATCCGAGCGGAATGGGATGAACTAAACGGCAAGGGATTTTATCTATTTCCGCTAGGCGGGTAGACTGACTGTGTTCGGGAGAATCCGAGGAGGGCATGATCCTGCCTCCCGTCTTGCTGGGTCAGCAAAACGCCTTAGATCATGGAAAAGATAAGCTGGCAACGCGGATCGATCTGAAGGCAGTTAAACAGGGGTTATTTATCTATATTAGTTTGCTCGCGACCATATTGACACTGAGAAGCGCGCCGGCGTTTAAGTGTGAAGCTATCATTCCGCTGCCAATTCGCGCCACCGGGTTGCGGTCTGGTCGCGGCGACCGCCTACCGGCACCCCGGGTCCCATCCGGGGCGGCGCGAATCCGACTCGCCGCAATCGGCGGGTGAGCGGCCGCCGGCGGGCCGTAGGGGCCGGGAGCGGGAGAGCACCGGTCAAATCCACGGTCTGCATTGCGAAGCGCGAGGTCACGCTCTTAAGCGCCAGCATCGCGTCAGCCTCTGGCAGAAGGCGTCGCCGGCCTGATGTGCGGACTCGGCCCGTCGCTGTCGGAGATGCCCGACCTGGTCCGAGTGCTGGGCTTCCTCAGCGTGGCGGGCGCCGCGGATCCGAGCCTGATCGCCGTGCTCGGCGGCGCGGCCCTGTTCACGATCGGCTGGGCTCCCTCGGGCCCCCGCCCGGGCCCGGCCGCGGCGTCGATCTCGACCGGGCCGGCGCAGGTCGCAGTGTTCGTGCTCGCCACGCTCGTCGGCATGAGCGCCCAGGCGCTCCTGAGCCATGCCCGGCTCCGCGACGTTGTAAAAGCGTATCACTGATCACTTGTTTGCCTCGATCTTGAGTAAAGGTCGCCGAAAAAGGAGAGTGTCTCCACCACCGTCGGCATGATTTTACGGGCGGACTTGACGGGTTCGGAGTCGCCTACCTGCCGTGCGGGCAGGTGTAGAATTTTCTGAAAACCGGCGAGCTCGTTTGGTTCCTGGAGCCTTGGAGCCCGCCCCTTCTGCGCTACGATCTCTACTTTCCGAACCGCCACCAAGCAAGCGCCGGCCTTCGTTTTTCGAGTTGAGGCTTTGCGCTTTCGACCCTAATGGATGCTAGTTCCTCAATAGGCGCGTTCACAGGAGGAAGTCGGAGCCGTCGGAGTGATACGGGCTGCACGTTTTACTAGAACTTGCTGCGATAAAAGACTTTCCCTCAATCGACTGCGAAAGTCAGAAAGTGGCGTATGCTATTAAAAAAATCAGATGCCATGTCTCTGGCTCGATCTAACGACCTAATAAAAGGAGTTTTTATCTCCGACCTGCCGTTGTATGCCCGGATTTTCGCCCAATTGCGCGAACGCATGTAGGATATTCTACCCTGCGCAGCTTGGACTGGAGTACCGTTCCGGTTGCAGTCAGAGTTTTTTGAGCACAATCGCGCATTTTTGCCGATGCCAATGGAAAGTCCACGCCAATTCCATTCGCAGCATCCAATCAATGACCCTGCCCCGGCGAACTGGTCCGCGCCGAGCGCAAGTTTTTCGGGCATCCTGAACCCTGAAGGAGGGTGGATGCCATGCCTCGCAAACGCTTCACGAACGAACAGATCGCCTTCGCTCTCCGACAGGCGGAGAACGGTGCAACGGTGGATGAGGTCTGCCGGAAGATGGGCGTGTCCGAGCCGACCTTTTACCGGTGGAAGAAGCAGTTCGTCGGCATGGGCGTGCCGGAGATCCGACGCCTGAAGCAATTAGAGGACGAGAACAGTAAGCTCAAACGGTTGGTCGCCGACCTGACGCTGGATCGCTCGATGCTGCAGGACGTGCTCAAGCGAAAGTGGTGAGGCCCGCCGTTCGTCGTGAGGTCGTCGGTCACCTGCAGGTGACCCACGGCATCAGCGAGCGGCGGGCCTGCCAGGCCACCGGCTTCGGCCGTTCGTCCCAGCGCTACAGGACGCGCTCGGATCCACAGGTCGCGTTGCGCATGCGACTCAAGGAGTTGGCAGCTGCGCGGGTGCGCTACGGCTACCGGCGACTGCACGTCCTGTTGCGGCGGGAGGGCTGGATCTTGAACCACAAGCGCACCTACCGGCTCTACCGGGACGAGGGGCTGTCGATCCGGCGCAAGCTGCCCAAGCGCAAGCGAGCCTGGCGCTACCGGCAAGGGCGGCCCGCGATCGGCGGTCCCAACGAGGTCTGGGAGATGGACTTCATGTCCGATGGCCTCTTTGACGGACGTCCGTTCCGGATCCTGACCGTGGTGGACTGCCACACGCGAGAGGCGCTCTCGCTGTCACCGAGAGCCACCTTCCGCGCCTACCAGGTGGTGGAGGTTCTCGACGCGCTGGTTCGGCTCCGCGGGAGACCCAATAGCCTGCGGGTGGACAATGGGCCGGACTTTGCCGGTCGTATGCTGGATCAGTGGGCCTACCTGGATGGAGTGAAGCTCGACTTCTCTCGGCCCGGAAAACCGACGGACAACGCCTACATCGAGGCCTTTAACGGCCGCTTACGGGCAGAGTGTCTGAACGCGTCGTGGTTCTTGTCGCTCGCTGATGCCCGTGCGCGCATCGAGGAAGGGAGGTGCCACTCCAACGAAGACCGACCTGACACAGCCCTGGGCGGCTTGACGCCTCGAGCCTTCGCCAACCAAGCTGTCACAGCCCGAGAACTTGCATAGCCCTTGGACCACAAGCCGGGGCAGGACCAGGTCGGCTCAGAGCCATACTTCAGGGCAGACCACTCAGATGAGGGCTGACTGAACCGTCCCGGGTTCTTCGGAGGCTTGTTGTCTTGGGTCAGGCGGCCATGATCTGGCCGCCGAAGTTGGCATGATAGCGCGCTTCGGCCTCGGCGGGAGGGACGTTACCGACCAGCGCGAGCAGGCGGCGGTGGTTGTACCAGTCGACCCACTCCAGTGTGGCATACTCGACGCCTCGAAGGAGCACCACGGCCCTCGTCGGTGGATGACCTCCGCCTTGAACAAACCGTTGATCGTCTCCGCCAGGGCGTTGTCGTAGCTGTCGCCGACGCTGCCAACCGACGGCTCGATGCCCGCTCCGGCCAGGCGCTCTGTGTAGCGCAGAGCTAGATATTGCGAGCCGCGATCCGAGTGATGCACCAGCCCGCTGCCCTGGACGGGACGACGCTCATGCAGCCGCGTGTTCGAGGATCGCGGCGTCTCAGGAGCCAAGACCGAACGGCCCGGCCTCACCCAGGCGCTCGCCGATCTGCGCCAGGGCGACACCCTCGTGATCTGGAAGCTCGACCGCCTGGGCCGCTCCATGGGCCACCTGATCGAGACCGTGCACGATCTGGAGGGGCGAGGGATCGGGCTACGCTCGCTCACCGAGCAGATCGACACGACGACACCCAACGGCCGGCCGATCTTCCACATCTTCGGCGCGCCGGGGCAGTTCGAGCGCGATCTCATCCGGGAGCGCACGCGTGCCGGGCTCAGTGCCGCGGCGGCTCGGGGCCGGAAGGGTGGCCGCAAGCCTGTCGTGACGCCCGAGATCCTGCGCAAGGCACAGGTGCTGATGGGGCAGGGGCTGAACGTGCGTGAGGCCGCCATGAGGCTGAAGGTAAGCAAGACCGCGCTCTACGAGGCGCTCGCGTCTCACGTCCTGCTCAATAATCACTTGTATCCCGGTATGGTTTCCAACGCTTCTTTCAACGATGACATCGCAAGCTCCAAAAGCTCATGATCCGACACCGGTAAGCGCACGATTTCAAGTAATGGAATTTTTAGCAAGTAGTTTCGATCTTTGTGCTGGAATTCAAGGGCAACATGCGAGCAAGATTGTGGAGAATGAGTATCTCTGTTACCGGGATTGATGTGCACTCGTAATGTTGTCCCAGCGCTCATGTGAACGACTCCCCTAAGTATTAACCGGAACACTGCATCGATCAGGCTCGCAGCCGAGGTCATGTCAGACCGATCAGGCTTTATCTATACAATGCAAGCATCACAGCGACGGTGGTTCAGTCTGGATGGTCCATGACTTGGTAGTTCAGTTTGATCCTCACGCCAGCCTTCCCGAACCAGTCAGATGCCTGGTTCAGGAAGGGCATACCCAAACTGAACCAGCGCCTCGCGCATGACGGAGGCTGGAGCTGCTGCTGTGCCTCGGCGTTCGATGTCATAGGCGTGTCATGGCCGACCTACCAAGAAACGCCGAACCCTGCACCCCTGGTCGGACCACATGACGCTCCTTGGAACATTCGGCAGACTAGCCCTTACGGCCACGGCATTCACCGCACTGACGCCTGCTCAAGCTGAGACCGTCCATCCCGCGACGCTCGCCGGGCACGTGGTGATGCCGGCGGAGAGCTTCCTGGCGGCGCCCGCCGATGCACCCGACGACCTCAAGGTCCCGGGCAAGTTCACCACGGGACGGCGGGTCGACGCCTCCGGCACGGTGATGGGCATGAACGACGGCCGACCTACCGGCGTGAAGCTGCCCCTCAAGAGCCCGCCGCTCCAGGGCCATTCCGGCATCAAGCGCATGCCCGACGGCAGCTTCTGGGTACTTACCGACAACGGCTTCGGCACGAAGGCGAACTCGCCCGACGCGATGCTCTACCTCAACCAGTACCGCATGGACTGGGCAGCGGGCACGATGCAGCGCCTCGCCACGATCTTCCTGAGCGACCCTGACAGGAAGGTGCCCTTCCGCATCACCAACGAGGCGACGCCCACGCGCTATCTCACGGGCGCCGACTTCGACATCGAGAGCTTCCAGTTCGTCGGCGACAAACTCTGGATCGGCGACGAGTTCGGCCCCTACCTCCTGCGCGCCGACCGTTCCGGCAAGGTCGAGGCGGTGTTCGAGACCGAGGTGAACGGCAAGCCCGTGCGCTCGCCCGACCACTACGCCGTGACGACCCCCGCGCTGCCCGGCGGCATGGTCACCTTCAACGCGCGCCGCTCGAAGGGCTTCGAAGGCATGGCCGCCTCGCCGGACGGGCGCTTCCTCTACCCGCTCCTCGAGGGACCACTCTGGGACGCGGACAAGAAGGCGTTTGAGACCACGGCGGACGGACGTACCTACCTGCGCATCCTCGAGTTCGACGTGGCGCGCGAGCGCTGGACAGGGCGACACTGGCAGTACGTGCTTGAGGCGAACGGTCACGCCATCGGCGACTTCAACCTGATCGACGCCACTCATGGCCTCGTCATCGAGCGCGATGACGGCGAGGGCACAACGGACCGCGCCTGCCCGCCAGACCAGAAGCGCCCGGACTGTTTCGCGACGCCGGCGAAGTTCAAGCGCGTGTTCAAGATTGAGATGACAGATGCCAATGTGGGCGGTCCCGTGCGCAAGGTCGGCTCCATCGACCTCATGCGCATCGCCGACCCGAACAAGCTTGCCCGCAAGCCGCTCACGGACGGGGCGCTCGCAATGCCCTTTCAAACCATCGAGAATGTCGAGATGGTCGACGCCAGCCACATCATTGTGGGCAATGATAACAATCTGCCCTTCTCGGCGAGTCGCGACCCGAATAACGTCGACGACAACGAGTTCATGCTGCTCGAGGTCGGGTCATTCCTGAAGGCAGACTGAGAGTCACCCGGTGCGGAGTGTCCCTGGTAGTAGTTATACGGCCACGTTTTCCTGACATCGGCGGCTGCACTTCGCTCACGCGTCAGGCGCGTCATCTGAGGTGAGCCTCATGAGACCTGTGCGCGGAGCGTTTGAAACACAGCATCTTGGGCCTGCTCTGTGCCAAGGGATGCCAGGATTGGTAGCTCCATCGAGACGCGCACAGGTCTCACCAGGCGCTGGATCGCCCTGCAGCGGGACGTCGCTCCGCCGCGCAGCGATCATCCGCGCGTTGCTCGGCAAGGTAGTACCACCGGCAAGATCCGCTTCTTCGACCGATTTATTCGGGAGCAGCCATGCCGCTTTCGGCCAAGTGACGCCGATCTGTCCTGGATTGGAGACCGGCTGGCCTGAAGAGGGGGATACAGGCCGGCCGGCTCATCGTGAGCGCCTTGCAGCCCTCACGATCCTTGGAGGGGCCGAACATGGCCGTCCCGCATCCGGTCCTTGGTTCCGCGGGATGACGCGGATGATCGCGCCGTCGGCGCGCCCTCGAAGCCCACGGGTGCGACGGCGAGGATCGGCCTCCATGTCGTTGACCATGCGCGCAGCGGCTCCGGATCACCTCGGAACGCTAAGTCGAGGAAGGCCAGTGCGGCGGAGGCGGTCGCCTCCTTGACCTGCGGGTTCAGGTTCAGACCGCCGGTCAAGGGACGGTCGGTGAAGATGCTGTGCGAGCCTCCCCGGAAGACCGCCAGCGTCTTCCGCGGGGTCGCAATGGCCTCGTATACATTGAGGCGGTCGCTGAAAGGCGAGGTGCGGCCGGGCAACTGGATGACATCCTCCGTTGCCGTCACGTGCAGGGTCGGGATCTCCACCGCGCCCAGGACGGCCCGCAGGTCGCGCTCGCCGTAGAATGGCGGTGCCGAGATCACGATGCCGGCCTTGATGCGCAGGTCACGACATTGAAGGAGGCGTCCCTCACGGATCACCCGGGCACCAGCCGCGACCAGCGTCGTGTTGGCACCGTAGGAGTGCCCTGCCGCAACGATCCGTCGCCGGTCGATCCGGTCGCCGAAAGCACCGCCGTCCTGAACAAGAATGCGGTCCAGGGCGAAGCGTACATCGCGCGCCCGCGCGATGGCCTCTTGCTCCTGTGCCGCCGCCTCAAGCCGGTCGAGCATGGCCAAGGGGTTGCCGGCCCAGACAGAGGTGTCGCTGCCAACGTGCTGCAGGTGCAGGCTGGCGATCCCACGGGAGGACCAGTGCCGACCGAGGTAGCTGTAGCCCGTGCGCGATTGCCCAAGGCCGTGCGAGAACACGACGAGCGGAACAGGACGCTGCAGCGAGGACGTGTTGGGCCAGTAGAGGCGCACCGGCACCGGACGCTGGCGCTCGCCGTCGACCCAATCGAAGTCGACGACGCGTACGTCCTCCACGAGAGGCTGTGCGACCGCCCGGCGGGTCATCCCCGCCGCGAGGGTACCCAGCAACATGGAACCGACCTGACGGCGGTTCGGAGACTGCCGTACGGTCGTCGTGTTGGGGCCATCGAGCATCAGTGAGGCTTTCGCGAGAGAAGGCGAGACGGGATGACGGCAGGGGGGGTGCGATCCCTCGACGACCGCCGTACCATCGCATCGAACATCCGCTCGACGAGCGGGCGCCGCGCGAACGGGATAACGCCGGCCGTGCCGACCGCCTGGCGCGCCTTGCCGTTCCAAGGCGCGTCAAGACTACATTCCAAAGAGGTTTCAGCCGTGACCGGCTCGCGTCGTTCGCACGTCCCGACGATGACCCCCGAAAACCGCCGCCATTCCGCCCTCGTTCTCGTAGTGCGGGCGACCAAGGACCTCGCCGACTACCGCAAGTTTTCGCCGTTGAGCGAGCGCATGCACGACCATCGCTCCGCTGCGCCCCCTGAGGACATGCCGCCCTAACGCCTCGGCTTCAATGCCATCGGGAAGCACGGGCATCCTGGCGAGGACGTCTTCCGAGATGAGCACGGACCTCTTCGTCTCCCGGCACAGACCTTCCAGTCGGGCGGTCGCATTCATGACGTCGCCGAAGTAGGCGATCTTGTGCCGGTCGATGCCGATCTCGGCCGTCACGACGCTGCCGCCATGAAGTGCTGCGCGCAGTTCCGGAACAAGTCCGAAGCGTGCAATCCAATGGTTGCGGTCATCGCTGAGCGTTTGGCGAATTGCGAAGATGCAGGCGATGCACCGAGCGCGCTCGATGCCTCGCATCAGCGGCCAGGAGATGATGACCTGGTCCCCGATGTAGTCATCGATCTGACCCCGATGCCGACGAACAGGTTCGGCAATCGCCGCGAAAACGTCCTTCAGCAACTCCTGAGCTGCGAAGTCACCGTGCTTCTCGGCATACGCAGTCGAGCCGACAACGTCGAGGAACAGAAAGATGCGCTCCTCGCTGAGTGGTCGGTGATAGCGTCCGAGGATCAAGTTGATGAAAGCCTCGGAGCCGATCAAGTCGCGCATGCGCAATACACTGACCAGAAGAGCCGAGACCACCATGGCGTAGAGCACAGCCTGAGGACGGGGCGTCGCGGTCTCCAACAAAGTCTTGTCCGTCAGGCCGAGCGTCCAGACGACGATGCCCACCACCGCCATCCCGACGATTACCACGAGCAGCAAGCTCATCTCGGCAGCGGCGAAGTAGGCGAGGGAAGGCAGGCGCCGCAAGCAGGTCGTGTAATGAGAGAAGAGGGCGCCACGTTCGTAGGCAATGGCGAGGATGCCGATGCAGGTGCCGTACGTGACACCGAGAACGGCCGGCCCCTCGTGAAACAGGACGCCGTACAGCGCGCCGAACACGGCGCTGGCAGCTGCGACGACGATCCAGAACGTGAGCGCGCTGTTCGACATCGTTTCCTTCCACGTGGGAGGTGCGGTCAAGTAACCGGGTGACCGGCTACGCGCACGGGATCTTTGAGGATGAAGGGATCGAGGCAACTTACTGTACGCGACGCAGGATCACGGTTTGACCCAGCAACGGGACGCCCAGGTAGCCCCGCAGCTCCATGTGCCCATCCACGAGCGACACGTGGGCGGAGTAGGTCCGTCCGGACGAGCCGTCGTAGAGATTGCCTCGTTCCCAGCGCCGGTGTTCCGGGCTCCACGTCAGGCCGGAGAGCAAGACAGTACCTTCCAGGCTGCGGCTTCTCAGGGCCGGATCGGGGTTCAGCGTATCGGCCTTGAACGTCCTGCCGTCGGCTTCCATCACGCGACTGCTATGGATGATCCGGGCCTCATAGCCTTCGCCGACCTCAAAGACCTCGAACTTGAGCTGTCCCTCATCCTCGGCCCACACGCCGACGATGTCACGCGGCGAGGAAGTCTGCGCAGCGGCGTGTTCAATCGAGGGTCCCGCCGTCAATATGGCGACAGCCACGGCCAGCGAAGCTCCCCGTACCGATCCGAACACTCGGCTGCTCCTCTTCTTCGGCTTTCGCGTGCTCAGGGCAACGTGTCCACGAGCTGAGACCTATTGAAACGTCACGCCGGAAAGACGCTCCGACACAGCCCACAACCGCGTCGCAACAGCTTCGTCCTGGGCTGGAACGGGAATGACGGCGGGTCCGGGCGCGCCGCGGGTTTCGCCCAGCCACATCGGGCCGTAATACTCTCCGCCCGCCGCAAGCGGCGAGGCCGCGGCAAACAGGGTCGGCAACGCTCCCTGTGCGGCCGGTTGGAACAGAAACCACATGCAAGACCGCATCATGCCGGCGGCGCTCCAGCGGCCCGACCCGTTCGGCAACAGGTCGGTCCGTGAAATGCCAGGATGCGCCGCGAGGCTCATGAGCCCCCAGCCATTCGCGTCGCTGCGGCGCTGCAATTCGAGGGCAAAGATCAGGCAGGCGAGCTTGGACTGGCTGTAGACGGCCATCGGGCGATAGGCGCGCTCCGCCTGTAGGTCGTCAAAGGCGATGCTGCCGCCGCGCGCGGCGACGCTGGACAACGTGACGACGCGCGGCTCGCGCCCCCTGCGCAGCAGCGGCAGCAGATGGGCGGTGAGGGCGAAGTGGCCGAGATAGTTCGTGGCGAACTGCAGCTCGTAGCCGTCGCCCGAAACCTTGCGCGTGGGCGGGTTCATCACGGCGGCGTTGTTGATCAGCAGGTCGACGCTGTTGAGACCAGCCCTCATCCGCTCGGCGAAGGCGGCCACGGAGGCGAGGCTTGCCAGGTCCAGGATCTCGAAGCTGACCCTGGCGTCCGGCACCTGCTGCCGGATCTTCATGACGGCGTCCGCGCCCTTGTCTGCGTTGCGACCGGCGATGATCACCTCGCCACCGGCTCGCGTCAGCGCGAGAGCATCCTCGAAGCCTAGGCCGCCAGTACCTGTCACGATGGCGACCCGCCCCGCTTGTGGTGGCAGGTTGGCAAGCGTCCAGCCAGACATCCGCGTACTTTCCTCGGCCGTGCAACAAACCGCACTCGGTGCAAAAACATAATCGCACTGAGTGCAGCTTTGCAAGTGCGAAATCGCATGCGAGAACGAGGGCATGGATAGCCCGTCACCGAAGCCCGATGGCCTACGCGCGCGAAAGCGTCAGGAGACGCTGGAGCGGATCGCCGAGACCGGTCTGAGGCTGTTCAGCCGGAACGGCTACGAGGCGACGACCTTGGATGCGATCGCTGAGGCGGCCGGCATCTCGCGGCGGACGTTTTTCTACTACTTCAAGTCGAAGGAAGAGATCCTGCTGGATTGGCAGATGCGGGGTTTCAGCGCGTCGCTGCACAAGGCGGTCTTGGCCCAGCCGGCGGGCAAGGTGCCTTTCGAGGTGGTCCGCGATGCCTTGTTGAAGCTCGCCGCCGGCATCCGCACACAGGAATTCATCAGCATCGACCGCGTGATGCGCACCAGCGAAACGCTGAGAGCGCGCAAGCAGGCAATCTACGGCTTGCATGAGCAAGCCCTGCACGCGGCGCTCGTCGAGCGCTGGCCCGACCCGGCACGAAGCACGGCCCTGCGGCTGGTTGCGATGGTGTCGCTCGGGGCGCTGCGCCTGGCCATCGAGGAATGGATGCAGGCGGGGGGTGATCAAGGGGCAGAGGCGTTCCTGACCCAGGCCTTCAGCTCCATTGCGGTCGAGGTCTGCAACTCTCCGCGCGGCTGACAGGAACCATGCACCGCAAGATGCGTTCGTGCGTTGCAGCATGGCGATGGCGTCGTCGTGCTGTGCCCTTCATGGGCGTTTCCTCCCTAGACTTGGGCCACCCGCAAGGGCGGCCCTTTTGTTTTCGATGTTTTCTATGCGATGAGAGTTCCCTGGTGTCCTGGTAGACGCCACCTCAGCGTGTTTGGAGGAAGCATGACCAGTACCCAGGCAATCGCATCAACGCTCACTCGCCTGGCTTCTCCAGGCATGAAGCCGAAAGCTTTGATGGCAGCAGTGCGTGAGCAGCATCCCAAGGCCTCTAAGAAGGACGTTGCACGGGCAGCTTTCTATGCGGTGATCCAACATACCGACGGCACGTCGGACAAGGTACAGCAACTTCACGCCTTCGCGCTCGGCGAGCGGCTGGGCGACGATGATGACGTCGAGCCAGCATCAAAGCCGCGGAAGAAGCATAAGCAAAGGGCAGCAAAGCCCTAAGATATATCGCGCGGCAAAGATTAGCTCGGCGCCATCGAGATGTCAGCTTGGATTACTCGCGTAGATTGATCGGTGTGCGGGGCCTTCAATGCCTGCGGCTGCGTGGCTGCTCACGGGTAAGCACGCTAAGTTCACGGCCGATTTCCAGCAAAAGCATTTCGATCAGCTTGCGCAGCAGAGGCTTTTTCAATGTGCTGATCGCGGCGTGCGCCTGCAGGCAGTGTTCGGCAACCTGCTCGAGCGGATGTGAGATCTCCGCACTTGTCGGTCGCGCAAACGCATTGTCGCTCAATCGGCACGCCGTCACATCGACGATGATGCCCCGACCGCACAAAGGCTTGCCATCCGCGTCGAGCTTGAAGCGTCCTCGCGCCAGCACCCAGCGGGTGACCCCGTCCGACGAGCACACCCGGTACTCCGCGACGTAGGAGATGCCCTCGGTGGCGCATCGCCTGATGTGATCGAGGATGACGGTGCGATCATCGGGATGTATGCCGTTCACGAACGCGGCAATCGGTGCGCCTGCCCGACCGAGAGCAGGATCGAGCCCGAAGATATGAGCAACGAGATCATCCGTATACACACAATCATCTTGGACATGCCAGCTCCAGGAGCCTACTACATCGCACTCATCGATCGATTGTTGCAACGCTTCGGGATGGATTTCCGCAATAGTCGGAGTGTGCACGTCCATGACAACCTTGGCAGTTAGAAGCCCAAATTTTGTCATGTAACTTATGTTAGATTTTTGCAGTGATACAAGCCTTCGCGCGGCAGGCGGCATGTACCCTGCATCGTCATCGAACGGCCATAGTCAGCGCTCTGTGAGATGCCTGGATAGAGAAGGCGCTGAATGTGAACAGAGATGACAAGCGCATCCCCGGAATGACCTACGACGAAAGTCGCATGTTCGAGGGCAGGCAGGGAGAGTTGCAAAGTCGCTCGCCGGCGGAACTCCTGCCCTGGCCTGGAAGGGCTTCGCGCTCACTTTCCGGCAAAGCGTCATCCTTCACAAGAACACAGCGGAAGATCGCTGCAGCGCTTGGCCTCGCCGAAGACGAAATCGGGAGCGTCTTCAACGGACGACGCGACGCTTTGGCCACTACTCGTGCCCGTGATGTCACACCGGCCGTGCCGGAGATGGCTGAAGAATGCCTCGAATTGCTCCGGGCCTTTGCCCGCGTGACCGATCCGGATAAGCGCCGGCAGTGCCTGGACCTGGTGGTTGCTGCCGCGCATAGTGGCGATGCTTCGAGCAGTTAAAACCGCTGCCCGATGCGGAGGCCGCTACCTTCTCCGCTGAGGGCGCTGCAGACATCGCGGCTGCAAGGCGAGCGCCGGGATCATGGGTCGATGGCCGTAAGCGCAGGCGCATCGGGCTGCTCCATCATGGGAGATCCGCACCTCCCACCCCGCTGGCGTTATCGAGAGTGAATCAGAGACCCGATTGGACGCCGATTGACAGATCCAGCCTGACCGTGGCCTTCACCGCAGGATCACGGCAGTCAGCGCCTTCTCGGTCGTGCACCGCGGCTCCAGGAACGAAGGGAGATAGTTCCCCTTCCTCAGCTTCGGGATCGCCAGATCGATCCGGCCCGCACGCGTCTCCCACGGCCGTTCCCAGTAGCCGGTGCGTTGTGTCAGCCGCTCCGGATTGCGCTGGCCGGCTAGGTGCCCCCGTGCGCGCTTCGACCTCCAGGCCCATCATGCGCTCGGTCGCAGAGGCCAGCGGGTCGCTATCCGCCTCCTTGATCAGGTCGATCAGACCATCCTGTCGTCGGTCATCGTCGTCTCCGGTCTCAGAGTTTGGCTCGCAACCGAACCCTGCCCGAAGACCGGCGATGGCCACCTGGCAGCGACCCGCTTCGACACCACTCCCTTGGACACGACCGTCCGTGGCAATCAGGCTTAACTGCTTCGATCCGACCCTTACACCCGCGCTCCCGACCGACGCCACATGCCTGCCATGCTCGTCGCGAGGCCATCGCGCGGAAGCGCTGATGCATTCTCGTTTAAAAAACAAAACCCTGCGCTGAGGGCTTTTTGTAGGATAAAATTCTTAAAAGCTAGTTTTTTTGGCACTCAGGACGTGCTTGTCACAAATACGCAATATATGACATCATCTATGTAGGTGGCTAATCTTCAGCAAGGGTGGGATCATCTCGATCGTTGACTGCGAGATGTGTGGCAGCGCACATGCCAGACGCGGCTCTAACATTACCTGAAGCGAGAAGCAGCTAGCGAAATACGCCACGCAGCGGCTCGCTCCAACAACGTCAAGAGATCTATGATGACAAAGACAATCCTGCTCCTGGCCGGGACGATGGCGCTCGTCGCGACGGCTGCCGCCGCCCAGACTGCCAAGGAGAACTTCAGCTATAAAGCTCCCTCCGGCATGTTCAGCGAAGGTACCACGAAATGGGACATGTATCGCTTCATGCACCAGGATGCTGAACGTCAAAGAGAACTGGCACGCTCGGGTGTCCGCGATGAGCCAGCGGCGACCGGAAGCGTGAGAACGACCTCGCCGGCTGCGCGACGCTCGGGCACGCAGTAGGCGGTTCTCTGTGCAGCGGCTGCGGTGCAACAACCATTGTGCACCGCAGTGGCGCGCGTTATTGCTGCGCTTCGCCCTCCATGAGCGGTTCCTCCCTGACTTCAGGCCGCCCGCGAGGGCGGCCTTTTTGTCAAAGGTCCGCCTCGGAGGGACCGCGCGAGGATTGGGATTGCGGTGACAAAGGGTTCGGCAGGCTGCCATGCCAGACGATAGAACGGCGGAACGGTTGAAGCGTGAGACGGCCGAGGTCACCGAGAAGATCGACAGCGCTTACGATAAGCTGGCCCAGAAGCTCCGCGCCAAGGCCGACAAGGCCAAGGAGCGTGCGGGGACGACGAAGGACGAAGCCAAGCGGGCGATCCATCGGCGGCGCTTCGAGCTCTATGGTGACGCCGCGCACGACATCGAGGAGCGCCTCGCCCTGCGCCGCGCGCCGTCGGACGGCTCCGACGACTGACGGCCTTCCGCTTTCCATCGGCACGACGTGTGCTAGAGCCGCATCCGATCACGCTGCAATCGGCCGCTGCTCTAGCTTTTTGAGTCTGCCGCATTGTCTGCGGCGAACCGGTGTCCACTTCGCCGGAAAATGCTCGAGTTCCCACCCCCTCGCGCGGGCTTTCGCCCCCGTGATCCTGGTGCGGCAGACAGGTCGGGGACGCGGCCGCAGCATCCCGGCTGGGTCCCGGTCGGCCGGGCTCGCCGTGCGCCTGAGAGGATGGCCATGACGCCCGTCAGTCGCTGCCTGCGACGCCTCGACCACGCCTCGGCGATCACGGACTCGACCGTCGCCCATCTGATCGCCGAGGCCCTGGACGAACTCGAGGCGGCCTTCGCGCGGCCGAGCGACCGCGTCGTCGCGCTCGAAGCCGTGCTTCACGAGGTGCGGGATCGATCGGGAGCGGGTCGCAAGCCCCTCACACGCTTCCTGCACACGGTGGTCGATCAGCGGCAGAGCAGGCTGACCCGCCGAGCGAGTTCGTGATCGGATGATCCCGCACTCCTTGGTTCAAGCCTCTCTGCAATCACTGCCACGAATGATCGACGGGCCCTGTGCCGCGGGTCAGGGGGCGAGGGGTGCCTGCTCGGATCCGGGGTAGCTCGGCAGTCCTGAAGCCTGCCTGGCTGCCGCCCGTGCCCTGCGATCGGCCATCTCCGCCGCCTCGTCGCTGGCCTCGCCAAGCCTGGCCCGCTCGGCCCGGCCGACACAGCGGGTGCGCAGATCGCCCAGCTCTTCCTCGGTCAGGCTCTCGATGCCGATGTAGCGGTCCTGGGCCGCGCTCGTGCGGATCAATTCGTCGAGCTTGGCCTGGATCGCTGCCCCATCCCGGTTCTGGGTGTTCTGGATCAGGAAGACCATCAGGAACGTCACGATGGTGGTGCCGGTGTTGATGATCAGCTGCCAGGTGTCCGAGTAGTGGAAGAGCGGGCCGGTCACGGCCCAGAGTCCGATCGCAGCAACCCCGGTCGCAAATGTCGCCGGCTTGCCGGCAGCTCTCGCGACGGCCGAGGCAAATGCGGTGAACAGCTTGGCAGGAGACATGCGGGCTCGCTCCGATCGCGTTCGTCGATAACCTGCAAGCGCCAGGCCCCTGTTGGTCACCCTGCCGGAGTGCTGTCTCGCGACCGGACGTGCTACCGCGCGCTACCCGAGGCAGCGGCGGAGACCCGATGCGGCTTGAGATCGAGCGGAAGTTCCTGATTGCTCACGATGGATGGCGCTCGGCCACGACCGGCAGCCGGCGCCTGCGGGATGGCCTCATCGGGCAGTTCGACGGGGGCAAGGTCCGCGTCCGCCTGGACGAGGAGCGGGCCCGGCTCACCGTCAAGGGAGCCCGGGTCGGCCTGGGTCGGCCGGAGTTCGAGTACGAGGTCCCCAGGGCCGATGGTCAGGCCATGCTCGGGGCCGTGTGCCGGGGCTGCCTGATCGAGAAGACCCGCCACTGCGTGCCTCACGCCGGGCTGACCTGGGTCGTCGACGTGTACGGAGGGGGAGTTGGCCGATGTCAGCCTGGCCGAGGTCGAGCTGGAGCACGAGGAGCAGGCCTCCGAGGTCCCGGATTGGGCGGGACCAGGGGTCTCCGGGGACCCGCGCTTCCGCCAGAGCGCCCTGCTGCGCCTGCCCGCGCAAGCCGGCCGGCCCCTCACCCTGCCGATGATCCTCGCGGCGGACATCCCAGGCCCATGATGGGCCTCGCACCTCGCGAGGCGCCTCAGAACAGGTGCCGGAACAGGAAGTACAAGCTGCCCGAAATCAGGATCGCGGCCGGCAGCGTCATCACCCAGGCCAGCGCCATATTGCGGACCGTGGACACCTGCAAACCCGACCCGTTCGCAGCCATGGTGCCGGCAACGCCCGAGGACAGGATGTGCGTGGTCGAGACCGGCAGCCCGTACAGCTCGGCCAGCCCGATCGTGCCGGCGGCGACGATCTCGGCCGAGGCACCCTGTGCATAGGTCAGGTGGGTCTTGCCGATCTTCTCGCCGACCGTGACGACGATGCGTTTCCAGCCCACCATCGTGCCAAGGCCGAGCGCCAGGGCGACGCAGACCTTCACCCAGTCGGGGATGTAGCGGGTCCCGGCGTTGAGGAGTTCCGTGTAGCCCTTGAGGGTCTTGGCATCGGCCTCGGACAGGGGCGCGCCGGACTTCGGGAGCAGGCGGATCGCCTCAGAAGCGAGGTACATGTCGTTGCGGACGTTCGAGGTCGCCCCCGCCGGGACCTGCTGGATCGAGCCGTAGTTCTTCACGGACGTCGCGATTTCGGTCGCGAGCGCGGCCAGGGCCCCGAACACCTCCGGCTTGTTGAGCTCCTTCGCCTTCAGGGCGTCGGCGACGGTCGTACGGGCCTGCGCTGCGTCGGGCCGCGCCCCCCCACTCGCGTAGCCCGCGAACACGGCGCTGGCGGCTTGCGACTGCTGCACGAAGGCCGGCGTCGCGTCGGCGTTCATGGTGCGGTTCAGCGCGTAGGCGGTCGGCGCCGCGCCGATCAGGATCAGCATGATCAGGCCCATCCCCTTCTGGCCGTCATTGCCGCCGTGGAAAAACGACACCAGGGTGCAGGTCAGTATCAAGACGCCGCGGATCCAGAGCGGGGGCGGCGCATCGCCTTTCGGGGCCTCGTAGAGGTCCTTGCGCCGGACCGTGAACTTGAGGGCGAGAAGCAGCAGGGCTGCGGCCACGAAACCGCAGACCGGGCTGAAGGCCAGCGCCTTGAACACGCCGAACGCCTGGTTCCAGTCGACCCCCGAGGTGCCGTCCTGTCCGCCCATGAGCTGGTTGGCGACGCCGACGCCGAGCACCGAGCCGATCAGGGCATGCGAGGAGGAGTTCGGCAGGCCGAGCGCCCAGGTGCCGAGGTTCCAGATGATGGCGGCGATGAGCAGGGAGAAGATCATGGCGTAACCGGCGCCCGAGCCGACCTGCAGGATGAGCTCGACGGGCAGCAGGGTAACGATGGCGTAGGCGACGGCGCCGGAGGACAAGAGCACGCCGAGGAAGTTGAAGGCGCCCGACCAGATCACGGCGACGAGCGGCGGCATGGAGTGGGTGTAGATGACGGTGGCGACCGCATTGGCGGTGTCGTGGAAGCCGTTGACGAACTCGAAGCCCAGGGCAATCAGCAGCGCGAGGCCGAGGAGGACGAAGGCACCGAGCGCCAGAGGCTCCTGATGCACCGCGTTCATGTCGGCGATCAGGCTGATGACGGCGTAGCCGAGGCCGGCGACCAGTACGAGCAGGAAGGCGATGACGCCGCCCGGGTGGATGCCGTGGTCGAGCTTGGGCTTGCCGGTCGGCGCGTGCCCGATCGATCCGGTCGAGGCGAGGGCTGCATCGGACATGGGTGCCTTCAAAAAATTTTATCGTTCGGGGAGGGATTAAAGCGGCCGCATGACGCTTGGGTGACAGATCGAACCGGTTGCCTCGACACCGTCGCGCGTGAGGTTCTGCCCCGTGCACGGTCACATCCCGGTTCACGATGCGTGGTCAGCCATGCACCTGCCGGATCATCTGGGCGGCGCGCTCCCCGATGATGGCGCAGGGCGCCTGAGTGTTCCCGGTCGTCACCCGAGGCATGATCGATGCGTCCGCAACGCGGAGGGCGTCTATCCCGTAAACTTTAAGCGCGCCGTCCACGACGGACATCGAATCCCGTCCCATCTTGGCAGTACAGCTCTGGTGCCAGTAGGTGACGGCTGCATCGCGGATGAACTCCTTGAGCGCACTGCCCTCGAGGTCTCCAGGCATTGCCTCGCCGCGGACCAGGCGCCGGAAGGCGGCCGCATTGCCTAAGCTGCGACACAACTCGACGCAGGCGATCGCGGTTCTCATGTCGGCGGACTCCGACATCATGTTGGCTTCGATCGCGAGCGGCGCGAGTGGATCCGCGCTTCGCAGGCACAGGCGGCCGCGGCTCGCCGGCCGCGCGAGACCCGCGAACATCGTCCAACCATGAGCTGGCACGCGTCGCGCGGCAGTCCGATCGCTCGGAACCGGAAATTCGACTTGGCAGAAGAGGAGGTCAGGCGAGTCCAGCTCGGGGCGGCTCTTCCAGTAGAGGGTCGCCTCGCTTCCGCTGTTCCGGGGCGCGATCGGCTCGACGTACTCCCAAAGGCACCGGAAGGAGACGTGGTCCTGGAAGTTCCGCCCGACGCCCGGCAGGTGCTGCACCACGGGGATCTCGTAGCGATTGAGGTCCGCACAATCCCCAACGCCCGAATGCATCAGCACCTTCGGGGTCTGGATCGCGCCGAGGCACAGGACGACCTCGGCTCGCGCACCGACGGTCAGGATGCGGCCCCCGCGAACGATCTCGATCCCGGTCGCGCGCCGCCCCTCGAACACCACCCGGCGCATCGTCGTCTCAGTCAGAACCGTCAGGTTGGGGCGGTCGAGCCAGGGGCGGATATAGGCTCTGTAGAGCGAGTGCCGTCGGCCGTCGCGGACCAGCATGTCGGTGATCGCCGCCCCGCCGTCCCCCTCCATCATCTCTCCGTTCGGGTGGTCGAAGGTGGGTATCCCGAGCTCCCGGGCAGCGTCGAGCATGGCGTGGGCGAGTGGGCTGGGATCCGGCGCGGGCTGGACCCAGACGGGTCCTGAGCTCCCGCGGAACCGGGTATCGGGTGCGCCACGCCAATTCTCGATCCGCCGGTAGATGTCGAGGACGTTCTCGTAGCCCCAGCCGGCATCTCCCGTCTCCGACGCGAAGAAGTCCCAGTCGGTCCGATGCCCGCGCGCCCACACCATCACGTTGATACTGGACCCGCCGCCGAGCCCCTTTCCCATGGACATGGACAGCGCACGGCCGCTCAGATGCGGGTTTGGCCGCGCCTGAAAACCCCAATCTCGCTCGCTGCCGAGATTGGCAGGCCACAACGCTGGATCGAGCACGATCTCGGTCTCATCGCTCCCCCCAGCCTCGATCAGCAGCACCTGCGCGTCCGGGTTCTCGGCGAGGCGACGCGCCACCACGCAGCCCGACGCACCCGCGCCACAGACGATGAAGTCGTAGTGACTCTTCAGATCTGCCGTCAGCCGCGCCTGGTTGTCTTGGGCTTGCCGAATGAATTCACTGCTATCGTGGTCGCGCTCAGTCATTTTGCAGAAGTCCTTTCGGCTACAATGCGCTTCTCAGAAGAGAAGCGCGGCGTCGTTGCCTCGGGCTAGAGCATTTTCCGGCGAAGTGGACACCGGTTCGCCGCAGAACATGCGGCAGACTCAAAAACCTGGAGCAGCGGCCGATGGAACCGTGATCGGATGCTGCTCCAGTGGGCCGGGCTTGCTCCAGGTCGTCGCGGAAGCGCACGAAGGGGCTCCGTGTCTCGAGGTGATTCAAGGCTACCCGTTTCCCGATTGCGATGGGTTGCGTTTTTTAGCAATCCATGATCTTCGAATTGCTCGACAAGCCGTTATCTGAGCAATCGATATGCGAAAATCAGCCGTACGCAGCAATCCGCCGCCACCGAAGCAACCGCCCGCCGTAGCGCTGGATCGTATCGATCGGAAGATCCTCGATATTCTTCAGCGGGATAGCCGGGTCACGAATTTGGATATGGCCGAGCGCGTCGGTCTCTCGCCGGCTCCGTGTTCGCGGCGCGTGAGGCGCCTGCACGACGACGGCTACATCAGCCGGGAGGTGGCGATCGTCGATCCGGCGCGGGTGGGCAGCACCCTGATCGCCTTCGTGAGTGTTGAGCTGGACCGCCAGCGCGAGGACGTGCTCGCCATATTCGAACGCAAGATGGCGGCACAAAAGACTGTTCAGCAATGCTACTTCATCTCGGGTGAGAGCGACTATCTGCTGGTAGTCGCTTGCCGCGACATGAAGCATTACAATGCGTTCGTGCGCGAAGTGCTCGCCAACGAGCATAATATCCGGCGCTTTCGCACGAGTTTCAACCTCAATCGCGTCAAATATGACACGGCGATCGATCTCGAGGTATCGCTGGACTGAGAGAGCTCCCAATCGGCGAGCCTGGATGCTCGGTAAGGCAGCATCCCGTTCGGACAAGTTTGAGACGGCGACGGCAGTCTGCTTCCAATCGGACGATCCACTCTCGGCCACGCGAGGTCATTCGAGATCGATCAGTAAGCAGACATTTGGAGGATTCCGGAAGGGTCGGAAGCACCTCCTTGCGTCGTGTCCGTCGTGCCCGGTCCCATACGCCGGATTTATGCGAAACCGCTCGCCCATCCGGAATCTGGAGCATGTCCCGTCCTTGGGCTGCCGGCACCCGAGGAGGCGGAGCGCATCCGGACCTTCACCGGTGTCGAGGGCAGCGGGCTGGCCCGGCACATGTTCACGGGTGAGGATCTGGCGCTGCTGAACCGCTACGCCGATGCGGTACGAGCCACGCACATGCCGAACGGGAGCCGGCTCCCAGTGGTGGTCGTGCCGCGGCGGTGGCGAGCCAGGCCATGGACCTGATCTCGGGGGCGGTCGGCTTCAAGGTCGGCGGGCTGGGCGGGGCAGCGGCGGCGTACGGGGCGAAGGTCGGGCAGCAGCTGCTGGAGGGCGGCCTGAACACGGCGCGCGCGGCGCACTCGTTCGAGGGCGGTGCGCCGCGGGTGCTGGCGCCTGCGCCGGAGGTGCCGCCAGCCGTACTGCCGTGGGCTTTCGTCGGTGCAGGATCGCGGCCGTTTGGGGCGCTGCCTCGGCCCTGATCATAAGGGACTTGGTGCCTTCGACCATCCGGTTAGCGGGCTGCCGTAACCACACCCCTGTGTGACGTGCCTCACAGAGAGTGGCTCTGGCAGCGCGCACCCTGCTCTCACCTGACACACAGAGGAGCAGGACATGATCAAGACGGTTCTTAGCGCGGCTCTCCTGGCCGCAGTGGCCAGCGTCTCGCTCGCCGGCTCCGCCGAGGCACGTGGCTTTGGCGGACGTGGGTTCCACGGCGGCGGCTTTCACCACGGCTTCCATGGCGGTGGCTTCCACCGCTTCCACCGCTTCCACCGCTTCAGCGGGTTCTACGATCGCTGCGGCTTCGGCTGGGGTTCCCGGCGCTTCTGCGGCTATCGCTGAGCGACCGGCGAAGGGGCGGCCACTCTGTGTACTCCTTCAGGCAGGGCGGCCGTGCTCCTCTGCTCCTTGCTGACGCCGGGCAACTCAAACCTCACTGCTCGCCCTGGATCCAGAGGATCTCGTCGCCTTGAACCACGGCATAGCCGGGGCCGATAGCCGGCCCGCGCCAGGGCGCGAACGGCCACCGCGGTCGGATGGCTTTCCACTCCCTCGGCCACGAGGCAGTCGACCAGCTCGCGCAGTCGGTCAGCTTCCTGGCTCCCGAGATCCCGCTCGCTCGAGCGGAACGCCCCTGCCGCCTGCGCGAATGCCTCGATCGCAAGCTGTTCGTTGATCGACACCACGAACTTCCCCGGCGATCCAGGTGGCGGCATCTAAGATCCAGGCGCGTGTCGTCCATCAGGAGACACGAGGTGGCCAACCCGCAGACCACTGCGAGCGCCTCGGTGCGATGAACTCCAAGGCCTGCACCGTCGACAGCTCCGCCCTCCAAAGGATCCGTTCGAGATCAGCCCGCCCCACCTTCCCGCCGAGTGCCCCTACGATCGACGAGCAGAGGCATCATAACGGCATCGGGCTGCGGTCACGACCGGAACTCATGCCCAGCCAAACGTCACAACAGCGACGGTCGTCGGAGACCCTGTAATGCGGAATGCCGTGATCCTCATCGCCTTCGTCCTGATGGGGGCTGACGTCGCCAGCGCCGCCGAGCGCTGGACGATCCGCGCCGGAACCGGGGGAGAGGTTCTGGCCTCCGTTGAGAACAGGGCGGGGTCCTCGTTCGGCATCGCCTGCACACAGGGTTCACCGAGGAAGTCCCTCTCGCTTCAATACGAGACCGAGATGGGGGCACTCAGCGGAAAGGAGCCTTTCCTTGTGGTCGTAGCGGCAGAGGAGTTTCGGTTCGTTCTCGACGGACCTTCTGGCACGGCGGAGATCGAAGGCGCAGAGGAGGAAGCCCAACTCAAGAGGCTCGCGAAGCGCCTCGTGACCACGAGCGAGAAGGCGTTTGTCGTCAGGCTCCCCAGCAAGTCGGCCTCCGAGGTGTTCCCGACAGCCGGCGCGCGCGCAGCGATTGGCACGAATGGGCAAGGCCTTCTGAAGGGATGTCCACGATGATGCGCCTTCCGGTTGTCTCGGAGGGGAGGAACTCGCGGCATGTGCGCAGGCACGTCCCGCCCGACCACGCGATAGCTCGACGGCTCAGGACTCATGTCGCTGGTCGTCGCGTGGATGCGGGCATAGTGGGTGCCCAGATGCGAGCCTGTGTGAGCGCCTGTTCGGTAGAGCGGACACAGTCAGTCGGCAGCATGATACGGGGCCATGCGCGAGGGCCGCTTCATCGGGCGGATCGGCCGCTTCGTCCTGCCGCAGAGCACCTGGAGCCACTACGAGGAGGTCGGGGCCTTCCCCCGCGGGCTCCTGGTGGTCGGCGACGCCCTCTGCCGCCTCAACCCGATCTACGGCCAGGGCATGACGCTCGCCGCCCAGCAGGCCTGCATCCTGCGCGACCTGCCTGCGGGCCGCGGGGGAGCGGGCGACCCGCTGGCGGATCTTGGCCAGGACCTGTTCCGGGCTATTCAGCCGACGGTCGGGGGGGCGTGGGGCATCTCGGCGGTCCCGGACTTCGCGCATCCCCGTACATCAGGCACGCGTCCGCCGGACCTGGAGACGGACCTGCGCTTTGGCGCGGGGATCCAGCGGCTGGCGGCTCGGGACCCAGACGTACACCGCCTCCTGCTCGGGGTCCGGCAGCTCCTCTTGCCCCCGAGCGTGCTGCGCGAGCCCACCCTGCTGCGGGCTGTCGAGATGGAGACGGGGCGCGCCGGCCCCGCGGCGGGGCGAACGACCCGGCAGGATGGTTGAACGCCGTCCGCCGCCGAAGTTTGACGGGACGGGGACCCGACCGGGAGGCGCCGCGATGGCAAGTTTCCTCTGCATGGCGTGCGGCGCTGCCGGGCACCTGCCTGCTCTGCTCCGACCAGCGCCAGTTCGTGCCGACCTGCGGTCAATCGTGGACCGTTCACGAGAGGCTCGCGACGACCCACGTCACTGCCTGATGCAAGCATGATCCCGGCCTCCTGAGCCTGCACCCAGGCCAACGCGGTGATTGAGTAGGCTCGAAATCCGAGTTGTGAGGATTAAGAGAACTTCAGAATGCAATTCGCCTGGTCGCGTCGGCATATCAACAGAACGACGGATATTCAGCCACTTAAACCTGAAAGGCTTCCGTGTTCGGAAAGCAAAATCCGACTCCAGCGGTCTCCTGCCCGGCTGTCACGCCGCCGTTGCTCGCATAAGCCCGGCGTATGGAATTGGCTTGTGACGCTTAGGGGATCAGAATGAGGACGCACATGAATCATGAGCGTGCGCAGCGAGTCAAATCTGGATTTTTATGAATGTATAGCAATTCAAGCATGTCATAAAATAATAGTGTAAACTGTCTCAAGGATCAGTAGAGACAGGCAATGCTTTCGTCTATAACTACTTGGACATCTGCGACCGTCTCACCCGTGTTTGCGTGTGCCGCGATCGCTTGTGCCAGAGAGGGTAAATTCGATGGTTTGAGCCAGTGATCCGGCGACCATAGCTTCGATCGCAGGATGCACTTCGGACAATGCAAAAATATTTCCGAAACCGTGACCACGAGGATCAAATTCGGCTGCTTACCATCGACAGCCAGCCGCGCCTGCAGAGAGCCGTCTCGGACAATCTGCCCCACGCCGCTGATGCGCAGCGTGTCGCCATGACCTGGGATCATGAAGAGGAGTCCGATCTCAGGATGCACGACTAAATTCTCGAATGTATCAAGGCGATTATTCCCGGGCCGATCCGGGATTGCGAGCGTTTTCTCGTCGAGGACGGACACAAAGCCAGCCGGATCGCCTTTGGGTGAGACGTCGATCTGCCCATCTCTCCCCCGTGAAGCCACTATCATAAAAGGGCTGGCCGCAATAAATCGGCGACATATATCGTCGAGATGATCAATAACTTTGTTCTGCGCACGCAAGCTCGGGAGCTTGCTAACTTCGCGCAGGCGTTGTTGCGTCAGGATTATCTCGTCGAAAAGCCTTGACAAGAGCATCACCTGTGTTCTTGCTGCTATTCTGCCTTGATATGGGCAGCGCGGATGACATGGGACCAGCGCTCTGTCTGCTCGGCAATCAACCTGCCGAACTCGGCCGACGAGCCCGGTATCGGTGCGCCGCCCAAATCCGCGAGCCGTGCCTTGATTGCGACGTCGGCGAGACCCGCATTGATCTCGCCGTTGAGCTTCACGACGATATGCGCTGGCGTATGTCGAGGTACGCCAATGCCCACCCAGCCGACTGATTCAAAGCCAGATACGGTTTCGGCCACGGTGGGAACATCCGGGAGGGCAGGAGCCCGGGTCGACGTCGTCACGGCCAGCGCCCGCAGCCTGCCGGACCGGATGTACTCGAGCGATGAGAGGATTGGATCGAACGCCAGATGGACCTCGCCCCGCAACAGGTCGGTCAGCATGGCCGCCGAGCCACGGTAGCGCACGTGCGTCATGTCGATGCCGGCCATCACTTTGAACAGTTCCCCAGCCATGTGCTGCGGGCTGCCGTTGCCTGCCGAGCCGAAGTTGAGCTGTCCCGGATTAGTCTTGGCGTGTGTGATCAGTTCAGCCACGGTGCTGGCCGGAACCGAAGGATGCACGACCATCATCAGTGGATTGCGCATGATCCCCGCGACCGGCGCAATGTCGCGCGTGAAATTGAAGTTGAGCTTGTCGTAGAGTGTCGCGTTTATAGCATTGAACGATCCGGACAGCAGGAGCGTGTAGCCATCTGGCGCTGACTTCACGACCGCTTCTGTTCCGATGTTGCCGCCCGCGCCGGGTCGGTTCTCGATGGTGCAGGGCTGACCGAGGCGATCAGAAAGCCACTGACCGATCAACCGTGCGCTGATGTCTGCAGCTCCGCCAGCTGCTTGCGGAACGATCACGCGGATCGGCCGCGCCGGATAGGCTTCCGCTCGCCCATTGGAAGCTACGAGCTGCAGCGCGGTGGTTCCTACTGCAATTTGCAAAAACCTGCGGCGTACGATCGTCATGACCCGTATTCCCTATGCTGTGCCTCCTGGCAGCGACGGTGCCATGGCACCGGTCTGTCGGCTTTGCGAACGGCTTACATTGTCCTTACAATCGTCTTTCTTCTTCGACACGGGAGCCGCCTCCGCGGCGTTTGTTGTTGGAGCGCAAGTTGCTGTATAGATTCGAGAAATACGTGCTCGACACGGACCGCCGCGAGCTTCGGCTCGGTGCCGACTTGGTAGCCCTCCCGCCGCAGGCCTTCGACATCATCGTCTACCTGATCCGCCATCGCGAGCGGGTCGTCAGCAAGGACGATCTCATCGCTGCTGTCTGGGGCGGACGTATCGTTTCGGATGCCGCTTTGACGACGCGTCTGAACGGCCTCCGGAAAGCGATCGGCGACAGCGGGGTGGCACAGCGGCTGATCAAGACGTTACCCCGCAAGGGGATGCGTTTCGTAGGCGCCGTTTGTGAGGGTGAAGGACTGGCGAACCCGCATGCTGTTGGTATGCAGAGATTGAAGGCGAGCCCAGCCATCCAAGAGCAACCTTCAATCGTGGTTCTTCCGTTCACGAACCTGAGTGGCGACCCACATCAAGATTATTTTGCTGACGGTGTGGTCGAGGACATCATTACGGAGTTATCGAAGTTTTCCGATCTGTTTGTCATCGCGCGCAACTCGAGCTTCACTTACAAGGGGCGGCCGGCCGACGTCCGGGAGGTGGGACGCGACCTCGGCGTGCGCTACGTCCTGGAGGGCAGCGTGCGCAGAGCTGGCAGCCGCGTGCGCATCACCGGACTTCTTGTCGATGCGGAGAGTGGAACGCACATTTGGGCGGATCGCTTCGACAGCTTGCTTGAGGATGTCTTCGCGCTCCAAGTCCAAATGGCGCAGACCGTAGTGGGCGCAGTCGCACCCAGGCTGGAGCGGGCGGAAATCGAGCGGGCGAGGCGGAAGCCGACGGAAAGCCCGAGCGCCTACGACTGCTTCTTACGGGGCATGGCGGGGTGGCATGATTGGAGCAGAGATGGCCACGACGCGGCGCTGAAGCAGTTCTATCGCTCCATCGAGCTGGATCCGAAGTTTGCAAGGCCACACGCCCTTGGCGCAGGCTGCTATCTCATGCGCAAGTCGAACGGTTGGGTCGTCGATCGGGCTGTTGAGATAGCTGAAACTGATCGGCTTGCGAGGTTGGGAGCAAACCTGGGCCGTGAAGACGCTGTGGCGCTCGCTTGGAGTGCACATGCGCTTGCCCACGTCGTAGGTGACATAGAGAGTGGCCGCGCTTTGGTGGATTACTCCTTGCAGTTGAACCCGAACCTAGCGGTCGCTTGGCAGCGAAGCGGCTGGATCCGCGTCTATGCGGGGGAATGTGAGCTCGCCATTGAGCATCTTCAGACTGCAATGCGCCTCTGTCCCCTGGACCCCTTGATGCACTTAGCACAAAGCGCCGCGGCCTTCGCCTACTTCCTTGTCGGCGATCTCCAACAGTCATCTCTTTGGGCGGAGCGGGCACTCGAGATGCGACCCGATTGGCCCGCCGCTCTTCGTGTCTCGGCGATGAGCAACGCTCTTACCGGGCGTGAGTGGGCGGCGCACAAGGCGATGACGCGCCTACGAACCCTTCAGCCGGGTTTGCGGCTATCGAACCTGCACGAACAGATGTTCCTTCAAAGGCCAGAGCACATGGCTAAATTTGTGGAAGCCATGCGGAAGGCTGGGCTACCTGAATAGTTCGCCCGCTGTTTCACTAGATTTTGGCTGTGAACTGGAAAAATTTGATTGCGTACAAAAGCTCTATCCCTCAGCAGATAAAAAATAGAAATCGAGTCTCATCGGATCTATATACGACTTCGTGAATCTACCGTGGATTGTGCCCTGCCGCGCCGGTCATGTCCCCGGGTGTGGTGTCGCTGCGGCTGGTCCACTTCTCGAGAATAACTTGACGAAGTCGACGCCACCCGCGAGCATCGAAGCCGCATCGAACTGTGGCAGAGTCCGCTGCCCATACTGCTCGTGCTGACGAGGTGATGGGATGCGTCAATCACACTTTCGGACCCGGTATCGAAACGGCGCCGGCATGAGTCGTCGTCGGATCTTTCTAGCCTTGCTCGGCATGGCGCCGCTTGTTTCGTTACCAGCACTCGCTCAGACGCGGCCCATCCCCAAGATTGGAGTTCTCTGGCACGCAGCCACTCCCGAGGACGAAGCAGTATATGCTGAACCACTTAAGAAGAGCTTTTCGGATCTAGGTTATGTTGAAAACCGCGATCTCATTTTTATTGAAACTTATGCATCAGAACAATACGAGAAATTTATCGTCAATGCAGCCCAGTTAGTCAAATCTAATGTCGGTGTCATTATAGCCGTTACAGGACCTGCTGCGACGGCAGCCCAACGTGCCACTACGACCATCCCCATTGTCTTCTTGATTGTGCCCGATCCGGTTGGCCGTAATTTTGCTAAGAGTCTTTCGCGGCTGGGCGGAAACCTGACGGGCCTTTCAACAGCAGCTGTTGATCTAAGTTCAAAACGCCTCGAGCAGTTGAAAGCTGCGATACCAGGCTTAACCCGCGTTGGCTTGTTTGTGAACGCGAAAGATCCGCCGATGAGTCATGCTGTCGAAGAGCGCACTCGATCAGCTGCAACAGCCCTCAACGTCGCTGTCGAAGTAACCCGGATCGAAGCTCCCCAAGAACTGAATAGTGCCTTCACGAGGGTCCGCAGTAGCGAGATACCTGCTGTGGTGTTCATGCAGGACCCGCTATTCTTCAATGAGCGTCAGCAGATCGCAAAGCTTGGTCTCTCTCACGGCGTCGCTACGATGGTGGCGAACGGCCTCATGGTTTGCGAAGGGTGTTTGATATCCTACGGCCCTAACTTTCCGGCACAATTTCGACGTGTTGCATCCTTCGTCGACAAAATTCTCAAGGGCCAAAGCCCATCTGAGATACCGATGAGGAGCCTGCACGCCTTGAACTTGTCCTAAACCTGAAAACGGCCGGAGCGTTGGGGCTTGCTATCCCAACCGCTCTTCTCGCCCAAGCTAGCGAGGTGATTGAGTAGGATAAATATAGGCGCTGTACGCATCTGCTTCGGGCCACTTCCGGCGTCCGCGAACGTTAGTTACGAACAACTGCATCCGGACAGGCACCATGGCCAAGTGCCTCATTGGGGCATATCTATCCGATACGAGACCGTGAGACACCTTTGCCGTCCCAACAGGGTTGTTTTCCGATTTTCGAGACACCATGATGCGAAGATCTAGATCCTAGCGAGACACTTCATGGCCCGCATCGGCTACGCCAGCGTCTCCACCACCCACCAGGACCTCAGCCTCCAACTCACCGCCCTCAAGGCCGCCGGCTGCGAGGTGATCCGCTCCGAGAAGATCTCCGCCACCAGCACCAACAGCCGGGTCGAGCTGGCGACGATCCTCGCCTTCATCGGCGTGGGCGACACACTGGTGATCGACCGCCTCGCCCGCTCGATCGGCGACCTGCAGGATATCGTGAGCACCCTCAAGGCCAAGGGCGCTATCCTGCAGGCGACCGAGAAGCCGATCGATACCGGCACCGCCGCCGGCAAGGCCTTCCTCGACATGCTGGGCGTGTTCGCGGAGTTCGAGACCAACCTGCGTCGGGAGCGGCAGCTGGAGGGCGTCGCCACGGCCAAGGCCGAGGGGGTCTACAAGGGCCGGCCGGCGTCAATTGATCCGGAGGAGGTACGGGCTCTCAAGGCCGAGGGGATCAGCCCGACTGAGATTGCGCGCCGCCTCGGCATCGGCCGAGCTAGAGCCGCGCCCGAGCGGGTTGGGACGGCTCGGGAGTTGGGACGTTGAGGGGTGAAGGAGGATACCGATGCCTTCACCCTTGTCCGTCGATCTACGCGAGCGTGTCGTCTCTGCCGTTTCGGAGGGGGCGTCCTGTCATCAGGCGGCAGCTCGCTTCGGTGTCAGCGTGTCCAGTGCCAGCCGCTGGTCGGAACAGTTCCGCCAGGAAAGGCGGCTTGCGCCCAAGCCGTCGGGTGGCGATCACGCCTCGCACCGGATCGAGGCGCAGGCCGAGCTGATCCTGGCGACCTACGAGGCGCGGCCGGCGATCTTCCTGCACGAGTTGCGTGACGCCTTGGCCGAGCTCGGCGTACAGACCAGCACGAGCAGCTTGTCCCGCTTCTTCGCCCGGCACGGCATCACCCGTAAAAAGGGGCGATCCACGCCGCCGAGCAGGCGCGCGAGGACGTAAGGACGGCCCGCGAGGCTTGGTTCGAGAACCAGGACGCCCTCGACCCCGACAGGCTGGTCTTCCTCGACGAGACCGCCGCGGCCACCAACATGGCGCGCCGCTATGGTCGGGCTCCGCGGGGCGAGCGCTGTCGCCTTGCGGTCGCGCACGGCCACTACAAGACCACCACTCTCACCGCCGCCCTGCGCAGCGATGGCCTGTGTGCCACCACCCTGTTCGACGGAGCCACCAACGGCGCACGCTTCCGGGCCTACGTCGCCGACACGCTCGTGCCCGTGCTCAGGCCCGGCGACACCGTCATCCTCGACAACCTGCAAGCCCACAAGGTGACGGGCGTGCGCGAGGCGGTCGAGGCAGCGGGGGCACGGCTGCTCTACCTCCCGCCCTACAGCCCGGACTTCGATCCGATCGAGCAGATCTTCGCCAAGTTGAAGGGCCTGCTCCGACCCGCGGCAGCCCGCACTATCCCAGACCTGTGGCAAAGCATCCGGCAGGCCTTCGCTCGCTTCACGGCCGACGAGTGCCGCAACTGCCTCGCCGCAGCCGGCTACAATACCGACTTGGCCGTCGCTACGTGAGCGGGCACGGCTCTAGTACTACAGTCGGGTTTTGCGCGTTATCATGGCGGAGGCGAGCCATGATGCGGGTCACGGGAGCGGATGCGGCGCGGTGGGCGCGGGGCTTCGATGAGGTTCTGGAGCGGATCGAGGGCCGGTTCAGACGGGCCGAGCCGCGTCGGCGGGCCGAGGCCTACCTGCGCGGCCTCCTGGCGCCGGTCGAGCGCAAGAACGGCTGGCAACTGGCGGAAGCGGCGGGCGATGCCACGCCCGATGGGGTCCAGGAGTTTTTGAGCCGGGTGCGCTGGGACGCGGACGCCATGCGCGACGATCTGCAAGCGTATGTCGCCGCGCATCTGGGTGATCCGAACGCGGTTCTGGTGCTCGACGAAACCGGCTTCCTGAAGAAGGGCACGAAGTCGGCGGGCGTGCAGCGGCAGTACACCGGCACGGCCGGGCGGATCGAGAACGCGCAGGTCGGGGTGTTCCTGGGTTATGCCGGATGCCACGGCCACGCCTTGATCGACCGGGCGCTCTACCTGCCCACGTCCTGGACGGACGACCGTGCGCGCTGCCGGGCCGCGCATGTGCCCGATCACGTGACCTTCGCGACCAAGCCGGCGCAGGGTCTGGCCATGCTGGAGCGGGCGCGCGCGGCCAAGCTGCCGTTTGCCTGGATCGCGGGCGACAGCGTCTACGGGAGCGATCGCGCGATCCGGCGCTGGGCGGAGCGGCACGGGATCGGCTACGTGCTGACGGTCACGACCCAGCAGCGCCTCGGCCAGTGCCCGGTGGCAGAGTGGTTTGCCGATCGGGTCGATGCGTGGCCCGAGGACGCCCAGCCCGTCTGGCAGCGCCTGAGCGCGGGTGACGGTGCCAAGGGCCCGCGCTTCTACGATTGGGCCTGCATCCCCTATCGCGGGGCCGCGCCCGGCTTCCAGTGCGCGCTTCTGGTCCGCCGCTCGCTGGCCGATCCGGACGAGACGACCTTCTCTCTCACCCACGCACCGACAGGCACGCCCCTCTCCGACCTCGTGCGGATCGCCGGCCAGCGCTGGACCATCGAGAGCAACTTCGAGCAGGCCAAGGGCGAGGTCGGGCTCGACCAGTACGAGGTGCGCTCGTATCCAGGCTGGCACCGGCACGTCACCCTGGCGATGCTCGCCCACGCCTACCTCGCCGCCCTGCGCCGGGCGGCCATCGGGGGGTGTGGTCACGGTCGACCTCGCCGCGGATCTGCTGCCGCTGACCGTGCCCGAGATCCGGCACCTGTTGGCCGCCCTCGTCGGCCTGCCTCCTCCCGACACCGCCGCGGTTCTGCGCTGGTCAGTCTGGCGACGGCGCCATCAGCAGCGCGCCAGACGCGCCCATTGGCGACGACGCACCCGAACGGCAAAACGACCAACCAAAAAACCCAAACCGCACAAAACCCGACTGTAGTACTAGGCACAAGCCGCGCGAAAGCGGGGCTGGACGGGCGGGTGAACCTATACAGCCCGCGGCACACGGTGGCACGTTGGATGCGGAAAGAACGCGTGCCCTTCGAGGAGGGATCGGGGCAACTCGGCCACCGCGTGCGAGGGTTTACGATTACAGAAATCTACGCGGCCTACTCACCGGATCACCAGGCGCTGGCGACTGAAGCGATTGAGCGCCTTCTGCAAGCTATCGCCGTGCAAAGGCGGTCTTTGTCCGAGCCTGGCCCATCCATGCAGGCGAGCACCCGCTCGACCGTCTTGGTCGCGTCCGCCTGAGGATCGCGCAGTCACCGAGCAGGCGAGGGGGTTGGCCGGACGCCCCAGTGCGAATGACGAACGACCTCAGACCCGGGGGTTCGGCAAAGCATCATCTGCTGACCTTAGTTCCCGGCCGGAAAGCGGACCTTCGGCATTGCGCGCCATCCCAGTCGTCCACTGGCCTTAGACAGCATCTCCAAAGCGGGCGTAGAAACGGTCGAGTTTTCAGATCTGGATCGCGCCACGTCCGGACCTTCGCTCAGGGTCCGCGGAATGGCTGCTCGCCACCCGACAGGGGACCTTCCGGCAACTCGCACATCGCGGTCGAGATCCTCGAAATGTTCTCGACGTGGCCTTTGGGGCTGTTGCAACCCCGGGCCGGGACGATCCAGCGCGCACTCCCTCGATCGAGGAGAAACCGAGTTCCAAGGGCTGTGAGCCTCGCTGACGCGCAAATCGGCCGCGTCACTCATCTGGCACGCTAGCTGCATCGCTTGAAACGAAGCGTGCTGCGCATTAGCGGTCGGGCCGAGAGGATGGCGTGCCGAGCTACACCGACGAGATGACGGCCCGGTTCGGCGACGGAGGGCCAGATGGCGCGAACGCCCCCGACGACGCCGCGCTGCATCGCATCCTCACGCGCCGCACCGTGCGCGCCTACGCGGATCGTGCGCCCGACGAGGGCCTGCTCGACCTCCTGGTCGCCGCGGCGCTCAGCGCGTCGAGCAAGTCGGACTTCCAGCAGGCCTCGATCCTGCGTCTCGCCGATCCTGCCAAGCGCGACGCCCTCGCGGCCCTGTTCCCGGCGATGCCGTGGATCGGCGCAGCGCCGGCCTTCTTCGTGTTTCTGGGCGACGCGCGCCGGCTCGAAGCGGCGGGCGCCCTGCGGGACAAGCCGGTCGCGAACGGCACGCTGGAGGGTTTCTTCAACGCCGCGGTGGACGCGGCGCTGGCGATGCAGACCTTCATCCTGGCGGCGGAGGCGGTGGGGCTCGGCTGCTGCCCGATCAGCGTGATCCGCAACCGGGTCGACGCGGTCGCGGAGCTCATCGGCCTGCCCGACAAGGTGTTTCCAGTGGCGGGCCTCTGCGTCGGCTACCCGGCTAAACCCGGCTTCGTCAGCCTGCGCCTGCCGCGCAGCCTTACGGTGCACCGCGACGCCTACGACGCGGCAGACCCCGCGCCCGCGCTCGATGCCTACGACCGACGCCGCCACGCGGTCCACGCCATCCCGCCCGAGCAGCAGCGCGCCCCCGACCGGTTCGGCCGCGCCGCCTTCTACGGCTGGTCCGAGGACAAGGCGCGCCAAGCCGCCGTGCCGGAGGGCGCGGCCTTCCCGGTCTGGCTGCGCGCCCACGGCTTCACCCTCGACTGAAACGCACCTCAAGGGGATCCCGCGATGACGGACCGACGCCTCGACCCGACCCGCCTCACCCGCCGCGGCGCCCTCGCGGGTCTCGCGGGAGCGCTGGTGCTGACCGGCTCCGGCGTCGCCCGCGCGGAGGGCACGATGGCGGAGATCAAGCGCCGCGGCCTGATCGTCGCGACGGAGGACGATTTCCGCCCCTTCGAGTTCGTCAAGGACGGCGAGCCCGCCGGCTTCGACAACGACCTCGTGGCGATCCTCAAGAAGGAGGCCGGGTTCCCGGTCAACCAGCAGATCCTGCCCTGGACTGGCATCCTGGCCGGGGTTGCCACGGGCAAGTACGACTGCGCCATCACGGCGGCGATCATCACCAAAGAGCGCTCGCAATCCCTCGACTTCACCAGCCCGATCGCGGACGCTACGCACTACTACGTCAAGCGCAAGAGCGACGCGAGCATCAGGGGCATCAAGGACCTCAGCGGCAAGACGGTCGGCGTCCAGGCTGGTAGCGCGCTGCTGGCCCGCCTGCCCGAGCTCAAGGCGATGCTGGAGAAGGACGGCGGCAGCCTCGGCAAGGTGGTTGAGTACACCTCGTACCCGGAGGCCTACCAGGACCTCGCGCTGGGCCGCACCGATTGCGTCGTCAACACGATCATCAACCTCAAGGCCTTGGTGACCGAGAAACCGAAGGTGTTCGAGGTCGGCCAGCCCGTCTCCGGCAAATCCTTCCCGGCCTGGGCGGTCAAGAAAGGCAACACCGAACTCCTCGCCTTCCTCAACGAGTTCATCGCCAGGCAGAAGGCCAACGGCACTTTCTACGCTCTGCAGAGGAAGTACTTCGGGGAAGAATTCCGCGACCTGCCGGTGACGTGGAACCCGGAGTTCTAGGTCCGCATGAGCTGGCTCGACGTCCTGGCCATCCTGCGGGGCGCCGTCACGACGCTGACGCTGTCGTGCCTCGGCATCCTGATCGGGCTGCCGCTCGGCCTCGGGCTGGCAGTGATCCGTTGGGCGCGGCTGCCGGGGCTGGCGCAGGTCGTGGCCGTCTACGTCAGCCTGCTGCGGGCGACGCCGCTCGTGACCCTGCTCCTGCTCCTGTTCTTCGCCCTGCCGGAACTCGGCCTGCCCCTCGGGCCGGTGCCGGCCGCCATCCTGGCCCTGGTGATGAACACGGCGGCCTTCAACTGCGAGGTCTGGCGGGCGGCCCTGATGAACTTTCCCCGCGAGCAGTACGAGGCGGCGCAGGCGGTCGGCATGCCGGCGCTCACCCGCTTCCGGCGCATCGTGCTCCCGCAGATCGCCCGCGCGAGCCTGCCCGGCCTCTTCAACGAGATGTCCCTCCTGATCAAGGTCACGCCGGTGCTCGCCGTCGTGGGCGTCGTCGACATCACCCGCGCGGCGGTGCGCATCGGGGCAGAGAGCTTCGAGCCGCTACCGCCCTTCCTGCTGGCTGTCGCGGTCTACGCCCCCATCGTCTTCGCCTTCGTGGCGCTCCAGCGCGCCGTCGAGCGCCGCCACGCGCGCAGGGAGGCCGCCGCGTGATCCGCGACTTCGGCATCGTCTGGGAGGAGCGCGGGCTCCTCGCGCAGGGGCTCGCCAACACGGTGCTGCTCTCGATCGTCGGCGCGCTGATCGCCGCCGCGCTCGGCGCACTGCTCGCCCCCGTCCTCGCTGCCCGCCTTCCACTCCTGCGCAAAGCGGCGCAAGCCGCAGTCGATGCCTTGCGCTGCGTGCCGTTCCTGCTCTTCGCCTACCTCGTCTATTACGGCCTGCCCTCGCTGGGTGTGAGCCTCGACAACTGGAGTTCGGGCCTCGCGGCGCTCGGCCTCTACCATGCCGCCTACATGGCGGAGATCCTGCGCGGCGCCTGGGCGGCGCTGCCGCGCGAGCCGATCGAGGCCGGCCACGCCTTCGGGCTCTACGGGTGGCGGCACTTCCGCCGCCTCGTCCTGCCGCTGCTCCTCCTCGCCGCCGGCCCGGTGCTCGGCAACCAAGTGATCCAGATCATCAAGGACAGCGCCTTCCTGACCATCATCGCGCTCCCCGAACTCACCCACGCGGCGAGTTCGATCCAGTCGCGCCGCTACGTCCCCTTCGCGGCATTCCTGTCGGCGGTGCTGCTCTACTGGGCGCTCTGCCTGATCGTCGAGGCGGGCGTCGCCCGCGTCGGCCGGCTCGCGGAGGCGCGGCGATGAGGGCGATGCCGGACATCGACACCACGCCGGGACGTCCGACGCTGGAGATCGTCGGGCTCTCGAAGCGCTTCGGCCCGCTGACCGTGCTCCAGGACGTGAGCCTGGGGGTCCATCGCGGCGAGACCGTGTGCCTGCTCGGCCCGTCGGGCTCGGGCAAGTCGACGCTCCTGCGCTGCGTGAACTGGCTGGAGCGCCCGGACGCCGGCCAGGTGCTGCTGAGAGGGGACCGCGTCGGCGTGACAGCGGGCGGCGTGGTGATGGGCGACCGCGAGCTGTCGCGCCTCCGCGCCCGCATCGGCATGGTGTTCCAGCACTTCGCGCTCTGGCCGCACCTGACGGTGATCCAGAACGTGATGGAGGGACCGGTCCAGGTGCTGCGGGCGCCGAAGGCCGAGGCGCGCGAGACCGCGGAGGCGCTGCTCGCCAAGGTCGGCCTGTCGGAGAAGCGCGACGCCTTCCCGGCCCGGCTCTCGGGCGGGCAGAAGCAGCGCGTCGGCATCGCCCGCGCGCTCGCGATGCGGCCCGACCTGCTGCTCTTCGACGAGCCGACCTCGGCGCTCGACCCCGAGCTTGTCGGCGAAGTGCTGCGCGTAATGCGTGATCTTGCCCGCGACGGCATGACGATGGTGGTCGTCACCCACGAGATGGGCTTCGCCCGCGAGGCCGCGAGCCGGGTCGTCTTCCTCGACAAGGGCCGCATCGTCGAGGCCGCCCCGCCCGGGGCCTTCTTCACCGCGCCGCGGACCGAGCGGGCGCGCCAGTTCCTCGCCCGCTACGCGCCCGCCTCCGCCGGAGAGACCCGATGAGTCCGATCTTCCACCTGATGCCGGACGCGCCGAAGCCCGTCGCACCCTACAGTCACGCCGTCGAGGCGAACGGCTTCGTGTTCGTCACCGGCCAACTCGCCACCGACCCGGACGACGACGCGACCGCGCTCCCCGAGGGCATCGAGGAGCAGACGCGCAAGGTCATGGACAACCTGCGCCGGGTGCTTGCAGGCGTCGGCCTCGGCTTTCCGGACGTGGTTTTCGTGCGGATCTTCCTCACGGATTTCGTGCGCGACTACGCGGCGATGAACGCGCTCTACGAGACTTACTTCGCGCCCGGCAAACTCCCCGGCCGCACCACCGTCGGGGTCACGCATCTCGCCCGCGGCGGCATCGTCGAGATCGACCTGATCGCGGCCCGGAGCTGAGCCTTGGACCTCCTCACCATCCCGGCCCGGAAGGGCAAGGCGGCCTTCGTGGCGCAGGGCCAAGTCGTCACGGTGGTCAACACCCACGGCGAGCAGGTGGTCGATACCTGGGCCTTCAACCGGGCGGACCTGACCGAGTTCATGTCGATGGAGCACAGCCGGGCGCACACGCTCCGCCTCGTGCCGCGCCCTGGCGACGTGATGCGCACCAACCGCCGCCGGCCGATCCTGACATGGCTGGAGGACACCTCGGGCGGCGTGCACGACACCCTGATCGCGGCCTGCGACCGCCACCGTTACGCCTTCCTCGGCCATGAGGGGCATCACGATAACTGCACCGACAACCTCGCGCAGGGGATGGCCGAACTCGGCCTCGTCCCGCCCAACGTGCCGAGCCCCCTCAACCTGTTCATGAACATCCCCTGGAGCCCGGACGGGACGCTGGCATTCGCCTCACCCCCGAAGCCGGTGCCGGGCGGCCACGTTGCGCTACGCGCCGAGATGGAGCTCGTGATCGCCTTCTCGGCCTGCCCGCAGGACATCCTGCCGATCAACGGCGCCGCCGGCCGCCCGGTCGAGGCGCATTTCCGCATCGCGTGAGGAGGGCTGCCGTGAGTGACGCCGAGGCCGTGATCGCGCGGAACCGCGCCCGCTATGAGGCACTGCGCGCGGGCGGGCAGGAGGCCGCCCCGAAGGCCCTGCCGCCCCCGACCGACCGGTCCGGCGCCCCGATCCCGGACGGGGCCGTGATCCACCATGAGACCGTGCCCGGCGGCTGGTACTGGACCACGGCCTTGCGCCGCGGCGAGGCCCTGCGCCTGCGCACGCCGGGCGGCGACGCGGCCGCGGCGCTGATCGCGTGGCGGCGGGACGACCCGTCCGAGCGCCTGAACGCCGCCGACACCGTGAAGGTGCAGTGGAGCGCCGCGCTCCGGCGCGGGCGCATCCTCCTCTCCGACATGGGCCGGGTGATGCTCTCGCTGATCGAGGACACGAGCGGCGCGCACGACGCCCTCGTCGGCGGCTCACGCGGGGACGCGGGCCTCGAAGAGGGGCGCACCACCCGCGGCAACTTCCTGGCCGCGGTCGGCAAGCTCGGCTTGACCAAGCGCGACATCCCGCCCTGCGTGACCTTCTTCGCGCCGGTCTCGGTCGGGGCGGACGGTCGCTTCGTCTGGGACGGGACGCGGCGCTCCGCGGGCGACTTCGTCGACCTGCGCGCCGAGATGGACCTGCTCGTCGCCGTGTCGAACTGCCGTCACCCGCTCGATCCCGAGACCGTCCCGCCGGGGCCGCTGGAGGCCGTGCGCTTCCGCGCGCCCGCGCCGGCAGCACACGATCCCTGCCGCAGCGCCGGCCCGGAGGCGGCCCGCGCCTTCGCGCACACCGACCGCCTCCACGCCTGAGGAGCCCCGTCATGAGCGCCGCCCTCTACGACGCCGTCATCCCGGCCGAGGCCCCGTGGTCGCGCCTGCTGCGCGCCGGGCAGAGCCTGCGCATCACCGACACCGAGGGCCAGCAGGCCGTCGACTTCCTGCTCTACGCCGCCGCCGACCCGGGCGAGCGCTACAGCGCGCAGGACACCATGCGGATCGGTGGCTCGCCCTATCTCGGGCTCGGCAGCCAGCTGATCTCGTCCGAGGGGCGCGTGATGGCGACGATCACCGCCGATTCCTGCGGGCAGCACGACACCTCCGCGGGCTGCTGCTCCTGCGAGAGCAACGCCGTGCGCTTCGGCGAGGAGACCCGCTACCAGCACGCCTGCCGCGAGAACTTCCTGGTCGAACTCGCCCGGCACGGTCTGTCGAAGCGCGACATCGTCGCCAACGTGAACTTCTTCATGAACGTGCCGATCGCTCCAAGCGGCGACTTCACGGTGGTCGACGGCGTGTCGCAGCCGGGCAACCACGTCGTGCTGCGTGCCGAGATCGACCTCCTCTGCGTCATCTCGAACTGCCCGCAGGTCAACAACCCCTGCAACGGCTTCCACCCGACACCGGTGCGGGTGGAGGTGCTGGAATAGAAGGACGGCGTTCGGGACGCGATGAGCCCACCGTGGAGTGCCAGGCGGGTGAGGAGGGTTCGGGTTGAAACCCGATGGCCGAAGCGGCTGGCCGCGCGGGGGCGTGAATGCCCGGACGGGTGGCCCCGGCCGGCTCTGCGCGGCACGCCGCGTCTCCTGGCGCTCCGGGAGCGATCAGGACCGCACGAGGCCCGACGCATCGACGAAGATCTCGGCGTCCCGGATCTCGACCGGGTAGAGGCACAGCGGCCGCGTCGCCCATCCGGCTGAGACCCGCCCGTCCCGCAGGTCGAACGAGGCGCGGTGATGCGGGCAGAGCAGCCGCCCGTCTGCGCACCGGCCGCGCGCGAGATCCGCGCCCTCGTGAGGGCAGGCGCGCTCGGCCGCGACGACCCAGTCGCCGTCCCGCACCAGGACGAGATGCCGGCCGCGCACGCGGACCGGAACGACCGCGCGTGCCTCGACCTCATCGAGCCGGCAGACGCGGGTCCACCGGTCCGCGCCGGCCACGTCACGGCTTGAGGGCATCGCGGACCTCAGCCGCCCAGGTAGGCTTCGCGGACGTGCGGATCCGCGATCAGGGCGGAGCCCGTGCCCGCGCGCACGACGCGGCCGGTTTCGAGCAGGTAGGCGTGGTCGCAGAGTTCGAGGGCCGCGAAGGCGTTCTGCTCGACGAGCAGCACCGTGGTGCCGGCGGTGCGGATCGCCCGGATGACCGCGAACATCCGCTCGACGATGGTGGGGGCGAGCCCCAGCGACGGCTCGTCGAACAGCACGAGCCTTGGGCGGGCCATCAGGGCGCGGCCGATCGCCAGCATCTGCTGCTCGCCCCCCGACAGAGTGCCGGCCGCCTGGTGCCGCCGCTCGGCGAGCCTCGGGAACTCGCCGTAGATGCGGTCGAGATCGGCGGCGACGCCCGGGCGATCGCGGCGGAGATAGGCGCCCATCGCGAGGTTCTCGGCCACGCTCATCTGCGGAAAGACGCGCCGCCCCTCCGGGCAGTGGGCGATGCCGTGCGCCAGGATGCGGCGCGGCTCGGCGCCGGTGATGTCGCGGCCCGAAAAGCGGATCACGCCGGAGCGGGGCGGCACGAGGCCGGAGATCGCTCGCAGCGTCGTCGACTTGCCGGCGCCGTTCGCCCCGACGAGGGCGACGAGCTGCCCCTCCTTCACCTCGATGCTGAGCCCCTTGAGGGCGGTGCCGTGGCCGTAGCCGCAGACGAGGTCGCGGATCTCAAGCATGGGCGACCTCCCGCGCGCCCGCCGCGGCCCTTCGCGCGGCGCTGCCCTGGCCCAGATAGGCCTCGATCACCGCCGGGTCGCTGCGGATCGCCTCGGGCCGTCCCTCGGCGATCAGGCGGCCGTGGTTCAGGACGACGATGCGGTCCGAGACCTCCATGACCATCGGCATGTCGTGCTCGACGAGCAGGACCGTGATGCCGCGCTCGCGGATCTGGCGGATCAGCCGCACGAAGATCCGGGTCTCCGAGGCGTTCATGCCGGAGACGGGCTCGTCGAGGAGGAGCATGGCGGGCTCGGTGGCGAGCGCCAGCGCCACGCCGACGAGGCGCTGCTCGCCGTAAGCCAGCGCCCCGGCCTTCTCCCCCGCGCGCCCCGCGAGGCCGACCCAGTCGAGAAGGGCCTCGGCGCGCTCGCGCAGCGCCCGCTCGCTCGCGCGGGTCCGCGCCAGCAGCGCGTCGAGGAGAAGCGTCCGGCTCATGCCGCCGCCCTGCCGGTGCAGACCGATCATCACGTTCTCGAACACCGTATCGTCCGGGAAGACGCTGGTGCGCTGGAAGGTGCGTGAGAGGCCGAGCCGGGTGATCTCGTGCGGCTGCAGGCCGGTCAGGCTCGTGCCGCGGAAGCGCACCTCGCCCTGGCTGGGCTTGAGGAAGCCCGTCATCACGTTGAAGGCTGTGGTCTTGCCCGCGCCGTTGGGGCCGATCAGGCTGACGATCTCGCCCTGCGCCACGTCGAAGTGCAGGTCGGCGATGGCGACGAGGCCGCCGAAGCGCACGCCGACATGCGCGACCGAGAGGATCGCCGCGCTCATCGTTGCACCGCCGGGCGGGACTTCAGGATCGTATTTCCGGCGCGGGGCGCCCTGCCGCGCGCCAGGAGCGCGGCGGCCCCCGGGACGATGCCGCGGGGCATCAGGAACAGGATCAGGATCAGCACGATCCCGTAGACGATCCACTGCGCCTCCGGCGCCATGACGGGGCGCAGCGCCACCGGCAGCAGGCCGAAGATCAGGCCCCCCACCACCGGGCCCATCAGCGTGCCCTTGCCGCCGCCCACCACCATGATGACCATCGTCACGGTGGTGGCGAACAGGAACACGTCGGGGTCGATGATCCGCAGGTAATGCGCGTAGAGGCTACCTGCCGCCCCCGCCATCGCGGCCGAGACCACCGCCGCGACGGTGAGCGTGCGGGTGGCGTTGATGCCCACCGACAGCGCCAGCGGCTCGTTCTCCTTGAGCCCGCGCATCGCCCGGCCGAAGCGCGAGCGCACCATCCGGGCGATGAGCGCGTAGCAGAGCGTGCCGACGCCGAGCACGAGGTAGTAGTTCTGGAGCTTGGTCCTCAGCGTCCAGGAGCCGAGGCCCGGCAGCCCGAAGGTGAAGGCCGGAATGCCGGTGAGCGCCAGCGGTCCCTGCGTCAGCTCCACCCAGTTGAGGGCCACGAGCCGCACCACCTCCGCGAAGGAGATCGTCACGATCACGAAGTAGGCGCCGCGCACCCGGAACGAGAGCCGCCCGATCAGCCAGCCGCAGGCCCCTGCCGCCGCGACCGCGAGGAGGAAGCCGGTCGCCGCCGGCCAGGGCTCGTGCGCGACCCGGTAGCCGAAGCCGATCTCCACGTCGAAACCGAGGCTGGTGAGCGCACTGACGTAGGCGCCGATGCCGAAGAAGGCGATGTGGCCGAGGCTGAGCTGCCCGGTATAGCCGAGGAGCAGGTTCAGGCTCATCGCCCCGATCGTCAGGATGCCCGTCGTGATCAGCGCGTTGAGGAGGTAGGGCTCGGTGCCGAGGGCGAGCGGCAGCGCGGCGAGCGCCGCCAGGAGGAGGACGGGGAGCAGCCGGGTCATCCGATGCGCTCCGCCTTCGCGAACAGGCCGGTCGGGCGCCAGAGCAGGACCGCGATGATGATCAGGAAGCCCATCGCGTCCCGGTAGCCCGAGGAAACGTAGCCGGCCCCGAATTCCTCCGCGAGCGCCAGGAGGAAGCCGCCGATCGCCGCCCCGGTGACGTTGCCGAGGCCGCCCATGATGACGATGGCGAAGGCCTTCAGCTCGGCGAGTTGCCCCATCTGCGGGAACACCACGTAGACCGGGCCGAGCAGCGCCCCGGCGGCGGCGGCGAGCGAGGAGCCGAGCGCGAAGGTCGCGGTGTAGATGCCTCGCACGTCGACGCCCATCAGCGCCGCCGTGTCGGCATCCTGGAAGGCGGCGCGCATGGCGAGGCCGAGCTTCGTGCGGTTGATCAGCGCGTAGGTGAGCCCGATGAGGAGGAGCGCACCCGCCAGCACGAACAGGCTCAGCCACGAGACCGAGACCGGCCCGAGCTGCAGCGGCGCCTGCGGGAAGGGCGAGGGCACCGCCTTGGCGACACCGCCGAAGGTCCACAGCGTGCTCGATTGCAGGACAATGCCGGCCCCGATCATCACCAGCATGGTGGTGTCGATGTCCTGGCCCCGCAGCGGCCGGAGCAGCAGGACCTCGATCACGGCGCCGAGCGCGAGCCCGCCCGCGATCGCGACCGGCAGCGCCAGGAAGAAGTTCAGACCCAGCGCCGCCACCGCGAGGTACATCAGGTAGGCGCCGACCGTGTAGAGCGCGCCGTGGGTGAAGTTCACGACGTTCATGATCCCGAAGATCAGGGTCAGCCCGACCCCGAGGAGCGCGTAGGTCCCGCCCAGGATCAGCGTGTTGACGAGGTGCTGAAGCAGCTGGTCCATGAAACCGGCCCATCTCGGCGTTCAGAGGGTCGGCTGGACGACGCGGCCGTCCTTGATCTCGATGATGTAGACGTCGGGCCTGCTCTGGCCGCTCTCCTTGCCGGCGGGGCCGGACTTCGCGAAGCGGATCGGGCCGTTCAGGCCGGTGAAGTCGACGGACCAGAACGCCTTGGTGATCGCGGCGGGCTCGGCCGAGCCGGCCTTCTCGATGGCCTGCGCGATGGCGCGGATGCCATCGTAGCCGCGAAAGCTCTCGGTGACGCCCGCGAAGGCGAAGCCGCGCTTCTTCCACTCGCCGATGAAGTACTCGGTCGCCTTCGGGTTCGGGGTCTTCTCCGGCAGCCATGGCAGGAAGGTGGTCAGGTGCATGGTGCCTTCGGCGGCGGCCCCGGCCTGGGCGATGATCTGGTCGGGGTTCTGCGAGCCGCCCGTGGTGATGACGCGCTTCTTGAGGCCGAGCGCCGCCATCTGCTTGAACAGCAGCACGAGCTGGTCGACGGCACTCGTGATCATGATCGTGTCGCTGTCGGAGGCTTTCAGCTTGGCGAGCTGGGCGCTCATGTCCTGCGCGGCCTGGTCCATGGTCTCGACGAGGCCGACCTGGACACCCTTCTCCTTCAGCATCTTGCCGAAGTCGGTCGCGGCGCCGCGGCCGAAGTCGTTGTTGAGGACCAGGAAGTCGACCTTCTTGATCCCGAGCCGCGACACCATCGGGGCGAAGTTCTCGGCCTCCAGCGCCGAGGGCGGCGAGATGCGGAACACGAACGGGTTGCCGGAGGTGGTGATCTTGCCCGAGGAGGATGTCTCCACCAGCATCGGCGTCTCGTAGTCGACGAGCTTCGGCATCACTGCGAGCGTCAGGCTCGACCCCCAGGCGCCCATCATCACCGGCGTCTTGTCGCTGGTGATGAGCTTCTCGGCCACGGCGGCGGCCTCGGTCGGGTTGCTCTTGTTGTCCTCGATCACGAGTTCGAGTTTCTTCCCGAGCACGCCGCCCTTCGCGTTGATCTCGTCAGCGGCGATCTTGGCGCCGTTCACCACGTAGGTGCCCGACGCCGCGAAGGCGCCGGTGAGCGGCTCGTTGACGCCGATTCGGATCGAGTCCGCGAGAGCGCCGGTCGCCGCGAGCGCCAGCACGATCGCGGTGGTGAGGGTGAACCTGCTCGACATGAAGATCTCCGGTGGGGGCGAGGACAGGGTTCAGGCGCGGCCGAGCCACGCGGCGAGGCGCGCGCGGATCAGGTCGAGGAGCAGGCGGAGGGGGTTGAGGCCGGCGGGCGCGGCACGCGCGGCGCCGGAGAGCCGCGCGTCGAGGTTGCGGGCGAACTCGGCCGCGATGCGGCCTGCGAGGTCACGCACGAGGCCGGGCCGGCCGAACTGCGCCAGCGGCCCTGTCAGGGTGTAGCCGATGTCGAGGACGACCCGCGCGGTGCCCGGCTCCGCCCCGGGCTCGACCCGGTAGCGGATCTCGCCCTCGGTGGCGGAGCGCCCGCCCGCATCGCTGCCCGCGCCGCGCACCCGGCCGGTGCGGGCAGCCTCGTCCCGCCAGAGCCGGGCGCGGCCCCGAAACGTGGCGCCGATCGGCCCGATCCGCACCTGCAGCCCGCCCTCCAGCGTGTCGGGATCGGGCCGGCCGCTGAGCACGGCGCCCGGCAGGCAGGCGGCCACCGCCTCGATGTCGCCGAGGACCGCGAACACCGCCTCCGGCGGATGGGCGAGGTCGATCGTCTGCGCGAAACGATGCGCGGGACGGAAGGTCTCCGGAAGATCCGCCACGGCGGGCGCGGCCCCGGCC
>NZ_QOWC01000023.1 GCF_003574465.1 Methylobacterium crusticola
CCTGGGCGGCGGCGCGACCCGGCGCGTCGAGGAGGCCCGCCGCCGCCGCCGCGCAGGCCTCCGCCGACCCCGCCGCGAGCGCGGCCCCGGCCGCCACCGCCTCGGCGTAGGCGGGGCCCTCGGCCACCACCGCCGGAATGCCCGCGGCCGCGTACTCGACGAGCTTGGTGTCCGCCTTGACGGCGTTGAACGGCGTCGGCCGGAGCGGCGCCAGGCCGACCGCCCAGCCGAGCCCCCGCATCGCGTCGAGGAAGGCGTCGTAATCGGCCACCGGCGGCCGCCGGGACACCCGGCCCGGGAACGCCTCCGCCAGCGCGGGCGGCATCGCGACGGTGCCGAAGGTCTCGAACCGCAGGTCCGCGCGGGCCCGCATCAGCGCCAGGACCGCCGGGACCCAGGCGGCGAGGTCGGCCTCGTGCCCGCTCGTGCCCATGTAGCCGATCGCGGGCGGGCGCCGGGGCGCGTAATCGGCGAACGGCTCGTGCGCCGCGCAGTAGACCGCGCCGTACACCGCGGGCGCGGGATACCCCGCCCGGCCGAGGCGCAGGTGCAGCGCCCGGGTCGAGGCGTAGATCAGGTCGGCCCCGCGGCAGGCCGCGTGCAGGCTGCCGCGGCGGGCGGGCGCGCCGTGCCGGGCGGCCTTCGCGGGCCCGAGCTCGTCGGGGACCTGGAACAGGTCGTCGTCGAGGTGGACGACGACCGGGCAGGCCGCCCGCGCGGCCTCCCGCAGCACCGGCCCGACGAGGGGACCGGCGAAGCGCGACATCACGACGGCGTCGGGCGCCAGGACCTCCATCAGGGTCCGCAACCCGGCCCCGGCGGCGCCCGGCGGCAGCACCCGCAGGGCGGCCTCGTCGAGGCAGGCGAACCGGACCTCGCGGCGGGCCCGCGCGGCCCGCAGCGGGCGCTCGAACGAGATCCGCCAGGTCGCGCCGGGCCCGTCGGCGAGGCACAGGATCGTCGTCGCCCCGGGCCGCGCGGGATCGAGCGTCAGGAACGGCAGGTCCGCACGCAGCTGCGCCCCGAAAGCGTCCTCGTCCATGCTCCCTCGTCTCTTCCGCCGCGTCTCGGGCCCGGGCGCCGGCCGGGGCGGGGCCGGCGCCCGTTGCCGTTGGGGCATGCCACCGCAGGGGGTAGCGCCGCCGCGCAGGGTTGAACACCCCTCCGGCCGGGAAAAACCGCGCGCGTGCCGCCCGGCCCGGACCTCGCGGGAGCGGCGGGAGCGCGGGTGTGCCGCAAAAGCCCCGCCCCCCGGGGATGCGGGGCTGCGTGGTCCGCCGGCGGTTCCCGTCCGTGGGAGTTTGTCCTAGACAAGGCCGCCTCGGGCGCGGGCACGGTCGATGAGCCATCGATTCCCGCGCGCGGCTCGCGCGGTGCGAGGCCCGGTGACGAGGCGACCGGCGCCGCGGGACGTGTCCGCAATGACGTGCATCCTCGGTCTCGCGAAACGGACGCCCGCGCGGCGCCGGCACCGCCCGGCTGCGCGGGCGCGATCGTCGCTGCTCGACTGTTCCATCCAAGGTTGCGACTGCGACCTGCTTTACGGGAAGCTCAGTGCCGGCCGTGCACGGGCCCCGCCTGATCGGCAATGCCACGCGCTGCGTGCTGGACATCCGGCCAGAATACATCTAGGATGTTCTCGTTTAAACCATATTACGTCAATTCGTCAAGTGTAGTCTTGACCTGGGGCGGGCGGAGATGAAGATCAGTTTTTCAAAGTCACTATTGAGGCGCTTTGCAGGCAGGAATTATTTGATCGTCGAGTCGGCATTTGATCGCGCATGGTACCTCGGCGCCTATCCGGACGTTGCCGAGACCGGGTTGGATCCGGTTGAGCATTATCTCGAATGGGGCGCCGCGAAGGGGCGACGCCCGACGGCCCTGTTCGACGCCGAGTGGTATCTACGTACCTACCCGGATGCACGCGAAGATGGTAGGCTTCCGTTTCTGCACTTCATGCAGAAGGGCGCGCGAGCCGGATGCAGACCCAACCCGCTGTTCGACGTCGACTGGTACGTGACCGAGCACGGGCTGGACGAGAACCAGCGCAGGAACCCCGTCGGGCATTACCTCTCGGAGGTGCGCAGCCGGACCCTGCGGACCTCAGCCATGTTCGACGCGGCGTGGTACCTCGCGCAGTACCGGCATGTGATCCACGATGGGCTCGATCCGCTGTCGCACTACCTCACCATCGGTGAACCCGCCGGCCACGGGCCGAACCCGCTCTTCGACGCCCACTGGTACGCGGACCGCTACGGCATCCCCGGGGGCGCCGCGGCGGCGTTCGCGGATTACCGCGACCACGCCGGCAGCCGGAGCCCGCACCCGCTCTTCGATGCGCCCTGGTACCTGAGCGTCTACCCGGAGGTGGCGCAGTCGGGGATGGACCCGCTCGCCCACTACCTGACCGAGGGCGCCCGCCGGGGCTACAACCCCCATCCGCTGTTCGACACCGCCTACTACCTGGCCCAGGGCGGCGGGCAGGCGCCGCGGGAGCACGAGACGCCCCTCGTCGACTACCTCGCCGACGGGCGCAACTGGAGCAGGCCCACCCACCCCCTGTTCCACGGCGGCTGGTACCTGCAGCACAACGGCGACGTCGCCGCCCACGGGATCAACCCGCTGCGCCACTTCGTGCAGTCGGGGTTCCGGGAGGGGCGCGACCCCTGCGCGCTGTTCCGGACCGCGTGGTACGCCGAGCGCTACCCGGACGTGCCGGCGTCGGGGCGCAACCCCCTCGTCGACTACGTGACCGGCGGGGCCTACGCGGGCCGCGACCCGAACGTCATCTTCGACAGCGACTGGTACCTGCTCCACAACGGCGACGTCGCCGACGCCAAGCTCGATCCCCTGTCGCACTACGTCACGTCGGGCTGGCGGGAGGGGCGCAACCCGAGCGCCCTGTTCGACGGCGCCTGGTACCAGGCCCGCTACCCCGAGACCAACCGGCCCGACATCGACCCGCTCGAGCACTACCTCACCATGGGGATGGCGGCCGGGTATCTCATCCGGCCGGCCGACCGCCTCACGCACGATTGCGACGCGCTCGACATCCCGTTCGAGATCCTGCGCTCGCCCGCGAGCCTGGTCGACCGCGAGGTCTGCCTCCTCGTCACCTACGCGGGCGACGGCCGCGTCGCCGACCACGTCCTGAGCCAGGTCAAGGCGCTGCGCCAGGCCGGGCTCGCGGTGGTGCTGGTCGTCGTCACGGAGGGCCTGAACGAGCCGCTCGCGCCGGTGCTCGACCGGGTCGACGGCCTCCTGGTCCGGCTGAACCACGGCTGGGACTTCGCCGCCTGGGCGACGGCCCTCGCGGCCTTCCCGGACGTCTGGCAGGCCCGCCTCCTGATCCTGGCCAACGACAGCCTCTACGGCCCGACGAGCCAGGAGCAGCTCTGCGCCATCCTGGACGCGGTCCGCGCGAGCGACAAGGACCTGGTGGCTCTGTGCGACAGCCATCAGGTCAAGCGCCACCTGATGAGCTTCTTCACCGCCGTCACGCCGGCCGGGCTGAAACAGAAGGCGCTGCGGGACTTCTGGAACGGGGTCCGCAGCAACCGCGACAAGCAGACCGTCATCAACGAGTACGAGGTCCGCTCGATCGAGCGCTGGGAGCACCTCGGCATCCGCTACGAGGTGCTGTTCCCGGACGAGCCGACGGAGAGCCCGCCGCTCAACCCGACCCTGCACGGCTGGCGCGACCTCCTGGTGCGGGGCTTCCCCTTCGTGAAGGCGCAACTCCTGCGCGAGCGCCCGCACCAGATCGAGATCGACGGCTGGGAGGAGGCCTTCGGCGGCAACCCGGGCCTCGTGCCCGAGATCGAGGCGCATCTCGCCCTGCGCCGCCGGCACGCGGTCGTGCCGATGCGGCCGGTCCCGAGCCCCAAGCAGCGCTTCGTCCAGGGCGACGCGCTCAAGACCTATTACGGCGCCACGACGAGTTGCCGGCCCGCCGAGGAGGTCGACCTCGCCCTTGAGGTGCCGTTCCGCCCCGTCGGCGGCGAGGCGCTCGCGCTGCCCGAGCGCGTGGCCGTGGTCGCGCACGTGTTCTACCCGGATTTCTGCGCCGACCTCGCGGCGCACCTGCGCCACATCCCGGTCCCGGCCGATCTCTTCGTCTCGACCGACACCGAGGCGAAGAAGCAGGAGATCCTGGACGCCCTCGCCGGCTACGCCAACGGCGCGCTCGAGATCCGGGTGCTGCCGAACATCGGCCGCGACATCGCCCCGATGCTCGTCGGCTTCCGCGACGTGTTCGCGCGCTACGACGTCTTCCTGCACCTGCACTCGAAGAAGTCGCCGCACGATCCCGTCTTCGCGCCCTGGCGCGACTACCTGCTCGCCAACATCCTCGGCTGCGACGCGACGGTGCGCTCGATCCTGCACCTGCTCACGGCCGAGGACGTCGGGATCGTCTTCTCGCAGCATTTCGGGCCGGTGCGGCACCTGCTGAACTTCGGCTACAACTTCGAGCGGATGAAGGACCTGCTCGCCCGCTGCGGCGTGGCGCTGTCGAAGGACCTCGTGCTCGAGTTCCCGTCGAGCTCGTTCTTCTGGGGACGCAGCGCCGCGCTCGCCCCCCTGCTGGACCTCGGCCTCGACTGGTCGGATTTCCCCGCGGAGGCCGGGCAGGTCGACGGCACCATCGCGCACGCGATCGAGCGCTCGCTGCTCTACGTGACCGAGCGGGCGGGCCTGCGCTGGGCCAAGGTGGCGCAGGCCGGCCGGGTGCCGGTCGAGACGCTGGTCCCGGTCCAGGGCGCCGCCGACGCGGCGCTGGCCCTCGCCCGCGTGCACCGGCCGCTCCTGCGCAACCGCATCCCGCGGCCCAAGGAGGCGCACCTCGTCTCGGAGATCAACCCGATCGCCACCCGGCGCGACCGCAGCGAGCGGCCCCGCCTCAACCTCCTGATCCCGACGCTCCAGCCCGCCAAGACCTTCGGCGGCCTGACCACGGCGATCCGCCTGTTCGAGGAGCTCGCCGCGGCGTTCGGCGACGCGGTCGACCTGCGCATCGTCAGCGTCTCCGAGCGGATCGACCTGAACTCGATGCTGCGCTTCCCGGGCTACCGCCTGCTCCCGATCTCGACCGCGAGCGACGCTCTGCCGAAAGTCGTACTCGACGCGAGCGAGCGCCAGCGCGGCTACCTCACGGTGCGCCGCAACGACGTCTTCGTGGCGACGGCCTGGTGGACCGCCCACAACGCCTACCAGTTCCAGGACGACCAGGCGATGCTGCACGGGCGCAAGCAGCCGGTCGTCTACCTGATCCAGGACCACGAGCCGGACTTCTACGGCTGGTCGTCGCAGTACGGGCAGGCCCAGCGCACCTATGCCCGGCCGGACGACACCGTCGCGCTCCTGAACTCGGAGGAGCTCGCCAACTTCCACCGCCACCGCTACGGCCTCGGCGAGGCCCGGGTGGTGCCGTTCCAGCTCAACGCCTCGATCGGCGCCGCCCTGTCGCCGCGGCCGCGCGAGCGCATCATCCTGGTCTACGGCCGGCCCGGCACGGCGCGGAACTGCTTCGGCCTGCTCTGCCGGGCCCTCGGCCTGTGGCAGCGCGCGGAGCCGGTGGAGGCCGACCGCTGGCGCATCGTCTCGGCCGGCGAGGATTTCGACCCGGTGGCGGTCTCCCAGGTCCGCAACCTCGAGGTCCGCGGCAAGCTCTCCCTGGCGGAGTACGGCGAGATGCTGAGCAAGGCCGCGGTCGGCGTCTCCCTGATGGCCTCGCCGCACCCGAGCTACCCGCCCCTGGAGATGGCCTACGCGGGCCTGCGCACGGTGACGAACGCCTTCGAGGAGAAGGACCTGTCGAAGCGCTCGCCGAACATCCTCTCGGTCCCGAGCCTGGACGCCGAGGAGATCGCCGCGGCGCTGGCCGAGGCCGTGCGGGCGGCCTCCCCGACGATCGGCACGATCGTGCCCGAGACCCCGCTCGCCACGATCCCGTGCGCGATCCCGCCCTACGATCCGGCCGAGCTCGCCGGGCGGATCCGGAACCTGTTCAGCTAGCGGGCGCGGCGGTCCGCGGGCGCGCCGGCCGGCGGGTTCAGTCCCCGTCCGGCCGGAACACGTAGCCGAGGCCCCGCACGGTCTTGATGAAGCGCGGGTTGGCGGGGTCGGGCTCGACCTTCTTGCGGATGCGGTTGATGCGCACGTCGATCGCCCGGTCGAAGGCGTCGGGGTCGCGGGCGTCGGCGATGTCGAGCAGGCGCTCGCGCGTCAGCACCCGCTTCGGGTTGTCCAGGAACGCCTTGAGCAGCGCGTATTCCGAGCGCGTCAGGATCTGCTCGGTGCCCGCCTCGTCGCGCAGGCGCAGGGTCTCGGTGTCGACGATCATGCGGCCGAAGCGGAACCCGCCTTCAGGGCGCGCCGCGCCGGCGGCCGGCTCGGCCGCCGGCCGGGCCTGGGCGGCCCGCCGCAGCACGGAGCGGACCCGGGCCACGAGCTCGCGCAGCTCGCAGGGCTTGGGCAGGTAGTCGTCGGCGCCGAGCTCCAGGCCCACCACCCGGTCGATCGGGCTCGCGGTGGCGGTCAGCATGATGATCGGGATCGTGCTGCGCGATTTGAGGTCGCGCACGATCGAGAGCCCGTCCTCCTCCGGCATGTTGAGGTCGAGGACGATCAGGTCCGGCGTCACCTCGGCGAGGCGTCGCCGCAGGGAGGCGCCGCCGTCGCACAGGCTGACCTCGAAGCCGTGCATCCGCAGGTAATCGCCCACCATCGCGCGGGCGTCGGCCTCGTCGTCGACCACGAAGATCTGCTGCGGGCTGCCCGTCATGGCGCCGTCGGCACCCGGGCGAGCGGGCCGTTCCCGGGGATCGTGGATCTCCGCCTCACCATCGACTCGCGATCTCGAGCACGCGACCGTCGCCACCCGTCGGACGGTGCGCGACCGACAATGCCGCGGCGAGGACGAACAGTCCATCAGTCGCGCGGCGGATTCGGCCGTCATCCCGGCCCTTTGCGGGCGCGGGAACCGTCACGGGGCCGGTGCGCCGCGGGCGCGCGCGCCGCGGCCGGCGCCTTACTGCGCCAGCACCCTGGCGAGGCGCTCGGCGATCCGCTCGCGCGAGGTGCGCGAGAGCGCGCCGGGCGCCTCGGCCTCGATCAGGGCGGCGATCTGCGCCCGGCTCGGGCCCCGCGGCCGCGAGTCCTGGAGCAGGGTGCGCAAGTCCTCGAGGTCGCCGCGCCAGGGCGCCTCGTCCCGGCCCGGGGCCGCCGCGTCGCGGTGACGTGCCTGGATTGCGTGGAGCATGGTCGCTCTCCCTGTCCGAGCCGATCGGTGGCAACAAGCGCGGCGGTTCTTAGGTCGCCCGTGTTGCATGGTGATTTCGTCCTGATCGCTCCCGTCCGGGATGTGCTCTCGCGCACAAGACGTCTCCTTGCCGACCTGCGGTTCCTTGTCCCGGCCGGCCGAATCGCCAAGATGCGGCCCGGTCCTCCGGGCCGCGCCGTCGCGACGTTTCCCGGCCGGCGGGCCGCCGCAGCTTGTTCCCCGCGGACGAGATCGCCAGGATGCGGGCGCGAGCTTGAGAAGTACCTGCGATGGACGGTCCATGAGCGACGACGACATTCTGTTCCTGGCCGACGACGAGCCCGCCGCGGCGACGGATGCCGCCGTCTGGACGGTCGTGGTGGTGGACGACGACCCGGCGGTGCACGAGGGAACCCGCTTCGCGCTCTCGGGCTACGCCCTCGACGGCGCCCGGCTCGAGATCCTGTCGGCCCACTCGGCCGCCGAGGCGCGCGCCCTGCTCACCTCGCGGCGCGAGATCGCCGTGATCCTGCTCGACGTGGTGATGGAGACGGAGGATGCCGGCCTGCGCCTCGTCGACTTCATCCGGCGCGAGCTGAAGGACGAGACCGTCCGGATCATCCTGCGCACGGGCCAGCCCGGCCAGGCGCCCGAGCGCCGGGTCATCGTCGACTACGACATCAACGACTACAAGGCGAAGACCGAGCTCACGGCCGACAAGCTGTTCACCAGCCTCACGGCGGCGCTGCGGGCCTACCAGCAGCTCAAGCGCCTGGAGGAGACCCGGCGGGGCCTCGAGATCATCATCGACGCCGCCCCGATGCTCCTCGACTACAAGTCGATGCAGCGCCTGGCGGAGGGCGTGCTGACGCAGGTGGCCTCGCTGCTCAACGTCGCCTGCGCGGGCATCCTGGTGCTGCGGGAGAATGCCGGGCCGCAGGACGCCGTCTGCGTGCTGGCGGGCTCGGGCTGCTACCAGCACCTCGTCTCCCGCGATCCGCCCCACCCCCTCGACGAGGAGGTCCGGGCGATCGTCGCCCAGGCCTTCGCGGAGCGGCGCCACACCTTCGGCGACCAGTGGTCGACGCTCTACGTCCACACCGCCAGCGGCAGCGAGATCGTCGCCCTCCTGAAGGCCGACCGCTCGCTCTCCGAGACCGACCGGGCGCTGATCGCGCTGTTCACGTCGCGGCTCTCGATCGCCTTCGACAACGTGATCCTGTACGAGCAATTGCAGCGGGCCAATGTCGGCCTGGAGCAGCGGGTGGTGGAGCGCACCGCCGAGCTGATGCGGGCCAACCGCCGGCTCGCCATGCAGCGCTCGGACCTGCGCCGCGCCAACCAGCTCAAGACCGAGATCCTCGGCACCGTCGCGCACGACCTGAAGAACCCGCTCGCGGTGATCATGGGCCGGGCCGAGATGCTGGGCGACCTCGTCGGCAGCCCGCCCCGGCCCGTGGAGGCGATGCAGGCGCAGATCGGGCACATCCGCGACTCCGCCCGGCGCCTCACCACCATGATCGAGAGCCTGATCGCCGACGCGATGAACGACGCGCTCGACATCTCGCTGCGCCGCGAGCCGGTGGATTTCGCCGCCCTCGCCCGCGAGGTGTCGCAGGCCAACGGGCCCCTCGCCGACCTGAAGCGGCAGACCCTGCGCTCCGAGATCCCCGACAGCCTCTACCTCTGCGGCGACGGCGAGCGCCTGCGGGAGGCCATGGACAACCTGATCTCCAACGCGATCAAGTACTCCCCGGCCGGCGCCGAGATCGTCGTCACGGTCGCGCAGGACGCGCAGGACACCGTCTACGCGGTGCGGGATTTCGGCCCCGGCCTCTCGCCCGAGGATACCGGGCGCCTGTTCGGCCGCTTCCAGCGCCTCTCGGCCAAGCCCACGGGCGGCGAGGGCTCGACGGGGCTTGGCCTCTCGATCGTCAAGCGCATCGCCGAACTGCACGGCGGCCGCGCCACCGCCGACAGCCACGCCCCGAACCCGGGCTCGACCTTCGCGATCCGGCTGCCGAACAGCGCCGTCGAGGTGATGTGAGCGCGCCGGCCGCGGGACCGGCTCCCCGCACCCTACCCGGCGTCGCTCGCCCCGAGCCCGCTCTCCTGCGGGTCCGTCACGGCGTCCGGGATCGGGCTCTTCGCCCGGGGCACGTCCGTCAGCGCCGTCACGACCAGCGGATCGAGGCCGTGATCGGCGCGGCCGGCCTGGGCGCCGAGCTGGTCGCGCATCCGCGGGGTCCAGAACGCCACGATGTGCTTGTGGATGCCCGCCACCGCCTCGTCCTCCGGATAGGACCGGAAGAAGGCGGCGATCTGGTTGGCCATGCGGACGAGCTTCTGGTTGGGGTCGGCGGCGCTCATGACGGGGCGGTGGCTCTCCAGGCTCAGGCGGGGGCGAGGCGGTCGCGCCCCGTGAAGACCGTGACCGTGTCGTGGCGGGCGATGGCCGCCAGGGTGAGGCCGTGCAGGCGCGCGCGCTCGACCGCGAGCGAGGTCGGGGCCGAGATCGCCACCAGCACCGCGGCGCCGTAGCGCGCCGCCTTCTCGACCATCTCGAAGGAGCAGCGGCTGGTGATGACGAGGAAGCCCTGGTCGGGCGGCGTGCCCGCCCGCATCAGCGCCCCGATCAGCTTGTCGAGGGCGTTGTGGCGGCCGACATCCTCCCGCACGGCGCCGATGGCGCCGTCGAGCCCCGCCCAGGCGGCGGCGTGCACCGCCCGGGTCTCCTGGTTGAGGACCTGGAGGTCGCCGAGGGCGTCGAGCGCCCGCGCGAGGGCCGCGGGCGCCACCCGCACCCCTGCGGCCGCCCGCGGCTCGGCCCGCGGGATGTCCTTCAGGTCGTCGATCCCGCAGACGCCGCAGCCGGTGCGGCCGCTGAGCGCCCGCTTGCGGGCGAGGTGCTCGCGCAGGCGCCCGGGCGCGAGGTCGACGAGCAGCCGCAACCCGCCCTCCCCGGGCTCGATTGCGGCGCCCCGGATCTCCCCGGCATCCTCCACGAGGCCCTCCGTCAGGCTGAAGCCGTACGCGAAGTCGACGAGGTCGGCTGGCGTCGTCATCATCACGGCGTAGGGCACGCTGCCGTAGACGAGGTTCACCGGCATCTCGACGGCGAGCGGGCGCGTGCCCGCCCGGTCCCCGGGCTCGGCGTAGGCGATCACCCGGGTGGCCGCCGGGACGCTGGTCCCGGCCGCCGCGCCGCTACTCGGCGGCATCGAGGGCCTGGGCGATGCGGGTGAGGGAGATGTCTTCCTCATAGAACCGGGCCTGCCAATCGGATGGCCGGTTGGTACGCCGAACCTGCACCGCCGTCACCTTGTACTCGGGGCAGTTGGTGGCCCAGTCGGAGTAGTCGGTGGTGATGACGTTGGCGCCGGTCTTGGCGTGGTGGAAGGTGGTGTAGACGATGCCGGGCTGCATCCGCTCGGTGACCCGGGCCTTGAGGGCGATGTCGCCCGACCGGCTCTCCAGGGCGACGAGGTCGCCGTCGACGATGCCGCGGGTCTCGGCGTCGAAGGGGTGGATCTCGAGGACGTCCTCCGGGTGCCAGAGCGAGTTCTCGGTGCGCCGGGTCTGCGCCCCCACATTGTACTGCGACAGGATGCGCCCGGTGGTGAGGACGAGCGGGAACTTCCAGGTCGTGCGCTCGTCGGTCGGCACGAACTCGGTGATCATGAACCGGCCGAGGCCGCGCACGAAGCGGTCGACGTGCATCATCGGGGTGCCGAGGGGCGCCGCCTCGTTGCAGGGCCACTGGATCGAGCCCAGCGCCTCGAGCTTCGCGTAGGACACGCCGGAGAAGCTCGGGGTCAGGGCGGCGATCTCGTCCATGATCTCGGAGGGGTGGGTGTAGCGCATCGGGTAGCCGAGCGCATTCGAGAGCAGCACCGTGCCCTCCCAGTCCCCGTAGCCGCCGAGGGGCGGCATCACCTTGCGCACGCGGCTGATGCGCCGCTCGGCGTTCGTGAAGGTGCCGTCCTTCTCCAGGAACGAGGCGCCGGGCAGGAAGACGTGGGCGTACTTCGCCGTCTCGTTGAGGAAGAGGTCCTGGACGACGATGCACTCCATCGCCCGCAGGCCCGCCGTGACGTGGTGCGTGTCGGGGTCGGACTGGGCGATGTCCTCGCCCTGGATGTAGAGGCCCTTGAAGGTGCCTGCGACGGCCTCGTCCAGCATGTTGGTGATGCGCAGCCCCGGCTCGGCCGCGAGCTTGGCGCCCCAGAGCGCCTCGAAGGTCTCCCGGGTGGCGTCGTCCGAGACGTGGCGGTAGCCCGTGAGCTCGTGCGGGAACGAGCCCATGTCGCAGGAGCCCTGCACGTTGTTCTGGCCGCGCAGCGGGTTCACGCCCGCGCCGGGCTTGCCGATGTTGCCGGTCGCCATGGCGAGGTTCGCCATGCCCATCACCATCGTGGAGCCCTGGCTGTGCTCGGTGACGCCGAGGCCGTAGTAGATCGCGCCCGCGCCCCCGGTCGCGTAGAGGCGGGCCGCCGCCCGCACCTCGGCCGGGTCGCAGCCGGTGATCTCCGCGACCGCCTCGGGCGCGTGGCGGGGGTCCGCGATGAAGCGGGCCCAGCCCTCGAAATCGTGCAGGTCGCAGCGGGCGCGCACGTAGGCCTCGTCCACCAGGCCCTCGGTGACGACGACGTGGGCGAGGGCGTTGACGAGCGCCACGTTGGCGCCGGGCCGCACCGGCAGGTGGTGGGCGGCCCGGATGTGGGGCGACTTCACGAGGTCGATCCGGCGCGGGTCGGCCACGATGAGCCTGGCGCCCTGGCGCAGGCGCTTCTTCATGCGCGAGCCGAAGACCGGGTGGCCGTCGGTCGGGTTCGCGCCGATGACCAGGATCACGTCCGCCTGCTCGACGGACTTGAAGTCCTGCGTGCCGGCCGAGGTGCCGAGCGTGCTCATCAGCCCGTAGCCGGTGGGCGAGTGGCAGACGCGCGCGCAGGTGTCGACGTTGTTGTTGCCGAAGGCCGCCCGCACGAGCTTCTGGACGAGGTAGGCCTCCTCGTTGGTGCAGCGCGACGAGGTGATGCCGCCGACCGAGTCGCGGCCGTGCTCCGCCTGGATGCGCCTGAACGCGGAGGCCGCGTGCGCGATCGCCTCCTCCCAGGTCACCTCCCGCCAGGGATCGGTGATCCGGTCGCGCACCATCGGGGTCGTGATGCGGTCCTTGTGGGTGGCGTACCCGTAGGCGAAGCGGCCCTTGACGCAGGAATGGCCCTCGTTCGCCCGGCCCTCCCGGGAGGGCACCATGCGCACCACCCGGTCGCCCTGCATCTCGGCCTTGAACGAGCAGCCGACGCCGCAATACGCGCAGGTCGTGATCGCCGCGTGCTCGGGCTGGCCCATGGCGACGACGGACTTCTCCTGGAGCGTCGCGGTCGGGCAGGCCTGCACGCAGGCGCCGCAGGAGACGCACTCGGAGTTGAAGAAGTCGGTCGGCCCCGCCGCCACCCGCGAGTCGAAGCCCCTTCCCGCGATGGTGAGCGCGAAGGTGCCCTGCACCTCCTCGCAGGCCCGGACGCAGCGGTTGCAGACGATGCACTTCGAGGGATCGTAGGCGAAGTACGGGTTCGAGTCGTCCGTCGGCAGGTACAGCTCGGAGTTCTTGCTGACGTGGTTGGCGCCGTCGGCGCCGTAGCGCACCGCGCGCAGGCCCACGGTGCCGGCCTGGGTCTGGAGCTCGCAATCGCCGTTGGCCGAGCAGGTCAGGCAGTCGAGGGGGTGGTCGGAGATGTAGAGCTCCATCACGCCTTTGCGCAGGCGCGCGAGCCGGTCCGACTGGGTGTGCACCACCATGCCGTCCTCGGCCGGCGTGGTGCAGGAGGCCGGCGTCCCGCGCCGCCCGTCGATCTCCACGAGGCAGAGGCGGCAGGAGCCGAAGGGCTCGAGCGAGTCGGTGGCGCAGAGCTTCGGGATCTGCGTGCCGGCCCGCATCGCCGCCGCCATCACGGAGGTGCCGGCCGGCACCGTCACGCGGCTGCCGTCGACCGTCAGCGTCACGCTCGTCGGCGAAACGCGGATCGGCGTGCCGTAATCGACGTCCTTGATCAGGGGCAAGGGTGCCTCCTCACTCGGCCGCCAGCGGCATCGCTGCGCCGCGGCCGGAAAAATCGTCCGGGAAATGGGTGAGCGCGCTCATCACCGGCACGGGGGTCAGCCCGCCCATGGCGCAGAGCGAGCCGTCGGTCATGACCTCGCAGAGGTCGGTCAAGAGCGCGAGGTTCTCCCGCGGCGATTCGCCGGCCAGCACCTTGTCGAGGGTCTCGACGCCCCGGACCGCGCCGATGCGGCAGGGCGTGCACTTGCCGCAGGATTCCGCGGCGCAGAACTCGAAGGCGAAGCGCGCTTGGCGGGCGAGGTCGACGGTGTCGTCGAACACCACGACGCCGCCGTGCCCGAGGAGCCCCTTGCGGGCCGCGAAGGCCTCGTAGTCCATCGGCGTGTCGAACAGCGCCTCGGGGAAGTAGGCGCCGAGGGGCCCGCCCACCTGCGCGGCCCGCACGGGCCGGCCCGAGAGGGTGCCGCCGCCGAACTCCTCGATCACCGCGCGCAGCGTCAGGCCGAAGGCGGTCTCGATCAGGCCGCCGTGCCGGACGTTGCCGGCGAGCTGGATCGGCAGGGTGCCGAGGGAGCGGCCCATGCCGTAGGCGGCGTAGGCCGAACCGCCGTGCTCCAGGATCCACGGGATCGCCGCGAAGGACAGCACGTTGTTGACGAGGGTCGGCTGCCCGAACAGGCCCTTGAGGGCCGGGATCGGCGGCTTGGCCCGGACGATCCCGCGCCGGCCCTCGAGGCTCTCGAGGAGCGAGGTCTCCTCGCCGCAGATGTAGGCGCCGGCCCCCAGGCGCGCCTCGAGGTGGAAGGCCTGGCCCGAGCCCATCACGTCCGGCCCGAGGAGGCCCGCGCCCTCGGCCGCCGCGATGGCCTCGTTCAGGGCCGCGAAGGCGTGCGGGTACTCGGAGCGGCAGTAGATGTAGCCCCGCGCGGCGCCGACCGCGAGGGCCGCGATGGTCATGCCCTCGACGAGGGTGAGGGGGTCGCCCTCCATCAGCATCCGGTCGGCGAAGGTCCCTGAATCGCCCTCGTCGGCGTTGCAGACCACGTATTTGCGCGGCGCCTGCGCGCCCATCACGGTGGCCCACTTGACGCCGGTCGGGAAGCCGGCGCCGCCCCGCCCGCGCAGGCCCGAGGCCTTGACCGCCTCGACCGTGGCGGCCGGGCCGAGGCGCAGCGCCGCCGCGAGCCCGCGGTAGCCCCCTTGCGCCCGGTACTCCGCCACGCTGACCGGGTCGATGACGCCGCAGCGGGCGAAGGTCAGGCGCTGCTGGCGCGCGAGGTAGGGGTGCGCCTCGGGCGGCCCGATCCGCAGTGCGTGTGCGCCGCCCGCCAGGAACCCGGCCTCGAACAGCGGCCCGACGTCGTCCGGCCGCACCGGGCCGTAGGCGATGCGGCCCGCGTCGGTCGCCACCTCGACCATCGGCTCGAGCCAGAGCATCCCGCGCGAGCCCGTGCGCACGATGCGGATGTCGAGGCCGCGCTCCCGCGCCGCCCGGGCGACGGCCGCGGCGACCCGCTCCGCCCCGAGGGCGAGGGCGGCCGCGTCGCGGGGGATGAAGACCGTGACGCTCACGGCCTCGGCTCCGCCAGCGCGTCCTCGAGCGCCGCGAGGTCGAGGCGCCCGACCGGCACGCCGTCGACCAGGGCCGCCGGCCCGCAGGCGCAGAGCCCGAGGCAGAAGACCGGCTCGACCGTCACCGCGCCGTCGCGCGTGGTGCCGTGCCAGGCGACGTCGAGGCGGGCCAGGATGCCGGCGTGGAGCGCGTCCGCGCCGACGGCCTGGCAGGCCTCCGCCCGGCAGAGCTTCACGGTGCGGCGGCCGGCAGGCTCCCGGCGGAAGTCGTGGTAGAACGTGATGCAGCCGTGAACCTCGGCCCGCGAGAGGTTGAGGGCGTCCGCGATCAGCGGCACGGCCTCGCCGTCGACGTACCCGAACGTCTCCTGGAGCGCGTGCAGGATCGGCAGGGTCGCGCCCTCCCGGTGCGCGTGGTCGGCGATGATCCCGGCCGCCCGCGAGGCGCTCCAGGGCTCCTGTCCCAACATGGTTTTTCCGCCCGAGACCGTTGTCGTTCTAAGCTGGAGCCTGGGGAGTCCGGGACCGGGAATCAATCGCGCGGATCGGTGGGACGACAAGGGATTTTTGTCGAAACGGCGTGGTGCGACGCGAAAGGCGGGACGATGCGCGGCCGCCCCGGCCTCACAGGGCCGCCACCTCGGCGGCGAGGGCCGGGGCGATCGCCCGCGCCTCGGCCAGGAAGGCCGCCACCAGCGGGGTCATGGGATCGCGCTCGGGCACCACCAGCCCGATCGTGTGGCTGACGTCCGGGTCGGTGATCGGCACGGCCCGCACCTTCTCGGTCAGCCGGAAGGTCTCCGCGAGGGCGGCCGGCATGATGCTCGCCCACTTGGCGGTCCGCACGTGGGTGACGAGGACGATCATCGAGTTCGACTCGAGGAGCGGCGCCGGCTCGGCCCCGGCGGCCCGCAACTGCCGGTCGATGATGCGGCGGTTCTGCATGTTCGGCGTGAGCAGGCAGAGCGGGATACGGCCGACCTCGGCCCAGGTCACGCGCTCCCGGCCGCCGTAGATGCCGTCGGCCGCGGTGAGCAGACGGTACTGCTCGCGGTAGAGCGGCAGGGTCGTGACCCGCCCGAGGGGCTCGTTCTCGAGGTAGGTCAGGCCGGCATCGAGCTCGAGGTTGGCGATCTGGCGCCCGATCTCGTGCGAGGTCGAGGACTGCACCGTGAAGCGCACGGCGGGGTGGCGGGCCCGGAACGGCGTCGTCAGCGCCGCCACCATCGGGGTCGCAGTCGGGACCGCGGCCATGCGCAGCATGCCCGAGAGGCCGCGCCTCAGGGCCGCCACCTCCTGGCGCATGGCCCGGGTGTCGCCGACGATGCGCCGCGCCCAGTCGAGCACGCGCTCGCCCTCCGGGGTGAAGCCCTGGAAGCGCGAGCCGCGCTGGACCAGCAGCACGCCGAGCCGCTCCTCGAGCTGCTTCACGCCGGCCGAGAGCGTCTGCTGCGAGACGCCGCACGCGAGGGCGGCGCGGCCGAAATGCTGCTCGCGGGCGAGGGCGAGGATGAATTCGAGGCGTTCGATCATGGCCGGGCCGCGGCGCCGGTCCGCCGGCGCCTCTGTGCGGAATCATTCGAGCCTCCGGACGAATGTCCAGTGCCCGCAGGCGGATCCGGGCGCGGATGCGACGCCAACGCCGTTGCGCTTGCGTCCTCGTTGTGGTGAGAGACGCCGACCGACCGGGTCTCGGCCGGGTCTCGTGTCGACTGGATCTCGGGCGGTCCGGCGGCCGGCCGGCTCAAGCGGCGCCGGGACGTGACGCGGCTCCGCCACGCGGAGCGCGCACGGGCCGGCGAGCCGCCTCTTTGGGAGCATCGAGGGCATCATGGGGATGGCGAGGGCGCAACATCGGCCGGCGAGCCGGGGGGTCTGGGGGCGCGCCGCGGGGCTGGCGGCGGCCGGCCTCGCGATCGCCGGCCTCCTGGGCGGCGCGACGGCCGCGAGCGCGGCGGGCATCGGCCAGCCGGTGCCGTGGCAGATGGACCTGCAGCAGCCCGTGACCGAGGTGGCGACGGAGATCTACAATTTCCACCACCTGTTGAACTGGATCATGCTGGTCATCGTCCTGTTCGTGCTGGGGCTCCTGATCTACTGCATCGTGCGCTTCAACGAGCGCGCCCAGCCGACGCCGTCGCGCACCACCCACAACACCACGCTCGAGGTGGCCTGGACCATCGTCCCGGTGCTGATCCTGGTGGCGATCGCGATCCCGTCCTTCCGGGTGCTGCGCACGCAGCTCTCCGACCCCAGGGCCGACCTGATGGTCAAGGTCATCGGCCACGCCTGGTACTGGTCCTACGAGTACCCGGAGGACGTCGGCGGCTTCAAGTTCGACGCCAACCTGCTCGAGGGCGAGGACCAGGTGAAGTCCGGCCAGCCGAAGCTCCTCGCCACCGACAACGAGGTGGTGGTGCCGGTGAACAAGATCGTGAAGGTCCAGGTCACCGCCGCCGACGTGCTGCATTCCTGGGCCCTGCCGTCCTTCGGCTTCAAGATCGACGCGATCCCGGGCCGCCTGAACCAGTTCTGGTTCAAGGCGGAGCGCGAGGGCACCTATCACGGCCAGTGCTCGGAGCTCTGCGGCCAGCGCCACGCCTACATGCCGATCACCGTGAAGGTGGTGAGCCAGGAGGCGTTCCAGGCCTGGACCGCCGAGGCGAAGACCAAGTTCGCCCGCACCGACGGGGCGTCCCGGTTCGCGGACGCGCGCTGAAGGAGCGCGCCCGCAAAGCGCGGCCGGGCTCCCGCCGGGCCGCTTCACCCCTTGAGAGACAACGCGAACACCCCTCGAAGAGGCTGACCCAATGGCTCAAGCCGCGACGGCCGGGCACGACGACGCCCACGCCCACACGCCCCCATTCTTCCAGCGCTGGTTCAACTCGACCAACCACAAGGACATCGGCACGCTCTACCTGCTGTTCGCCTTCTCGGCGGGCATCGTGGGCGCCTTCCTGTCCTTCGGCATCCGGATGGAGATGGAGCAGCCCGGGCTGCAGTACTTCTCCAACCCGCAGACCTACAACGTGTTCGTGACCGGCCACGGCCTCATCATGGTGTTCTTCATGGTGATGCCGGCGCTGATCGGCGGCTTCGGCAACTGGTTCGTGCCGCTGATGATCGGGGCGCCCGACATGGCGTTCCCGCGCATGAACAACATCTCGTTCTGGCTCACCGTGGCGGGCTTCGCGAGCCTCGTCTGCTCGCTGTTCGTCGAGGGCGCGCCCGGCGCGGTCGGCGCCGGCACGGGCTGGACCGTCTACCCGCCGCTCTCCACCGTGGGCCATCCCGGGCCCGCCGCCGACTTCGCGATCTTCGCCCTGCACCTCGCCGGCGCGGGCTCGATCCTCGGCGCCATCAACTTCATCACCACCATCCTGAACATGCGCGCGCCGGGCATGACCCTGCACAAGATGCCGCTGTTCGCCTGGTCGATGCTGGTGACGGCGTTCCTGCTGCTGCTGTCGCTGCCGGTGCTCGCCGGCGCCATCACCATGCTGATCACCGACCGCAACTTCGGCACCACGTTCTTCGATCCGGCCGGCGGCGGCGACCCCATCCTGTACCAGCACCTGTTCTGGTTCTTCGGCCACCCCGAAGTCTACATCATGATCCTGCCGGCCTTCGGCATCGTCTCGCACATCATCTCGACCTTCTCGCGCAAGCCGGTCTTCGGCTACCTGGCGATGGCCTACGCGATGGTGGCGATCGGCGTCGTCGGCTTCGTGGTCTGGGCCCACCACATGTACACGGTCGGCCTGACCCTGCAGACCCAGTCCTACTTCGTGTTCGCCACCATGGTGATCGCGGTCCCCACCGGCGTGAAGATCTTCTCCTGGATCGCCACCATGTGGGGCGGCTCGATCCGCTTCACCGCCGCCATGCACTGGGCGGTCGGCTTCGTCTTCCTGTTCACGGTCGGCGGCGTCACCGGCGTGATCCTGGCCAACGCGGCCGTCGACCGCTACCTGCACGACACGTACTACGTCGTGGCGCACTTCCACTACGTGCTGTCGCTCGGCGCCGTGTTCATCATCTTCGCGGGCGTGTACTACTGGTTCCCCAAGATGACGGGCCGGATCATCCCGGAATGGGCCGGCAAGCTGCACTTCTGGCTCGCCTTCATCGGCGCCAACGTGCTGTTCTTCCCGATGCACTTCCTCGGGCTCGCCGGCATGCCGCGCCGCTACGCCGACTACCCGGACGCGTTCGCGGGCTGGCACTACGTCGCCACCATGGGCGGGCACATCTTCGCCCTCGGCATGGTGGTGTTCGTGATCGGCGTCGTCCTGGCCTTCCGCTCCAAGGAGCGCGCGGCGGACAACCCCTGGGGCGAGGGCGCGACGACGCTGGAATGGACCCTGTCCTCCCCGCCGCCGTTCCACCAGTACGAGACCCTGCCGGTGATCGTGGACGAGCCGGCCCACGCCCACTGACCACGCCGGCACCCGGCCCCGGCAGCGCCCGCGAGGGCGCGCCGGGGCCGGGCGGGAGGCCGCCGCCGGTCCGGCCGGACCGGGCGCGGCGCCCTCCGATGAGGCCCGGCCGGGGATCCGCCGACGCGGCCCCCGCCGGTACGACGCGCAGGGCCGCCCCCGGGGCGGTCCTCGCTCGTCCCCCGGGCGCCCGGCGCGTCCGGCGCCCGGGGGACGAGCGGCGCCCGATGACCCGCACCGGACAGCGATCGCCATGACCACCCTGTCGAACAGCGTGAACCCCGCCCAGCCCTTCGCGGCCGCCTCGGCGCCGGCCGGCGACGTGGCCGATTACTTCGCGCTCCTGAAGCCGCGGGTGATGGCGCTCGTGATCTTCACGGCGCTCGTCGGCATGACGGTCTCGCACGCCCACGTGAACCCGGTCGTCGGCGCGATCTCGCTCTTGATGATCGCGGTCGGGGCCGGCGCCTCGGGCTGCCTCAACATGTGGTGGGACGCCGACGTGGACGCGGTCATGACCCGCACCCGCATGCGGCCGATCCCGGCCGGCCGGATCCGGCCCGGCGAGGCCCTGTCCTTCGGGCTGACCCTGTCGGTCGGCTCGGTGCTGGTGCTCGGCCTGGCGGCGAACTGGCTCGCCGCGGGCCTGCTCGCCTTCACGATCGCGTTCTACGCCGTGATCTACTCGATGTGGCTCAAGCGCGCGACGGCGCAGAACATCGTGATCGGGGGCGCCGCCGGCGCCCTGCCGCCGGTGATCGGGCAGGCCGTGGTGGCGGGCCATGTCGGCATCGAGAGCACCGTCCTGTTCCTGATCATCTTCATCTGGACGCCGCCGCACTTCTGGGCGCTTGCCCTCGTCAAGGCGAGCGAGTACGCCCGCGCCGGCATCCCGATGATGCCCAACGTGGCGGGGCCGGACTCGACCCGGCGCCAGATCGTCGGCTACTCGGCGCTGCTCGCCCCCCTCGGCCTCGCGCCGGTGGCGCTCGGCTTCGGCGGCCTGATCTACGCGCTCGTCGGCCTCGTCTGCGGCCTCGCCATGCTGGCCCTCAGCGTGCAGGTCCTGCGCACCCGCGAGGGCGAGCGCGCGAACCGCGCCGCCATGAGCCTGTTCGCCTTCTCGATCCTCTACCTGTTCCTCCTCTTCTCCGCCCTCCTGGCGGAGCAGGGGCTCGGGCTGTTCCGGCCCGTCCTCGGTTGATCCCCGTGATGAGTGCGTTGCCCCAGCTGACCCCCGACGAGATCCGCCGCCGGCGCAAGCGCTCCGTCGCGATCGCGCTCGTGCTCGCCGCCCTGGTGGCGATCTTCTACGCCCTGACCATCGCGAAGCTCGGGCCCCAGGTCCTGAACCGGCCGCTCTAGGCGGCGCGCTAGTAGGCAGCCCCATGAGGTCGCGGATGACCCCGAGCCGCACAGCACCCCCCCTGCCCCGCCGGGCGCGCAGCACGCTGCTCGCCTGCCTCGGGCTCGTGGCCGGCATGACCGCCCTCGCCTTCGCGTTCGTGCCCCTCTACAGCCTGTTCTGCAAGGCGACCGGCTACGACGGCACGCCGCTCACGGGCGCGGCGCGGACCGGGCCGGTGAGCGAGGCCAGCCTGGTGGTGCACTTCGACACCAACGTGGCCCCGGGCCTGCCCTGGCGCTTCCAGGCGGAGACGCCCCGGATCGAGGCGCGGCTCGGCGAGACCAAGACGGTGTTCTTCCGCGTGCGCAACACCGGCACGGTGGCGAGCACCGGCATCGCCGCCTTCAACCTGCAGCCCGGCCTGACCGGCGGCTACTTCGTGAAGGTGCAGTGCTTCTGCTTCAACGAGCAGACGCTCCAGCCCGGCGAGACCATGGACTTCCCGGTGGTGTTCTACATCGAGCCCGGCATCCGGACCGACCCGAACACCCGCGATCTCACCGAGATGACGCTGTCCTACACCTACTTCGCGTCGAAGAACGGCCAGCCCACGGCCGCGCTCGCGACGCAAGGGGCGGGGGCGTCGCGGCCGAACTGAGCGCCCGCCCGGTGACAAGCGCGCCGGGCAGGCGCTAAAGCGTGACCGTGGGGCCCCCGGGGCGGGGCCGCCGACCGCGGTGATGCGACGCAATCCACGACGGCCGGCGCGGGGCGCGCCCGGTCCCAGAGAGGCAGGAGACCCGATTCGATGGCCGAGGCGCACCCGAAGCACCACGACTACCACCTCGTCAATCCGAGCCCGTGGCCTCTCATCGGCTCCATCAGCGGCTTCCTGATGACCTCGGGCGGCGTGCTGTGGATGAAGAGCATGACGATCGCCAACATGGCGATCGGTCCCTACGTGTTCTTCACCGGCGTGGCGGGCGTGCTCTACACCATGCTGAGCTGGTGGCGGGACGTCGTTCACGAGGCGAACACCGGCGACCACACCCGCGTGGTGCAGCTCTCGCACCGCTACGGCATGATGATGTTCATCGCCTCCGAGGTGATGTTCTTCGTCGCCTGGTTCTGGGCCTACTTCGAGGCGGCGCTGTACACGGCCGACCCGATCCAGGCCTCGCGGGTCGACTTCACCGGAGGCCTGTGGCCGCCCAAGGGCGTCGAGGCCTTCGACCCCTGGCACCTGCCGCTGCTCAACACGCTGATCCTGCTCACCTCGGGCACCACCGTGACCTGGGCCCACCACGCCCTCCTCAACAACGACCGCAAGGGCCTGAAGTACGGCCTGTGGCTCACCATCGCCCTCGGCCTGCTGTTCTCCTGCGTGCAGGCCTACGAGTACGGCCACGCCCATTTCGGCTTCTCGGGCAGCATCTACTCGGCGACGTTCTTCATGGCGACGGGCTTCCACGGCGCCCACGTCATCATCGGGACGATCTTCCTGGCGGTCTGCCTCTACCGGGCCTATCTCGGCCAGTTCACGCCGCGCCAGCACCTCGGCTTCGAGTTCGCCGCCTGGTACTGGCACTTCGTCGACGTGGTGTGGCTGTTCCTGTTCGCGGCCGTCTACGTCTGGGGCTCCGGCATCGGCCACGGCGCCGCGCACTGAGCGCGCCGCCGCCCGGCCTGGCGCCCGGACGCGACGAAACGACCCGAGGGGCGGCGAGTGCCGCCCTTTCTCTTTGGCGCGCCAAGGCCCCATATCGCGCTCACGGCCCCCGGAGCGTTCAGGAGCAACCCCCACCGTGGATGAGATCCGCACGACCGACTCGCCGGCGCTGTCCGGCCTGCGCGGGCGCTGCCCCCGCTGCGGCGAGGGCCACCTGTTCGCGGGCTACCTCGGCTTCCGCCCCGCCTGCGAGGTCTGCGGACTGGACTTCAAGTTCATCGACTCGGCCGACGGTCCCGCCTTCTTCGTGATGTCGATCGTCGGCATCGTGGTGGTGGGCCTCGCCATGTGGGTCGAGTTCACCTACGAGCCGCCGATGTGGGTGCACGCGGCGCTCTGGGGCCCCCTCGCCATCGTCCTCAGCCTCGTCCTCGTGCGTCCCCTCAAGGGCATGATGGCGGCGCTGCAATACACCAACAAGGCCGCGGAGGGGCGCTTCCGCTGATGGAAGCGGGGATTGCCACGGCGGAGCGGCGCTCCGCCCTGCGCGACCTCCTGGCGCCCGGGCTCGCGGCGCTGGCCTGCCTCGGCATCCTGGTCGCCCTCGGCACCTGGCAGCTCGAGCGCAGGGCCTGGAAGGAGGCGCTGATCGCGCGCATCGTCGCGCGCTCCCGCGCCGAGCCGCCGATGGCCCTGCCCTCGCCCGCGTCCTGGGATCCGGCCCGGGACGAGTTCGAGCGCGTGCGCGCCGCCGGCCGCTTCCTCCACGACCGCGAGACGCTGGTCCACGGCCTCGCCCCGGGCGAGACGCCGGGGCGGGCGCTCCAGGGCTACTACGTGGTCACCCCGCTGCGCCTCGACGACGGCCGGGTCGTGCTGGTCAACCGCGGCTTCGTGCCGACCGAGCTGAAGAATCCGCGCGACCGCGCCGCGGGCCAGGTCGAGGGGGCGGCGACCGTCACCGGCATGCTGCGCCAGAGCGAGGCGCGCGGGATGTTCGTGCCCGCCCCGAATGCCGCGACCGGCGAGTGGTTCAACCGGGACGTGGCCGGCATCGCCGCCGCCCGGGACCTTCCCGGGGCCGCCCCCTACCTGATCGAGGCCGACGCGACGTCCAATCCCGGCGGCTGGCCCCGCGGCGGCCAGCTCCGGGTCGACCTGCCGAACAACCACCTGCAATACGCCTTCACCTGGTACGGGATCGCGCTCTGCCTCGTCGGCGTGTTCGGCGCCTTCGCGTGGCGCCGGGTGCACGGCGACGAGGGCGCCTGATCCCGGGCGGCCCATCAAAAACGGTAGGCAAAACCGGGGCAGCGGGTACTCTCGACGCCGATCGCGGACCCTCTCCAGCGCGGAGTCTCCCTGCCGATGCGCGCCATCCTCGCCCTCCTGACCCTGATGGCCTTCCCGGCGCTCGCCACCGAGGCGCCCGACCAGGAGGCGGCCCGGGCCGCGATCGTGCGCCAGCAGGAATCCTTCCGCCGCGACGACGCGGCCGGGGCCTACGCCCAGGCCGCGCCCGCCATCCAGCGGATGTTCGACACGCCGGAGCGCTTCATCGGCATGGTCCGGGACGGCTACGCGCCGGTCTACCGCAACCGCCGCTTCGACTTCGACCGGGCCGAGGACCTGCCGGACGGGAGCTTCGCCCAGAGCGTGCGCATCCAGGACCAGGACGGCACCGACTGGGTCGCGCTCTACACCCTGGCGCGGGAGCCGGACGGAAGCTGGCGGATCACCGGCTGCCAGCTGCGCAAGGCGGCCGGCATCGCCGCGTGAGCCGGCCCGCGCCGCCGGACCGCGCCGGCTGACGGCGGCGCCGGATTCGTGTAGGGCGTCGGCAGCCTCAGGACGGATTCACCGTGCTCCATGTCTCGACCCGCGGCGGCGCCGCACCGCTGACCTTCACCGACGCGCTGCTCGCCGGGCTCGCCCGCGACGGCGGCCTCTACATCCCGCAGGCCTGGCCGCGCCTCGCCCCGGAGGTCATCGCGGGTCTCGCCGGCAAGCCCTACGCCGAGGCCGCCAAGACCGTGCTGGCCCCCCTGGTCGACGGCGAGATCCCGGCGCGCGACCTCGACCGGATGATCGAGGGCGCCTACGCGACCTTCCGGCACCCGGCGGTCTGCCCGCTGACGCAGCTCGACGACAACCTGTTCCTGCTCGAGCTCCACCACGGCCCGACGCTCGCCTTCAAGGACGTGGCGATGCAGCTCCTCGGCCGGCTGATGGACTACACCCTGAGGGCGCGGGGCTCCCGCGCCACCATCGTGGGGGCGACGTCGGGCGACACCGGCAGCGCCGCCGTCGAGGCCTTCCGCGGGCTCGACAACGTCGACGTCTTCATCCTCTACCCGCACGGGCGCGTCTCGGACGTGCAGCGCCGGCAGATGACCACGGTCGCGGCCGGCAACATCCACGCCCTCGCGGTCGAGGGCACCTTCGACGATTGCCAGGCCATCGTGAAGGCGCTGTTCCAGCATCCCCGCTTCGCCGAGGACGTGCGGCTGTCGGGGGTGAACTCGATCAACTGGGCCCGGGTCGCCGCGCAGGCGGTGTACTACTTCACGAGCGCGGTCGCCCTCGGGGCGCCCCATCGCCGGGTCTCGTTCTCGGTGCCGACGGGCAATTTCGGCGACATCCTGGCCGGCTGGGCGGCCAAGCGCATGGGCCTGCCGGTCGGGCGGCTGATGATCGCCACCAACGCCAACGACATCCTGGCGCGCACCCTCGCGACCGGCGCCTACGAGCTCCGGGGCGTCTCGCCCACCACCTCGCCCTCGATGGACATCCAGGTTTCGTCGAACTTCGAGCGCCTGCTGTTCGAGGCCCTCGACCGCGACGCCGGCGCGGTCGGCCGCCTGATGGCGGGCCTGAAGCAGTCGGGCACCTTCACGCTCGAGCCCGGCGCCCTCGCGCGCATCCGGGCGGAGTTCGACGCCGAGGCGGTGCCCGAGCCGGACGTGGCGGCGGAGATCCGCGACGTCCACGCCCGGACCGGCGTCGTGCTCGATCCCCACAGCGCCATCGGGGTCCGGGCCGCCCGCCGGCTCGTCGCCGACGACCCGGCGACGCCCGTCGTCGCCCTCGCCACCGCGCACGCGGCGAAGTTCCCGGACGCGGTCGCGGCCGCGACGGGCCTGCACCCCGCGCTGCCGCCCCACCTCGCCGACCTGATGGGCCGGCCCGAGCGCTTCACCGTGCTGCCGAACGACGAGGCCGCGGTCGAGCGCGTCATCCGCGAGCGCGCCCGCATCGTGCGGGGGGCCGCCGCGTGAACCAGCACTTCGCCACCCTGGGCGCCTCTCCGGACCTGAAGATCACCCGCCTCGCCAACGGCCTCACGGTCGCCACGGAGGCCATGCCGGGCCTCGCCACCGCGACGCTCGGCGTCTGGGTCGGGGCCGGCTCCCGGCACGAGCGGCCGGAGGAGCACGGCCTCAGCCACCTCATCGAGCACATGGCGTTCAAGGGCACGGCGACGCGCTCGGCCCGCCGCATCGCCGAGGACATCGAGAACGTCGGCGGCGAGATCAACGCCGCCACGAGCGCGGAGCAGACCAGCTACACCGCGCGGGTGCTGGGAGAGGACGCCGAGGTCGCCCTCGACGTGCTCGGCGACATCCTGACCCGCTCCGCCTTCGACGCCGAGGAGCTCGCCCGCGAGAAGGGCGTCATCCTGCAGGAATACGCCGCCGTCGAGGACACGCCCGACGACGTGGTCTACGACGCCTTCACGGAGGCCGCCTTCCCGGACCAGCCGATCGGCCGGCCGATCCTCGGGCGCCCGGAGACCATCCGCAGCTTCGACCGCGCGGCGATCGAGGCCTACATCGCCCGCGAGTACACGCCCGGCCGCATGGTGCTGGCGGCGGCGGGGGCCGTGGAGCACGAGGCCCTCGTGGCCGCGGCCGAGCGGCATTTCGGCGCCCTCCCGGCTGGCGATCCGGGCGAGTCCGTGCCCGGCCGCTACCGGGGCGGCGAGCGCCGGATGGCGCGCAAGCTGGAGCAGGCGAACCTCGTCCTCGGCCTGCCCGGCCTGTCCTTCCGGGACGACGGCTACTACGCGCTCCACCTCTTCGCGCAAGTGCTCGGCGGCGGGCTGACCTCCCGGCTCTGGCACGAGGTCCGGGAGACCCGCGGCCTCGCCTACGAGATCCACGCCTTCCACTGGCCCTTCAGCGATTGCGGGCTGTTCGGCATCGGTGCCGGCACCGCGGGCGCGGACCTGCCGGCCCTCGTCGACGTCACGCTGGAGTGCCTCCGGCAGGCCGCCGGCACCGTCGACGCGGCCGAGCTCGCCCGCGCCAAGGCGCAGCTCAAGGTCGCGCTCCTCTCCGCGCTCGAGACGCCGGGCGGGCGCATCGAGCGCACGGCGCGCCAGCTCCTCGCCTGGGGCCGGGTGATCCCCGCCGCCGAGGTGATCGCCAAGGTCGACGCGGTGACGCCCGACGACGTCCGGGCCGCCGGCCGCACGCTCCTGGCCGGCGCGCCGACGCTCGCGGCGATCGGGCCGATCCGCAAGCTCCAGAGCCTCGACGCGGTGGCGGCCGCCCTCGCGGCGGACTGAGCGCCCGCGGGCCGGCTCGCGGTCCGGTCGCGGACTACGCCGCGGCCACAACTTGATTTGGCCGCAAAGCGGAGCGATCGAAGCCGTCGTCAGCGGCGGAGCCGGTGCGCGCGGCCGGGGGGCCACGGCCTCCGCGCCTTGCTCCCGAGCGTGACCGTCAGTACCGTTCCGTGGGCCTTCGACCTGCCTCGGGCCCGCGGCCATTCCCGTTTGGTCGGAAGACCCTCAAGCTTGCGCCACGCCTCACTCGTCCTCGCGATCCTCGTCGCCCTGCTCGGGGTCACCCTGTCCGCGCCGGCGGCCCTGGCGGTCGAGGCCGTGCGGGTCGGGCTCGATTCCCAGGCAATCGACCTCACCCCGGCGATCGAGCGCTACCGCTCCGACGGCGACCTGATCCAGATCTCGACGGCGCCCGGCAAGGACGGCATCGTGCGCCGCATCGCCGTGAAGGCGCGGGAGACCGGAGCCCGCCCGGACTGGATGGTGTTCGCGCTGACGAACGACACCGACGAGCAGATCGACCGGCTGCTCGTGGCGCCGCACTTCCGCCTCGTCGGCTCCGGGGTGATCTGGCCGGACCTCGGCGGCTCGCGCATCGCCGCGATCACGGCGAGCCAGGGCATCCGGCCCGAGCGCGACGAGAGCCCGGACGCCGACCAATTCGTCATCACCCTCGACCCCGGCACCACCGTGACCTTCGTGGCTGAGCTGCGCACGCCCAACGTGCCGCAGGTCTACCTCTGGGACCAGGACGCCTACCGCAAGAAGGCCACCGGGCTCACGCTCTACAAGGGCATCATCATCGGCATCGCGGGCCTGCTGGCGCTGTTCCTGACCATCGTGTTCGTGGTCAAGGGCGCGATCATCTTCCCGGCGGCAGCCGCCCTCGCCTGGGCGGTGCTGGCCTACGCGTGCATCGATTTCGGCTTCTTCCAGCGCGTCTTCCCGGTCACGGAGGCGGCGGAGCGGGTCTACCGCGCCTCCGCCGAGGCGGTGCTGGGCGCGACCCTGCTGGTGTTCCTGTTCGCCTACCTCAACCTCGCCCGCTGGCACGTGCGCTACAGCCACGTCGCCCTGATCTGGCTCCTGTTCCTCGCCGGCCTCGTCGGCCTCGCGGTCATCGACCCGCCGGTGGCGGCGGGCGTCGCCCGGATCTCGGTCGCGACGGTGGCGGGCGTCGGCCTGCTGCTCGTGGTCTACCTCGCGGCCCACAACGGCTACGACCGCGCCATCCTGCTGATCCCGACCTGGCTCCTGCTGCTCGCCTGGGTGGTGGCGGCGGGCTTCGCCATCACGGGCCAGCTCCGCAACGACCTCGTGCAGCCCGCGCTCATCGGCGGCCTCGTGCTGATCGTGATGCTGATCGGCTTCACGGTCCTCCAGCACGCCTTCGCGGGGGGCGGCCTCACCACCAGCCTCGTCTCCGACACCGAGCGCCGGGCCCTCGCCCTCACGGGCGCCGGCGACGTGGTGTTCGACTGGGACGTGCCGGGCGACCGGGTTTTCGCCGGCCCCGAGATCGAGGGCCAGCTCGGCCTGAAGCGCGGCGCGCTCGAGGGCCCGCAGGCGAGCTGGCTCTCGCTCCTCCACCCCTTCGACGTCGACCGCTACTCGGCGGCCCTCGACACCGTGATCGAGGAGCGCCGCGGCCGGATCGCCCAGGATTTCCGCCTCCGCTCGGCGGCCGGCCCCTACTACTGGTACCGCCTGAAGGCCCGGCCGGTGATCGGCAGCGACGGCGAGGTGGTGCGCATCGTCGGCACCATCGCGGACGTCACCGAGAGCAAGATCGCCGAGGAGCGCCTCCTGCACGACGCGGTGCACGACAACCTCACGGGCCTGCCGAACCGGGAGCTGTTCCACGACCGCCTGGACGCGGCGCTCGCGCTCGCGACCCAGGACCCGCGCTTGAAGCCGACCCTGTTCGTGCTCGACATCGACCGCTTCAAGCAGGTCAACGACGCGATCGGGCTCTCGGCCGGCGACTCGATCCTGCTCACCCTGTCGCGCCGCCTCGGCCGCCTCCTGCGCCCGCAGGACACCCTGGCGCGGGTCGCCGGCGACGAGTTCGCGGTGATCCTGCTCTCCGAACGCGACCCGGACCGCATCATCGCCTTCGCGGACATGATCCGGCGCGCCATCACGACGCCGATCACCTACGCCGACCGCGAGATCTTCCTCACGACCTCGATCGGCGCGGTGCTGCACGAGAGCGGCGCCAGCCCGAAGCGCGACGACGTGTTCAAGAACGCCGAGCTCGCGATGATCAACGGCAAGCGCCAGGGGGGCGACCGCATCGAGGTCTACCGCCCGACCATGCGGGCCGACCGCGGCGAGCGCATGATGCTCGAGAGCGACCTGCGCCGGGCCCTCGAGCGCAACGAGATCAAGGTGCTGTTCCAGCCCATCGTGCGCCTCGAGGACCGGACCGTGGCGGGCTTCGAGACGCTGCTGCGCTGGGACCATCCCAAGCAGGGGCGGATCGCCCCCCAGGTCCTGATGGCGCTCGCCGAGGAGACCGGCCTCGTCGTCAACCTCGGCGTCTTCGCCCTGGAGCGCACGGCGGCCGAGCTCGCGGCCTGGCAGCAGGCGCTGGTGGTCGATCCCCCGATCTTCGCCTCCGTCAACGTCTCGTCCCGCCAGATCCTGCGGCACGACCTCCTGCACGACGTGAAGACCGTGCTCGCCCGCACCGGCGTCGCGCCCGGCTCGCTCAAGCTGGAACTGACCGAGAGCCTGGTGATGGAGAACCCCGAATACGCCGCCCAGATGCTGGCGCGCATCCACGAGCTCGGCGCCGGTCTCTCGCTCGACGATTTCGGCACCGGCTACTCGGCCCTGGCCTACCTCCAGCGCTTCCCGTTCGACACGATCAAGATCGACCAGTCCTTCGTGCGCCAGATGGCGAACGGGCGCACGGGCATCCTGCGCTCCATCGTCCGGATGGCGCAGGAGCTCGGGCTCGAGATCGTCGCCGAGGGGGCCGAGTCCGAGGCCGACGCCCGGGCGCTCGCCGAGCTCGGCTGCGACTACGCCCAGGGCTTCGCGTTCGGCGAGCCGATGTCGGTGCTCCAGGCCCGCCAGCTCGTCGGGGCCGCGCCGGAGGCCGCCTGAGCGGCCGGCGCGGAGCGCGGGCCCGGGCACCCCGCCGGCCCCGCGCGCCCTCGTGCGCTCCCGATGAGCGCGAATGCCGCCCTCAGGCGTCGATCCTGCGCCCGCCGGCCATCTCGGCCTGCCGGCAGAGCGCCCCCAGCACCTCGACCAGGCGCTCGGGATTGAGGGGTTTGCGCAGGATCGGCAGGTCGGGCCACATCAGGCGCATCGCCCGCGGCAGCACGCCGCCGGTGCAGATCAGGACCGGGACGCCCTTGGCGATCAGGCATTCCGCCGTCGGGGTCGCCTCGCCGTCGGCGAGGTTCAGGTCGAGCACGGCGACGTCCACCACCTCGAGGTCGAGCAGCGCCAGGGCCTCGCGGTTGGTGCGGGCCGGGCCGATCGCCAGCCCGTCCGATCCGGTGACGATCTCGGTCAGCTCCAGGGCGATCAGCGCCTCGTCCTCGACGATGAGAACCCGCCGGCCGCTGAGCATGAGGATCTCCGTCGGTTCACCGGGCCGCCGGGGCACCGAATCGTCAAGGTTGGAGGATGGGTCGGCGGGGCCGGCCGGTCAATCGGCGCGAATGCGGTGCGGCCGCTTAAACGCTCCTTAACCATGACGGCGGCATGGTCGAGCTCGGCCGAAGCGGGTCCCGGGCGTCCCTCCCGGGGCTCGCCGGCCGAGAGCGTCCAGGCATGGAGAGGCGGACGATGGCCGAGGCGGCGTTGGACATCGCGCGGGAGCGGGGCGGCGGCACCGATCTGGTGCGCCGGCTGCTGGTCCGGCCCGACTGGGTCTCGAGCCACAGCGACGCCCGGCCCGACAACGAGGATCGGGACGACGACGTCGTGGCCCACCTCGAGGCCGAGAACCGCATCGTGAAGGCGGTGCTCCGGTCGGAGCGCCAGCAGACGGCCGCGCTGCGGGCCCGCCTCGCCGCCCTGACGGGCGGGCCGCTGCCCGACGACGTCCGGGCCGACCGCGACCGCTGGGCCTCGCTCGTCGAGCGGCTCCTCTTCGCCGGCCGCTGATCCCGGCCCAGCCCCCACACCCGTCCCGGGCGGCCCGCCCGCCGGGCGGCCTCGCCAAGGACGCACGGAGACGGCCATGCGCTCCCGCTGCTCGCTCGTCGTCAACGGCAAGACCGTCCGGGTCGCAACCGGGGACACGCCCTTCGAGGCCGCCCTGCCGGGCGGCGTGGCGGCGGGCCGGGACGGCACCGTGCAGGACGCGGTGCCGCGCCTGCGCAACACCAGCCGCACGCGGCCGCGCCTCGGCGACGGCGCGGGCACGCGGCCGAGCCCCGCCCCCACCCCCCTCTCCGCCCTGCGCACGGTCAAGCGCGCCGGCACGCTGCTCTGCGCGACCCCGCTCGGGGGCGCCGTGGTGGAGCTCGTCGTGACCGTGTCGCGCCCCCTCGACGTGGCGCCGGGCCAGGCCGTCGAGGTCGCCTTCGCGGGGCTGCCGCCGCGGCCCTACTGCCCGACCCAGCGCATCGACGGCACCACCGAGCTGAACGAGCTCGTCTTCCACGTCCGCGCCGATTGCGGCGCCGTCGGGCCCGCCCTCGGCGGCACCGTCCGGCCGGGGCACGTGGTCCGCGTCAAGGGGCCGGCGGGCGGCACGCCCTACCGGCCGGGCCCCGGCCGCCTGGTCCTCGCCGCGGCCGAGACGGGCTTCGCGCCGATCTGGGCCATCGCCCGCGCGGCGCGCTATCTCGAGGCCGGCCGCGAGATGGTGCTGGTGGTGGGCGCGCGCGACGCGGACGACCTCTACATGCGCCCGGCCCTGGACTGGCTGCGCCAGACGGGCGTGCAGCAGATCACGCTGGCGGCGAGCCGCGAGAGGCGGGGCCTCGCCGACGTGCGCTCGGGGCCGGTGACCGCCTACCTGTCGGGTCTCCGGCCGAGCGACACGGTCCACGTCGCCGGCCCGCCGGACCTCGTGCGCGGCGTCGAGATGCTGTGCGCGGGCGCCGGCGCCACCTGCATCGGCCTGCCGTTCCTGCCGACCCGCAGCCGGGCCCGCAGCCTCGTCACCCCGGGCGACGCCGGGGCGCAGCGCGGGATGTAGGCCGGGGATCCCCGCCGGACGACGCGGGCGCCCCGCCGATCGGCCCGCCACCGTGGACGCCCCGCCGAGGACATCCGCTCGCGCCCCCGCGCGACGCGGGATGTCGCGCCGCCGCGCCCGCGCGCTTCGTTAACTTCCGCCCGAACTCCGCCCGCCGAGCCCGCGCGCCTCGCCTGCGACGCGCAAGGCCCGTTCCGGGCTCGCGGCCCGCCCCGGCGAGGCGGCGGGAGGTCAGCCGACCCGCACCCGCCAGATCTCCTCGGCGTATTCCCGCATGGTGCGGTCGGACGAGAACCAGGCCGTGCGGGCGGTGTTGAGGATCGCCGCGCGCCACCAGCTGCGTCGGCGCACCCAGGCCGCGTCGACCTCGCGCTGCACCCGCCAGTAATCGTCGAAGTCGGCAGTGAGCAGGAAGCGGTCGCCGCGGGTCAGCTCGTCGACCAGGGGACGGAAGCGGCCCGGCTCGCCGGGCGAGAAGCCGCCGGCGCCGATCACGTCGAGCGCCGCCCGCAGGCGCGGCGAGGCCGCGATGGCGCGCTCGGCGTAGCCGTCCTGCGCCTTCGTGCGCTGCACGCCCGCCGCGTCGAGGCCGAAGATGAAGATGTTGTCGGCCCCGACGTGGTCCTTGATCTCGATGTTGGCGCCGTCGAGCGTGCCGATGGTGAGGGCGCCGTTCAGCGCCAGCTTCATGTTGCCGGTGCCGGACGCCTCGAGACCCGCGGTCGAGATCTGCTCCGACAGATCGGCCGCCGGGATGATCGCCTCGGCGAGGCTCACCGAGTAGTTCGGCACGAACGCCACCGTCAGGCGGCCCGCCACGTCCGGGTCGGCGTTGACGCGCTTGGCCACGTCGCTGGCGAGGCGGATGATCAGCTTGGCCTGGTGGTAGCTCGGCGCCGCCTTGCCGGCGAAGAGCTTGACCCGGGACGGCCAGTCGCGGTGCGGCTCGGCCTTGATCGCCTGGTAGAGCGCCACGGTCTCCAGGATGTTCAGGAGCTGGCGCTTGTACTCGTGGATGCGCTTGATCTGGACGTCGAACAGCGCCTCGGGGTCGAGGGTGATGCCGGTCCGGTCCTGCACCACCCGGGCCAGGGCCTCCTTGCGCTCGCGGCGCACCGCCGCGTAGCGGTCCTGGAAGCCCGCATCCTCCGCGACGGCGGCGAGGCCCGCGAGGTGGGACGGATCGTCGAGGACCCGCGGCCCCACCGCCTCGACGGCGAGCCGGGTCAGGCCCGGATTGGCGTTGTGGAGCCAGCGCCGGAAGGTGATGCCGTTGGTCTTGTTGACGATCTTGTCGGTGTCGAGGGCGTGGAGCGGCGCGAACACGGTCTGGCGCATCAGCTCCGTGTGCAGGGCCGAGACGCCGTTCACCCGGCGTGCGCCCAGGAAGGCGAGGTGGCCCATCCGCACGCGCTTGCCGTGGCTCTCCTCGATCAGCGAGACCTCGGCGAGGTAGCCCGCGTCAGTGCCGCGGTGCCGGGACACCTCCTCGAGGTGCATCCAGTTGATCAGGTAGATGATCTGCATGTGGCGCGGCAGCAGCCGCTCCATGAGCTCGACGGGCCAGGTCTCCAGCGCCTCGGGCATCAGGGTGTGGTTCGTGTAGCCGAGCGTGTGGGTGGTGACGTGCCAGGCGTCCTCCCAGGAGAGGCCGTGCTCGTCGACGAGGAGGCGCATCAGCTCCGGCACCGCGATGGCCGGGTGGGTGTCGTTGAGCTGGATCGCGGCGTGGTCGGGCAGCGAGCGCAGGTCGCCGCGCTCGGCGACGTGGCGCCGCACGAGGTCCTGGAGCGACGCGGAGGTGAAGAAGAACTCCTGGCGCAGGCGCAGCTCCTGCCCGGCCGGGGTGCCGTCGCTCGGGTAGAGCACGCGGGAGATCGCCTCGGCCCGGGCCCGGTCCGACACGGCGCCGACGTGGTCGCCGGCGTTGAAGCGCGCGAGGTCCACGGGCTCGCAGGCCCGCGCCGACCACAGCCGCAGGGCGTTGACGTGCCGGCCCCCGCGGCCGACCACCGGGGTGTCGTACGGCACGGCGCGCACGGCCTCGGCCGGGCGCCAGGCCCGGCGCAGCGAGCCGTCGGCCTGGACGGTCATCGCCACCTCGCCCCCGAAGCCGACCGTGCAGGCGGACTCGATCCGCTCGAACTCCCAGGGGTTGCCCTCGGCGAGCCAGGTCTCCGGCACCTCCCGCTGCACGCCGTCGTCGATCAGCTGCCGGAACAGGCCGTGATCGTAGCGGATGCCGTAGCCGTAGGCCGGGATGGCGAGGCTCGCCATGCTCTCCATGAAGCAGGCCGCGAGCCGGCCGAGGCCGCCGTTGCCGAGCGCCGCGTCGGGCTCGGCGTCCGAGACCGCGTCGAGGTCGACGCCGAGGCCCGCCAGCGCCGCCCGGGCGGTCGCCACGAGGTCGAGATTGCCCATCACGTCCGAGAGCAGGCGCCCGATGAGGAACTCGAGGGAGAGATAGTAGACGCGCTTGTGGGGGAACGGCGCCGTCTCCAGGCTCGCGTCGACCACGCGGTCGCGCAGCGCCAGGGCGGTGGCGGCGAACCAGTCGCGGTCCCGCGCCGTGGCGGGCGACTTGCCCAGGCCGTAGGCGAGCTTGCCCAGGATCGCGGCGCGCAGGGTCGCGACCGGGTCGGATTGCGGGACCGCGGCGGCCGCCGGCGGCTTCCATAGGGTTCGCGGCGCCTCGTCGGGCTGGGGAGCGTCGTCGCGCCGATGTCCGGCCAGGAGAACTTCGTTGAGCACCTTGGAACCCCCTTCGCTGCCGCTGGTCATCGTGTGCTGCTCCGCGCTCTGACGTCGCGTATGGCGCAGCAAACCTTTGGCCAAGTGCAGCATCGTGTGACTGCTTTGCGACTATGTCGAGACGGCCGAAGCGCTCCGGACGGAGTCTTCCGGCGTGTGGCCCCCGCGACACGTCGCACGCGAACGAGACTTGAGTTTGACGGGTCGGCCTGAAGCGAATGTGAACCGAACGCGCCCAATTGGCACCGGCATCGATCGGAGCCATCCGTCCGGAGGATGTGCACCGCTTTTCGGCGGAGCGGTTAGCGCTTCTCCACCAGGCCGTCCCCCGGGCGGCCGATCCCGTCACGCTCCGGTCGCGCGGATGCGCGAACCTCGCGGCGACCCGGCGCCGGAACTTCCGGCCCGGAAGGCCGCTTGCCTGCCGGCACGGCTCCCCGCCCGAACCGGCATATGGGTGCGGCGGCCCCCCGGCTCAACCCTCGGCCCGCCCGGAGACACGCATGCACGCTGACGTCTGGTGGAAGGCCGGAACGGTCTACCAGGTCTACCCGCGCTCGTTCCAGGACACGGACGGCGACGGCGTCGGCGACCTGCGGGGCATCGCCGCCCGGCTCGACTACCTGGCCTGGCTCGGCGTCGACGCGCTCTGGCTGTCGCCGGTCTGCCGCTCCCCGATGGCCGATTACGGCTACGACGTCTCGGATTACCGCGACATCGACCCGCTCTTCGGCACGCTCGCGGATTTTGACGCGCTGGTGGCGGAGGCGCACCGCCGGCGCCTCAAGGTGATCATGGACTTCGTGCCCAACCACACCTCCGAGGAGCATCCCTGGTTCGCCGAGAGCCGCTCCTCGCGCACGAATCCCCGGCGCGACTGGTACATCTGGCGCGACCCCGGGCCCGGCGGCGGTCCGCCGAACAACTGGATCAGCAATTTCGGGGGACCCGCCTGGACGCGCGACCCGGCGACCGGCCAGTACTACCACCACGCCTTCCTGCGCGAGCAGCCCGACCTGAACTGGCGCAACCCGGCCGTGCGGGCGGCGATGGCCGACGTGCTGCGGTTCTGGCTCGACCGCGGCGTCGACGGGTTCCGGGTCGACGTGATCTGGCACCTGATCAAGGACGCGGCGTTCCGCGACAACCCGCCGAACCCCGGCTACGTCGCCGGCGAACCCGAGATCAACCGCCTGATCCAGCTCCACTCCGCCGACCAGCCGGAGGTGATGGACGTGATCGCCGGGATGCGCGCCGTGCTGGAGGAGTACGACGACCGCGTCCTCATCGGCGAGATCTACCTGCCGCTGGAGCGCCTGGTCGCCTATTACGGCGTCGACCTGTCGGGCGCCCACCTGCCGTTCAACTTCCAGCTGATCCAGACCGCCTGGCACGCCCCCACGGTGGCGGCGCTGGTGGCGGAGTACGAGGCGGCGCTGCCCGAGGGCGGCTGGCCGAACTGGGTGCTCGGCAACCACGACCAGCCGCGCATCGCCGCCCGCGTCGGCCCGGCCCAGGCCCGGGTGGCGGCGGTGCTGCTCCTGACGCTGCGGGGCACGCCCACGCTCTACTACGGCGACGAGATCGGTCTCGGCCGCGTCCCGGTCCCGCCCGGGCGGGTGCGCGACCCCTGGGAGCGCAACGAGCCCGGCCGCGGCCGCGACCCCGCGCGCACGCCGATGCAGTGGGACCCCGGGCCGCGGGCGGGCTTCTCCACGGCGGAGCCCTGGCTCCCCCTCGACCCGCAGGCCGCGAGCCGCAACGTCGAGATCCAGAGGGACGACCCCGCCTCGATCCTGACGCTCTACCGGCGGCTCCTGTCCCTGCGGCGCGAGCACCCGGCCCTCAGCATCGGCGCCCACCGGCCCGTGGAGGTCCGCGGCGACGTCCTGGTGTACGAGCGCGTCCACGCGGACGACGTGATCCGGGTCCTGCTCAACTTCGGGCACGAGGCTTGCTTCATCCCGGCCGGCCCCGAGTGGCGCGTGCTCCTGTCGAGCGCCAGCGGCCGGATCGGCGAGACGCGGGACGGGGATCGCTTCGCACTTGCGGGAGACGAGGCCCTGGTGCTCGTCCGGGTGCCCGACCGTTCGCCCGGCTGAGACCTTGAACGTTTCCAGTACTTGCCACTTTCATGCCGGAGCTTGAGCGTCTTGTGCCGATGCGGGCGCATTTTCTCGCGCGATCGGGCGTTTTTTCTTGTGAATGACCCCCGGCGTGATATTGTGCAGTGCGGTGGAACCCGACGGGGATTCGTGCGTTGCGAGATCACGTGTACGCCGCGGCTTTGTCCGCCAGCATCCCGTCCGGCGGGCGGCATGGGGACCCATCCATGATCCTACCGGCGTCGGCGCGATCGGCTTCCCTCACGCCGGTCGTGCCGCAGGAGCGGCCCCGCGCCAGGGCCGCCGAGGCGATGCGCGGGTCGCTCAAGCCGCGCGTGCTCTACGCGACGCCGGAGATGGCGGACTTCCTCAAGACCGGCGGCCTCGGCGAGGTCGCGGCCTCCCTGCCCCGAGCCCTGCGCCAGGGCTTCGACGTCCGCATCCTGATCCCGGGCTACCGTCAGGTCGTCGAGCGCTTCGCCGAGATCCCGGTCGTGGCCCAGCTTCCCGGGGTCGCGGGCCTGCCGCCCTGCGCCATCGGCCTCGTCGAGACGGCGGACGGCCTGCCGGTCTACGTCGTCCTCAACCCCGACCTCTACGAGCGCGACGGCTCGCCCTACGGCGACCAGGGCGGCGACTTCCCCGACAACGACCTGCGCTTCGGCCGGCTCAGCCTCGCGGCGGCGGAGCTCGCCCACGGGGCCGACCCGGACTGGCGCGCCGACCTCCTCCACCTCAACGACTGGCAGACCGCCCTGGCGCCGGCCTACCTCGCCTGGCGCGGCCAGCGCACGCCGTCCGTGCTCACCATCCACAACCTCGCCTACCAGGGCCTGTTTCCCTGGGAGAACCTCGGCCGCCTCGGCGTGCCGGAGAGCGCCTTCCAGATCGACGGCGTCGAGTTCTACGGCAAGCTCTCGTTCCTGAAGGCCGGCCTGTTCTACGCCTCGCACGTCACCACGGTGAGCGAGACCTACGCGCACGAGATCACCACCCCGGAATTCGGCTGCGGCCTCGACGGCCTGCTGCGCACCCGCGCCCACCAGGGCCGGCTCGCCGGCATCCTGAACGGCATCGACGAGGTCTGGGATCCGCGCACCGACCCGCACCTCGCCACCCCGTTCGAGCCTGACGACTGGAAGGGCAAGCGCGCCAACGCCGACGCGGTGCGCCAGCGGTTCGGCCTCGGCGTCTCCCGCGGGCCGCTCTTCGCCATCGTGTCCCGCCTCGTCCACCAGAAGGGCGTCGACCTGACCCTGGCGGCGGCGGAATCCATCGTCGCCGAGGGCGGCCAGCTCGTGGTGACGGGCCAGGGCGAGAGCCGGTTCGAGGCCGCGTTCCTCGACCTCGCCCGGCGCCACCCCGGCGCCGTCGGCGTGCGGGTCGGCTTCGAGGAGACCGACGCGCACCGCATGTTCGCGGGCAGCGACTTCCTGCTGATGCCCTCGCGCTTCGAGCCCTGCGGCCTCGCCCAGATGTACGCCCAGCGCTTCGGCTCGCTGCCGATCGTCCACCGCACCGGCGGCCTCGCCGACACCGTCGAGGACGGCGTCACCGGCTTCACGTTCGGCGAGGCCTCCCTCAAGGGGCTCACCGGCGCGGTCCGGCGCGCCCTGGAGACCTTCACCTCCAAGCGCCGGCTGAACGCGATGCGGCGCAGCGCCATGGCGCGCAGCTTCGGCTGGGACAAGGCGGCCCACAGTTACGGCCTGCTCTACACCCGCTCGATCGGCAACGGCGCCGAGGTCCTGCGCTCGCGCGCGGCCTGAGGCTCTCCCGCGGCGGGCCCTCCGCCGCACCCGGCGATCGGCCGGCCGCGCCGCCCCCTATCCACTCCCCCGCGGGAATGCCGTACACAGCGCCGTGCGGGCCGGGCGCCGACCCGGCGCGAGGGAGCGGTGGCGGGCGATGATCGCGGGCTGGGCGGTGGTGCTGACGGCGCTCGTCTACATCTGCGCCCTGTTCGCGGTCGCCCATTGGGGCGACGTCTCCGGGCGCCGGCTGATGCGCGACGCACGGGTGCGTCCCACCATCTACGCCCTGTCGCTCGCGGTCTACTGCACCTCCTGGACCTTCTTCGGCTCGGTCGGCCTCGCCAGCCACACCGGCCTCGACTTCCTCACCATCTACGTCGGCCCGGTGCTGGTGATCGGGCTCGGCCACCGGCTGGTGGCCCGGGTCGTGCGCATCGCCAAGGCGCAGAACTCGACCTCCGTCGCCGACTTCGTCGCCGCCCGCTACGGCAAGAGCGAGCGCATCGCCGCCCTCGTCTGCCTGATCGCCATGGTCGGGGCGATCCCCTACATCGCCCTGCAATTGCGGGCGGTGGCGGCCTCGCTCCAGGTCTTCCTGCACACCACCGACGGCAGCGGCGCCCAGGCCGGGATGGCCGGGGACCTCGGCCTGTTCGTCGCCCTGGTGCTCGCCGGGTTCGCGGTGGCGTTCGGCACCCGCCACGCCGACGCCACCGAGCACCAGGACGGGCTCACCCTGGCGGTCGCCCTCGAATCGCTGGTCAAGCTCCTGGCCTTCCTGACCGTGGGCGGGTTCGTGGTGGGCTGGATGCTGCGCGACACGCCGCCCCTCGCCTCCCTCAGCCTCGCCCGGGACGCCGCGGCGCTCGCCGCCAACACCTCGGGCCCCGCGACCCTGCTGGTGCAGACCCTGCTCGCGGCCGCGGCCGTGCTGCTGCTGCCGCGCCAATTCCACATGGCGGTGGTGGAGAACCGCGCCGTGGCGGATGTGGGCCGCGCCGCCTGGACCTTCCCGCTCTACCTCGTGCTGATCAACCTGTTCGTGGTGCCGCTGGCCCTCGCCGGCCTCGCCCTGTTCCCGGACGGGACCGTGCAGCGCGACATGACCGTCCTGGCGCTGCCCCTGAGCGAGCGGGCCGACGGGGTCGCCCTCGTGGCCTTCATCGGCGGCCTCTCGGCCGCGACCGCGATGGTCATCGTCGAATCGGTGGCGGTCGCCATCATGATCTCGAACCACCTCGTGATCCCGGTGACGCTGCGGCGCCGGGCCGGCCGCTCCGGCGGGTCGGACCTCGGCAACCACGTCCTCGTCGTGCGGCGCATCGCCATCGTGGCCGTGGTGCTGGTGGCCTACGCCTACTCGCAAATCGCCGGCGAGGTCGCCCTGGCGTCGATTGGGCTCCTGTCCTTCGCGGCGGTCGCCCAGATCGGGCCGGCCTTCGTGGGGGCGCTGTACTGGCGCCGGGGCACGGGGCTCGGCGCGGCGGCCGGGCTGTCCGTCGGCCTCCTGGTCTGGGTCTACACCCTGCTCGTGCCGAGCCTCGTCACCGACGGCGGCGGCTGGGCCGCCCGCCTCCTCGACGAGGGCCCGTTCGGCGTCGCGGCCCTGAGCCCGACCGCGCTCATGGGCCTCGAGGACGTGCCGCGCCTCGTCCACGGCACGCTGTGGAGCCTCGGCCTCAACGTCCTGGCGTATGTCGGCCTCTCGCTCGTGCGCCCACCCAGCGCCATCGAGTGCCTCCAGGCCGAGGCCTTCGGCCATGCCGCGGGGCCGGGCGCGCCGAGCTTCCGGCTCTTCCGGGCCGTGGTCACGGTGGCGGAATTGCGCGCCACCGTGGCGCGCTTCCTCGGCGAGGAGCGGGCCGCCCGGGCCTTCGAGGAGTTCGCCCAGGCGCAGGGGCGCGGCCCGGTCCCGGCCGCGGCGGTGGCCGGGCTGCCGGAACTGCGCCACGCCGAGCACCTCCTCGCCTCGGCGATCGGGGCCGCCTCGGCGCGGCTCGCCCTGTCGCTGCTGCTGCGGCGGCGCAACGTCTCGCCCCAGGCCGCGCTCAAGCTCCTCGACGACGCCTCGGCGGTCTTCCAGTACAGCCGCGACATCCTCCAGCACGGGCTCGACCACGCGGGTCAGGGCATCACGGTCTTCGACCGCGACATGAAGCTGATCGCCTGGAACCGGGCGTTCGCGGACCTCTACGACCTGCCCCCGGACATGATCCAGACGGGGATCGGGCTCGAGGAGATCGTGCGCTTCAACGCCGGGCGCGGCGCCTACGGCGACCGCGACGCCGACGCGCTGGTGCGCGAGCGCATCGCCGCCTTCCGGCAGGAGGCCGGGCCCCAGCGCCTGCGCCTGCACCCGAGCGGCCGGGTGATCGAGATCCGCGCCAACGTGCTGCCGAACGGCGGCGTCGTCGCGACCTACACGGACGTCACCGAGTCCGTGGCCGCCGAGGAGGCGCGCACCCGCCTCAACGAGGAGCTGGAGAGCCGCGTCCGGGAGCGGACCGAGGAGCTCACCCGGCTCAACGCCGCCCTCACCCGGGCCACGACCGCGGCCGAGGCGGCCAACGCGTCGAAGACCCGGTTCCTCGCCGCGGCGAGCCACGACATCCTGCAGCCCCTCAACGCGGCCCGGCTCTACGCCACGGCCCTGGTCGAGCGCGACCGCGCCACCGACCCGACCCTCGCCGAGAACGTCGACGCCTCCCTGGACGCGGTCGAGGAGATCCTGACGGCCCTCCTCGACATCTCGCGCCTCGACAGCGGGGCCCTGAAGCCGCAGCTCTCGATCGTCCCGGTGGCGGAGCTGTTCCGCCAGGTCCAGCGCGAGTTCGGGCCGACCGCGCGGGAGAAGGGCCTCGTCCTCAAGGTCATGCCCTGCTCCCTCGCCATCCGCTCGGACCGCTCGCTCCTGCGGCGCCTGCTCCACAACCTCGTGTCGAACGCCATCAAGTACACGCCGCGGGGCCGGGTGCTCGTGGGCGCGCGCCGGCGCGGCGGCCACGTCGTCCTGACGGTCTGCGACACCGGGCTCGGCATCCCGGCCTCGAAGCAGAAGGTAGTGTTCCGGGAGTTCCAGCGCCTCGACCAGGGCGCGCGGGTCGCCCGCGGCCTCGGCCTCGGCCTCTCCATCGTCGAGCGGACCGCCCGCCTGCTCGACCATCCGGTCGCGCTCGCCTCGCGGCCCGGCCACGGCTCGGCCTTCTCCGTCACGGTGCCGCGCACCCAGGCCAAGCCCGCCCCCGAGGCCGCCGGCGAGGCGCCGCGGCCGGAAGCCGTCACGCTCGCCGGGCTCACCGTGCTGGCGGTCGACAACGAGCCCGCCATCGTCGACGGGATGCGGACGCTGCTCGCGCGCTGGGGTTGCGCCGTCCACACCGCCGGCTCGCTCAGCGAGGCGGTCGCGCGGGTGCTCGCCGGCGCCTGCCGGCCGGACGTGATCGTGGCCGACTACCACCTCGACCAGGGCCAGGGCCTCGACCTGATCGCCTCCCTGCGCGCCGCCCTGGCGGCCGACATTCCGGCGGTGCTCCTCACCGCCGACCGCTCGCCCGCCGTGCGGGAGGCGGCGGCGGCGCAGCGGGTGCACGTGCTGAACAAGCCGCTCAAGCCCGCCGCCCTCCGGGCCCTGATGACGCAGTGGCGCGCCCTGCGCGTCGCCGCCGAGTGAGGCCGGTCGGGGTTTGCGGCGCGCTCCCCCGCGCCGGACCGGCGGCGAGGTCGGAGCGCCCCTAGAGCATTGTCCGGCGAAGTGGACACCGGTTCGCCGCAGACAATGCGGCGGAATCAACAACCTGGAGCAGCGGCCGATTGCAGCGTGATTTGATGCTGCTCTAGTGGCGCACCCACATCACCCGCGCCATCCAGGCGACGTCGGTGGCGAGCAGCACGCGGTCGGGCCCGCCCGGCCCCGGCACGCGGAGCTCGGCCGCCCGGGCGGTGCCGCGCCCGAGCTCCGCCGCCAGGATCGCGCCGCCGTCGAGGCACGCCACCACCCGGTCGCCCTCGCGCAGGCGCGCGGTCGCGCAGACCACCAGCACGTCGCCGTCGCGGTAGAGCGGGTTGAGCGAGCCGCCCTGGACCGCGATGGCGAAGCAGGGCTCGCGGCCGAGATCCGGAAACTCCATCGCCTCCCAGCCCCGGCCGCCGCCCGGGAGCCCGTCGGCGCCGATCCGCCCGACCGCGTGCGCGCTGCCGATCAGCGGCAGCGCGGTGCGGGCGCTCCGGTCCCGCGGCTCGACGAGGCGCAGGAACTCGTCGAGGCTCGCGCCCGTGGCGGCCAGGACCTTGGCCAGCGATTCCGTCGAGGGCCAGCGCTTGCGCCCGTCGCGGCCGACGCGCTTTGAGCGATTGAAGCTGGTCGCGTCGAGCCCGGCCCGCCGGGCGAGCCCGGAGGCCGTCAGGTTGTGGCGCTCGGCCAGGTGGTCGATGGCCGACCAGATCCGGTCGTGGGACAGCATGATGACAGGACCTGAAGCCCGTGGCCTTCCTGGTGAGACTAACAAATGTAAACTACCTGACGTTCGCGGAAAGGCAACGCCGTTGCGGGTCCGGGCGGGCGCGGCTATCCGGTCCCGGCTGGGCGACTGCCGCCACCCGCCGGGCCCCTCGCCCCGATCCAGGAATCCCGCCATGACCCTCGTCTACAAGATCTGCCCGGCCGCTTCCTGGCGCGACGCCGAGGCGGCCGGCCGGTTCGCAGGCGCCCCGGTCGACCTCGCCGACGGCTACATCCACCTCTCGGATGCCGGGCAGGTGCGCGAGACCGCCGCCCGGCACTTCGCCGGCATGGACGACCTGGTCCTGGTCGCGGTCGCCGCCGAGGCGCTCGGCGAGGCCCTGCGCTACGAGCCGTCCCGCGGCGGCGCCCTGTTCCCCCACCTCTACGGAGTGCTGCCGCTCGCGGCGGTGCGGGCGGTGTCGCCCCTGCCGCGGGGGCCGGACGGCGTGCATCGCTTCCCCGAGAGCCTCGGGGCCTGACCCGCCGTGCTCGCCGCCCTGTTCCCCCTCGCCCGGCCGCTGCTCCACGCCCTCGACGCCGAGACGGCCCACGCGCTGACGCTGCGGACCCTCGCGCACCTGCCGCCGGGCCCGGCCCGGCCCGACGACCCGCGCCTCGGCGTCGGCGTCCTCGGCCGGCACTTCCCGAACCCGGTCGGGCTCGCGGCCGGGTTCGACAAGGGCGCCGAGGTGCCCGACGCGCTCCTGCGGCTCGGCTTCGGCTTCGTCGAGGTCGGCGGCGTGGTGCCCCGGCCGCAGCCCGGCAACGCGCGGCCCCGGGTCTTCCGCCTGCCGGCGGACGGCGCCGTGATCAACCGCTTCGGCCTCAACAGCGAGGGACTGGAGGTGGTGCGCGCCCGGCTCGCCGCCCGGCGGGGCCGGCCCGGCCTCGTCGGGGTGAATATCGGCGCCAACAAGGATTCCGCCGACCGAATCGCCGACTACGTCGCCTGCACGCGGAGCCTGGCCGGCCTCGTGGACTTCCTCACCGTCAACGTCTCGTCGCCCAACACGCCCGGCCTGCGCGACCTCCAGGGCGAGGCCTTCCTCGACGACCTGCTCGCCCGGGTGATCGAGGCCCGCGACGCGGCGGCCGGGGCGGCCCGGCCCGCCGTGCTGCTCAAGATCGCCCCCGACATCGGCCTCGACACCCTCGACGCCATCGCGGCGACGGCCCTGCGGCGGGGCATCGACGCCCTCGTGGTCTCGAACACCACCGTGGCGCGGCCGGCGAGCCTCACGGGGGCCGCGCGGGCGCAGACCGGCGGGCTGTCCGGCCGGCCGCTGTTCTCGCCCTCGACGCGACTCCTCGCCGAGGCCTACCGCCGGGTCGGGGCGGGGCTGCCGCTGGTGGGGGTCGGGGGCATCGACTCGGCGGAGGCGGCCTGGATCAAGATCCGCGCCGGCGCGAGGCTGCTGCAGCTCTACTCCGCCCTCGTCTACGCCGGCCCCGGCCTCGTCGCCGACATCAAGGCGGGCCTGCTGCGGCACCTCGCGCGCGACGGCGCCCCCGACCTGTCCGCGGCGGTCGGGCGGGACGCCGAGGTCCTGGCGCGCACGGCGTGAGGGGAGCGCCCGCGCGTGCGCATCCCCGGCGTACGGGACCCGGCCCGCCACCCTAGCCGCGCGGGTTCGTCGGTTCGGTGCGGCGGCCGACCACCGTGTAGCAGAGCTGCCGGCGGCCGAGGACGAGCTGGTGGTGGTAGGTCACCGCCGATTCGCCGAAGCCCAGGATGCGCAGGAATTCCTGGATCGTCGCGGGCGCGAACACCCACCAGGCCTCGAAGCGGGCCCGGCTGGCCGCCCGGGGCAGCAGGAACATCGGCAGGCCGACGCGCCGGCGCAGGTAGCGCACGAACCGGTAGGGCCGCGGCAGGATCTCGGTCACCACCAGGGTCTCGCGCGTGAGCCGGGCGGCGCTCTGGAGGACGCTGAACGGGTCGCGCATCCGCACCAGCGTGGTGCCGAACACCGCGACGTCCACCGGGCCGAGCGCCAGGGGGATCGCGTAGAACGAGCCCCGCGCGAGGCGCGCCCGCGAGCCGAGGGCGGCGTGGGAGAGCCAGTAGGCGTCCTCGATCCGGTCGAGGTGGTTGCGGAGCTCCCCCTCGAAGTCGCCGCGGTCGAGGCCCGGGAACGGCACCACGTCCCAGGGCTCGGACTGCGCCAGGTCGTAGGAGACCACCTCCGCCCCGGCCGCCTCCATGGCGAAGCTGAGGAAGCCGCTGGTGGTGCCGACGTCGAGCGCGCGCTTGCCCGCGAAGGCGACGTGGCCGAGATAATCCACGATGCCGGCCCGGAGGTCCCACCCGCCCGGGACCGCGCCGTAGCCCGGAAGGTCGATGGCGTGGTGGAACACGCAGGAACCGAGGTCCGTGACCGGCCGGGGCACCGCGTAGAGGCCGTCCCCTCTGGGGTGCGCCGCATCCATCCCGTCGCGTCTCCGCCGCCCGGGCTCCCGCGCCCGCCGCGGCCGTTCCTAATCACCATTCCAGCCCGTCACAATCCGGGCGGCGTCCCGGACGCGTCCGGGGGGCGCCCCTCCCGGTAGGCGGGCAGGCCGTCCGGGATCGTGACCCAGGCGAGCTTGCGCGAGACCCAGGTGTGGTCCCGCGGCGGCAGGCTGTCGGGCGCGTCGAGGCTCGCGGTCGTGACGTCGATCGCGTCCGGCTGGGCGTCGCTCACGAAGGCGAGCTGCGTGCCGCAGGTCGGGCAGAAGCTGCGCGTCCCGACCGCGCTCGAGCGGAAGCGCGTCGGCGTGCCGGCCGTGAAGCGGAAGCCCGTGCGCGGCAGCGTGATCCAGCCGACATGCGGCGCCCCCGTGGTGCCCCGGCAGGCCCGGCAGTGGCAGGCGGTGAGGTGCCGGGGCGTCCCCTCGGCGGCGTAGCGCACGGCCCCGCAGTAGCAGCCGCCCTGGATCATCGCGTCGCCTCCGAAGGCCTGGAGAGGGAGAGGTCGGCGGAACGCCGCGGCGGGAAGGTCGCGGCGGCGAGCCGCGGGTAGAGGGCCGCCTGCCCGATCCCCCGGGCGGCCAGGAAGGCCAGCATCGCCAGCCACAGGCCGGTGTTGCCGTAGCCGCGGGCGACCAGGAGCACGGCGACGTCCGCGGCGAGCGCGGCCAGCATCAGGTTGCGCATCGGCCGCGTCCAGGTCGCCCCGATGTAGACGCCGTCGAACGCGAAGGCCGCCGCGGCGACGAGGGGCGTGAGCGCCGCGAAGGGCAGGTAGTCGCGCGCGAAGGCCCGCACCTCCGCGTGGGTGGTGACGGCGTCGATGAACGCCGCCCCGCCGACGAGGAAGACCGTCGACACGGCGAGGCCGAAGCCGACGCACCAGCGTAGCGCGAGGCGCACCGCGGTGCGAAAGCCCGCCTCGTCCCGGGCGCCGAGGGCCTGCCCGCACAGGACCTCGGCGGCGGTCGCGAAGCCGTCGAGGAAGAAGCTGCCGACGAGGAAGAGGTTCTGAAGCACCGCGTTGGCGGCCAGCGGCACGTCGCCGGCCCGCGCGCCGAGGGCCGAGAACAGCCCGAAGGCCGCGATGATCGCGAGCGTGCGCACCATCACGTCGCCGTTCACCGCCAGCATCCGCCGCAGGCCCGCCCGCTCGAGGATGTCGGCCCGCGCCACCCGCCAGGGCCGGGCGCCGAGGCGGCGCAGCACCGCGAGGCCGAGCACGGTGCCGGCCACCTCGGCCAGCACCGCCGCGAGGGCCGCCCCGGCGATCCCGAGGTGCAGCCCGAGCACGAGGCCGAGGGTCAGCGCCACGTTCACGAGGTTGATGGCGACCTGGAGGCCGAGGCCGAGGTCGGTGCGCCCCCGCCCCAGGGTCGAGCCCAGGATGGCGTAGTTCGCGAGCGTGAAGGGCGACGAGAGGATCCGGACGCCGAAGTAGCTCGAGAGCGCCGCCGTCACGGCCGGGCTGGCGCCCGCCAGCGCCAGGGCCCCCGCGCCCAGCGGCGCCTGGAGCGCCACCAGGGCGAGGCCGACCGCCACCGCGACGGCGAGCGCCCGGGCGAGGGTGCGGTCGACCTCGCCCGTGTCCCCCGCCCCCGCCGCCTGGGCGGTGAGACCGGCGGTCGCCATCCTGAGGGCGCCGAAGGTCCAGAACAGGTAGTCGAAGATCACGGCGCCGAGGGCGAGGGCGCCCAGGAGGGCGGCGTCCCCGAGCCGCCCGATCACGGCCGCCCCGACGATGCCGAGGAGCGGCGTCGTGACGTTCGCCAGGGTGATCGGCAGGGAGAGCGCGAGCACGCGGCGGCTCGTCACCGCCGGGGCGGCCGGGGCGTGAGGCGGCATCGCGGGCGCCGTCAGCGGCCGTTCGCGAACAGGCGCGACAGCAGCCAGAGCGGCAGCACCACCACGGCACCGGCGGCAAACCAGCGCCCGGCGTCGTGGAAGGTCGAGAGTCCGAGGTCGATCAGCGTCCGCGCGGTCTCGTAGGCGTGGGCGAACAGCGTCGTCGGCGTGACGCCGACCATCGCCATGCCGGCGCCCACGAGCAGCGACAGGAACACGAGGCGCACCAGCACGCCGGCGGGGGAGCCGCCGAGGAAGCGGTGCAGCTCGGAGGTCCGCCGCTGGGGCCGGAACGGATGGGCGGCCTCGGGATCGACGTCCGCGCGCGGATCGTGCGGGCCGCCGGGCGGGCGGCGGAATCTCGGATCGCTCATGCTTCCTCGCGGATGACCGTTGCGGATTTGCCACATTCACCCGAAAGCCGGGCCGGCCTGACGCATTGCACGGTTTGGCAACGCGCGCGTGAGATGGCAACCTCCGCCGGGCATCCCAAGATGCGAGGGTCGGAACTCCGCCCGGATCGTGACGCCGAGGCACCCTGCCGCACCCCTGCGGCCGGGTGGCGACGAGATGAAGTAGAATGATCGATCACGCGCTCTTCGACCCCGCGAAGGCCGACCCCGACGCGGAGCGGCTCAACCAGTCCATCATCGCCGCCCAGGCGCAGGCGCCGGACCCCTGGTCCATGCCCGTCGCGGAGGTGCGCGAGCGCCGCCGGCGCGGCAGCATCGCCTACCCGGCCATGCCCCGCAGCGCCCGGGCCGAGACCATCACGATCCCGGGACCCGGCGGCGACCTGGCGCTCCGGGTGATCCGGCCGCAGCGCAAGGCCCGGGGCGCCTACCTGCACGTCCACTCGGGCGGCTGGGTCTGGGGCGCGGCCGACGAGCAGGATCCCTGGCTCGAGCGCATCGCCGACCGCTGCGGCTTCGTCTGCGTCTCGGTGGCCTACCGCCTCGCGCCCGAGAACCCCTACCCGGCGCCCATCGACGATTGCGAGGCGGCCGCGCTCTGGCTGCACGCCGAGGGCCGCAAGCTGTTCGGGGTCGAGGCGCTGACGATCGGGGGCGAGTCCGTCGGCGCGCACCTGAGCGTGATGACGCTCCTGCGCCTGCGCGACCGGCACAACCTGCGGAAGGCCTTCCGGGGCGCCAACCTGTTCTCGGGCCTCTACGACCTCGGCGTCACGGCGAGCGCCCGGATCTGGGGCGAGGAGCGCCTCGTGCTCAATTCCCGGGACGTGCGCCGCTTCGCCGACGGCTTCGTGCCCGAGGGCGTGGCGCGCCGCTCGCCCGACGTCTCGCCCCTCTACGCCGACCTCAAGGGCCTGCCCCCGGCCCTGTTCTCGGTCGGCACGCGGGACCCGCTCCTCGACGACACCCTGTTCATGTCGATGCGCTGGGCCGCGGCCAACAACGGCGGCTACACCGCCGTCTACACCGGCGGCTGCCACGTCTTCATCCGCTACCCCATCGCCATGACCCAGCGGGCCCTGGAGCTGATCGAGCGCTTCCTGATGGCCCTGGCGTGAGCCGGGCCCGGCGCCCGGCCGCGGGCTCGTGCCGCGCCGCACCCGGCGGCGCGCGATGACGCGGCCGGCTCCCGCCGGCACGCCGCCGGATGCCGGGTCGCCGCGGGCCGCCTACGCGCTCCTCACCCTCACGGCGCTCCTGTGGGCCGGCAACGCCGTGGCGAGCAAGTGGGCGGTCGGCGCGGTCTCGCCCCAGGCCCTGACGGGCCTGCGCTGGGCGATCGCCTGCACGCTGCTCGCGGGCCTCGCCGGCCGCCAGATCGTGCGCGAGTGGAGCGCCCTCGCGCCCCACTGGCGCCGCATCCTCCTGATGGGCGGCTTCGGCTACACCCTGTTCAACGGCCTCTACTACGCGGCCGGGGCGTACACGAGCACGGTCAACCTCGTGCTCTTCCAGGGCTCGATCCCGGTCCTGGTGATCCTCCTGAACTTCGCGGTCTACCGGCACGCCGTGAGCCTCGGCCAGGCCGCCGGCGTCACCCTCACGCTCGCGGGCGTCGTCCTGGCGGCCAGCCACGGCGACGGCGCCGTGCTGCGCGAGCTCGCGTTCAACCGCGGCGACCTCCTCCTCGTCGTCGCCTGCCTGCTCTACGCCGGCTACACGGTCGCCCTGCCGTCGCGCCCCCGGGTGTCGGGCCTCGTGTTCTTCTCCGCCATGGCGGTGGCGGCCTGGCTGACCTCGCTCCCCCTGATGGCCGCCGAATGGGCGAGCGGCCGGCTGGTCTGGCCCGGCGCGACGGGGTGGGCCCTCATCGCCTTCACGGCCCTCGGCCCCTCGCTCGCGGCCCAGCTCGCCTTCATGCGCGGCGTCGAGATGATCGGGCCGAACCGCGCCGGCCTGTTCGTGAACCTGGTTCCGGTGTTCGGGGCGCTACTCGCCGTGCTGCTGGTCGGAGAGCCGTTCGGGGCGACCGAGGGCCTGGCGCTCGCGCTCGTCGTGGGCGGCATCGCGGTCGCCGAGGCCTTCGGGCGCCGCCGCGCCGGATAGGGCGGGAAGCCGCCCTATCCCGGTCGGGCGCCGGCACGGCCCCGTCCGGCGCCGGCCGGTCCCTACTCCACGCCGGCCGGCGGCCTGAGGGTCGCGCCGATGCGCGAGGACGCGATCACCGCCTGGGTGCGGCTCTCGACGCCGAGCTTCTGGAGGATGGCCGAGACGTGCGCCTTCACGGTGGCCTCGGAGACGCCGAGCTCGTAGGCGATCTGCTTGTTGAGCAGCCCCTCGGAAAGCATCATCAGCACCCGCACCTGCTGCGGCGTCAGGGTGGCGAGGCGGCGCATCAGGTCGGCCGTCTCCTTGTCCTCGGAGGCGGAGAGCTCGATGTCCGGCGGGACCCAGGTGCCGCCGGCCAGCACCTGCCGGATCGCCTCGCCGATCTGGTCGATGTCAAGGGATTTCGGGATGAAGCCCGCGGCGCCGAAATCGAGGGCGCGCCGGATCACCACCGGGTCCTCGTTGGCCGAGACGATCACCACGGGCAGCGCCGGGTGCTGCGCCCGCAGGTAGATCAGTCCCGAGAAGCCCTGCACGCCCGGCATGGTGAGGTCGAGGAGCACGAGGTCGACCTCCGGCTCCTGGTCGAGGTGCGCCGTCAGCGCCTCGAGCCCGCTCGCCTCGACGATGCGGGCGCCGGGCAGGAGCGTCGTCACGGCGCCCCGCAGGGCGCCCCGGAACAGCGGGTGGTCGTCCGCAACGACGATGGTGGTCTCGGAACCCAACGAAGCCTCACGCGCCGGACTGTTCTCGCGGCCGAACCGGGCCACTCCACGCGGTCGGCACCCCGGCCGCAAGAGCCGGTCGCCGGCGATCAACAGCGAACTCCGCCGCGAGCTTAGACCCTCGCACGGCCGCGGACAATTTCGCCCGGGGCGCCGCGCGGGCGGATGCCTCCGTCCGCGCCCCCGGGCAGGCTGCCCCGGCCGGAATCAGACCGCGAAGCTGACGCCGGACACGATCAGCAGGATGTTGATCATCATCGAGAAGTGGGCGTCGGACAGCCGCCGGTAGACCTCCATGCCGAGGGCCGTTCCGATGAGCGAGCCCGGCACGCAGAGCAGACCGGCCCAGTCGGACCCCGGGTTCCCGCCCGGCGAGGCGTGGACGAGCGTGATCGCCAGCAGCGCCGCCACCTGCATGATCAGGATGAACGGCTGGAACACGGCCCGCTGCCGGCTCTTGCTCCACCCCTTGAAGCTGCACCAGATCGTCACGAAGGCTCCGGGGAAGCCGAGGGCGCCGCCCGTGATCCCGCCGAGGAAGCCCGACGCCACGTCGAGGGCGACGGGCTGGCGCCTGATGACCACGGGCCGCCGCACCAGCATGAAGCCGCCGTAGGCGATCAGGAAGATGCCGAGCCCGTGCACGTAGCTGGCGCGCGCGACGTTGAGCAGGAGCCAGACCCCGAGGGGCAGGCCGGCGAGGCCGCCCAGCAGGAACGTCGAGACGGTACGCCAGTCGACGTCCCGGCGGATCGCCCAGACCATCAGGGTCTGGTTGGCCACGCTGCAGAGGATCATCGCCTCGACGAGCTGCACCTGATCCGTCGCGAGGTGGAAGACGATCGCCCCGCAAATGGCCGAGAAGGCGAAGCCCGCGATGCTGGACACCGCCGAGGCGAGCGCCATCGCGATCAGGACGGACGCCGTGAGGGTCTGCCCCCGGCCCGCCACGACGAGGCAGAGGCAGAACGCCGCCAGGAGGACCGCGAGGAGGCGGCGCGACCGCGCCGGCGGAGCGGCGCCCCCGGCCGCGGGGGCGGCCCTCGGGGCGCTAGCCATGATCAGGGCGGAGCCGCGCCGCACGAGGTCCGGGGGATGCGAGGCCCGCCCGCGGCCCGAGGCCCGCCGACGGCGCGAGAGCGGCGGGCCGGCGAGGCTCTGCCCGCGGTCCCGCGGAGGGTTCCGGATCCGCGCTGGTGACGAACCAAGGTCGCATCGGCTCGATCCTCCTCGCCGGGGCCGGCGCGTCGGGACGGGCGCGGCCCGCCGGCGCCCTCGCCGCGCGCCGAGAGGGCGCGGGCGGACGCCGGCCGGCGCCGGCACGCGCCCCGGGCGGTCCGTCCGCCCGCGTCGCATCCCCGACAGAATGCGCCGATGCCCGGGCCCGCGCCTCCACCGAACGGTGGAGGCGCGGGCGACGGCGGGGAAGGCGGCGGGTTTCCCGTGGGCCCGTCCCGGTCGCGGCCGGCGCGCCGGCGCCGGGGCCGGGCTCAGCAGCCGAGGACGTGCAGGACGATCTCCCGGCGATGCGGCCGGTCCCGGTGCTCGATCAGGTAGAGGCCCTGCCAGGTGCCGAGCGCGGGCCGGCCCTCCACGACGGGGAGCGTCAGCGCGGCGTCGGTGACCATCGTGCGGATGTGGGCCGGCATGTCGTCGGGCCCCTCGGAATCGTGGACGTAGGCGGCCCCGCGCGGAGCCATCCCGTCGAGGGCGGCGAGGAGGTCCGTGCGCACGTCCGGGTCCGCGTTCTCCTGGATCGTCAGGGACGCCGAGGTGTGGCGGCAGAAGACCGTCAGCAGGCCGTGGCGGACGCCGCTCTCGCGCACGAAGGCGCCGGCCTCGGCGGTGAACTCGGTGAAGCCCTGGCCCCGCGTCTCCACGACGAGGCGGCCCGTCGCCTGCCGGGTCGGCGCCCCGTCCGCGATCCGCTCCACGCGCCTCATGATGCGACCTCCCGCCCGGGGTGGATCTCGCGCTCGCCGCGCTCCAGAATGCGCTCCAGCACCGCCAGGCGGTCGGCCTCCGCCGGGGGCTTGTCCCAGCGGATGCGGCTGACGCGGGGGAACCGCATGGCGACGCCGGACTTGTGCCGGGTCGAGCGCTGGATGCCCTCGAAGGCGATCTCGAGGACGAGGCCCGCCCGCACCCCGTACTCCACCTCCCGCACCGGGCCGAAGCGCTTGACGGTGTGGTTGCGGACGTAGCGGTCGAGCCGCATCAGCTCCTCGTCCGTGAAGCCGTGATAGGCCTTGCCGACCGGCACCAGCTCCTCGTGCCCGTCCGGCGCCTCGCGCCAGACGCCGAACGTGTAGTCGGAGTAGTACGACGACCGCTTCCCGTGCCCGCGCTGGGCGTACATCATCACGGCGTCGACCCGGTAGGGCTCGCGCTTCCACTTCCACCACGGCCCCTTGGGGCGGCCCGGCACGTAGGGGCTGGCCAGGCGCTTCAGCATCACGCCCTCGATCGCCTCGGCGTCCGGTCCGGCGCCGACGCCGGCCGGGTCGGCCCGGGCGGCCGCCAGGGCGTCCCAGTCGCCGAACGCCACCAGGGGCGAGAGGTCGATGCGGGCATGGTCGAGGCGGGCCACGAAGGCCTCGAGGCGCGCCCGGCGCTCCCGGAACGGCAGCGGCCGCAGGTCCTCGCCGCCCTCCGCGAGCAGGTCGTAGGCCCGCACGTGGGCGGGGAAGTCCTCGAGGAGCTTCGGGGTCACCGCCTTCCGGTTCAGCCGCTGCTGGAGCACGTTGAAGCTCTGCACGCGGCCCTCGCGCAGGATCAGGAGCTCGCCGTCGAGGGCCCCGTCGAACCCGATCGCCTCGGCGAGGTCCGGGAACGCGCCGGAGATGTCCTCCCCGGTGCGCGAGAAGATCCGCCGGACCTGCTCCCCGGCGCGGTCGCGCCCGCCGACGAGCTGGACGCGGATGCCGTCCCACTTCCACTCGGCCGAGAACGCCTCCGGGTCGAGCTTGGCGAAGTCGCTCTCCTCCTCGATCGGGTGCGAGAGCATCGGCGGCCGGAACGGGGCCGGGTTGCGGGATTCGGGCCGCTCCGCCCCGCCCTCGACCCAGGCGAACAGGGCCGCGTAGGGCGGCTCGAGGCCGTGCCAGACCTCCTCGACGGCGTCCGCCTCGTGCCCGCCGAGGCTCGCGACGGCGGTCTTGGCGAGCCGCGCCGAGACGCCGACCCGCAGCGCGCCGGTGATGAGCTTGAGGAGCGCCCAGCGGCCGGTCTCGTCGAGGGCGTCGAGCCACGCGGCGATGCGGGCCGGGAGCTCGGCCTTGCCGATCGTGCCGAGGGTCTCCACCACCTCGGCGAGGGTCGGCACCGGGGCCGGCGGGTTGTTGTGGCCGAGCCCCGGCGGGGCGTCGGCGGGCCGGGCCGGCCAGATCAGGGCCGTCGCCTCCGCGAGGTCGCCGACGTAGGAGTGGGACATCCGGAACAGCACCGGATCGACCCGCTCCTCCACGAGGCCGCGGATCAGGTTCGGCTTGGCCTCCCGGAAGCTCAGACCGCCCGTCATCGCGGCGAGCGCGTAGCCCCGGTCGGGATCGGCGGTGTTGCGGAAGAAGTCCTGCAGCAGGCGCAGCTTGGCGTTGCGGCGCGGCTCGTAGGCGAGGCGGTCGAGGAGGTGCGCGAACGCGTTCACGCCGCGGCCTCCGGGAGCCGGTCGCCCGGCGCGGCATCGGGCTCGGCCTCGCCCTCGTCGCCGTAGCCCAGCATGTGCAGGGGCCTGGCGCGGATCCCCTGCGTGCCGCACCAGTGCACCAGGGCGTCCTCCTGCCCGTGGGTGACCCAGACCTCCCCGGCGCCGGTGTCGCGGATGGTGCGGCAGAGCGCGTCCCAGTCCGAGTGGTCGGAGATCACGAGCGGCAGCTCCACCCCCTTCTGGCGCGCCCGGGCCCGCACCTGCATCCAGCCCGACGCGAAGGCCGTGACCGGGTCCGGGAACTTGCGCGACCACAGGTCCTGGATCGCCGAGGGCGGGCAGATCACGATCCGCCCGCCGAGCTTCGGGCGCTCCGCCGCCGCGACCTTGATGGTCTCGCCGACGGGGATGCCCTCGCGCCGGTAGAGGTCGGTCAGCTTCTCCATGGCGCCGTGCAGGTAGATCGGCGCCTCGAACCCCTCCTCCCGCAGGAGCGCCATCACCCGCTGCGCCTTGCCGAGGGCGTAGGCGCCGACGATGTGGGTGCGCTCGGGGAACAGCCGCACGGAGGCGAGCAGGCGCCGCACCTCGGCGCGGGCGTCCGGATGGCGGAAGACCGGCAGCCCGAACGTGGCCTCGGTGATGAACACGTCGCAGGGCACGACCTCGAAGGGCAGGCAGGTCGGGTCGGGCGCGCGCTTGTAGTCGCCCGAGACGACGATGCGGCAGGCCGCCCGCTCGATGGCGATCTGGGCCGAGCCGAGGACGTGCCCGGCCGGGGCGAAGCGCACCGCGACGTCGCCGAGCCGAAGCGTCGCCCCGAGGGCCGCCTCCTGGCGGGATTCGCAGAACGCCTCGCCGTAGCGCACCGCCATGATGCGGAGCGTCTCCGCCGTGGCGAGCACCCGCCCGTGGCCGGCCCGCGCGTGGTCGGCGTGGCCGTGGGTGATCAGGGCCCGGGGCACGGGGCGGACCGGATCGACGTGGAAGTCGCCGCCCGGGCAGTAGAGGCCCTCGCGGGTCAGGGTCAGGAGGTCGGTGGGGCGCGGCGCCATGGCTCTCGTCGGATCGGGAGCCTCGTATATAGGGAGGACCGCCCGCCTGTCCCGCACCGCCATGACCGTGCCCGCCCGATCCTCCGGCGACCTCCTCGCCGACCGCCGCTACGCCTGGGCCGAGGCCGCCCTCGCGGACGGGGACGCGGCCGCCTGCGCCGACCTCGCCGAGCAGGTTCTGGAGCGGGCGCCCGCCTTCGCGCCGGCCTGGCTGCTGCTCGGCCGCGCCCGCGAGGCGATGGCGGGCGAGGATCCGTCGGCCCGGGCGCGGGCGGCCGAGGCCTTCGCGACCGTCCTCGCCCTCGACCCCGCCGATCCCCTCGGCGCCGGCCTGCGCCTCGCCCGGATGGGCCGGCCGGGCGGCGGGACGGCGATCTCCCCGGCCTACGTGCGGGCCCTGTTCGACGGCTACGCGGCGCGCTTCGAGCACCACCTCGTCGAGGGCCTCGGCTATCGCGGCCCGGCGCTCCTGCGCGAAGCCCTGGTCGAGGTCGCGGCGTCGCGCGGCCGGGCGCCGCCCTTCGGCCGGGCGCTCGATCTCGGCTGCGGCACCGGCCTCGTCGCCCGGGCCCTCGGCGGCCTGGTCGGGCCGCTCGCCGGGGTCGACCTCTCGCCCGGGATGCTGGCGGCGGCGCGCCGGACCGGGCTCTACGCCCGCCTGGTCGAGGGCGACCTCCTCGCCTTCCTGGCCGCGGAGCCCGCGGGCGCGGCCGATCTCGTGGTGGCGGCGGACGTGTTCATCTACCTGCACGACCTCGCGCCCGTGCTCGGGGCGGCGGCCCGCGCGCTGGTGCCGGGCGGCCTCTTCGCCTTCACGCTCCAGGCCCACGAGGGCGAGCACGGCGCCGTGCTGGGCCCGGACGGGCGCTACGCCCACGGGGCCGGCACGGTGCGGGCAGAGGCCGCGGCGGCGGGCCTCTCCGTCGCGCGCTTCGCGCCCGCGGCGATCCGCCGGGAGCGCGGCGCGGACGTGCCGGGCTGGCTCGTGGTGCTGGAGCGGGAGCGCCGGGCGAGCGCGGCCTGAACCCCGGCTCCCGCCCCGTCCCCCGCGCTCCTCCCCTCCTGCTCAGCGCTTGCGCGGGGCCGGGTCGCCGGCCTCGGAGACGAGCCGCATCAGGGCACGCTGGTCGAGCTTCGCGCCCGGTGCGGGCTCGGGACGCGCCTCGGACCGGCGGCCCGGCAGCGCGCCGGTCGTCGGGGGATCGAGGGTGGCGGCGAGCGCCGGGCCGGGCGCGCGGCGGTCCTTGGCCCGCAGGGCGACCCAGTTCGCCGCGGTCGTCAGCGCCGCCACGGCGATGATCACCTTGATACCAGCCGTGAGGAGGCGCCACATCGTCGGAAGCTCGCGGTCGTGAGACGGGGCCGCGGCAGGTGCGGGCGGCCCGTGTCCTGACGTTAGGACCGCGTTCCTTAACGAGCGGGCCGGCGCCCCCCGGCCGCGGCGTCTCACAATGGCGCGGCGCCTACCGGCTCCCGGCCGCCCGGCCCCGGATCGGCCTGGGACCGGACGATTCTGGTGGGCCATGTGCCAGGGTCGCGGTTCCTGTTCCCCGAACCCGTGACACTCCTGCGACTACCCGGCCCACTGAGCCTCACAGGAATGGGTTGCAGAGAACTGGTCCGCCCCATCCCGTCATCGCCGACCTCTCTGCCGCGCAGCCCGGACGGGTTCCGGAAGCCTCCAGGCGCGCCGACAGCCAGGACGGCCCGTGTAGCAGACCGTGGCTGCGGGGCAACCCGCATGCTCGCCGCGGGGTTGCGTCGAAACGCGTCGCGCAGGACAGCTTGACGGAGCGCCCCCAGCGCCAGCGCCGCGCGGCCGCGATCCCGCGGGCGCCGCCCCGACGAGGCCGGATCGCCCGTTCTCCGAGGCCGCCCGGTCCCGGCCGGGAACGCTTCGCGCCCGCCCGGCACGCCTCGGGGCGTCGGCGGGGCGCGGCCGGGTCCCGCCCTCAGCGCAGCGCGCCGCAGAAGCGCTGGATGCGGGTGCAGGCCTCTTCCAGGAGCTGGTTCGAGGTGGCGTAGGAGATGCGCAGGTTCGGCCCGAGGCCGAAGGCCGAGCCGTGCACGGTCGCGACGCCCTCCGTCTCGAGGAGGCCGAGAACGAAATCCTCGTCGGTCTCGATCACCTTGCCGTCCGGCAGCCGGCGGCCGATCAGCTCGGCGCAGGACGGGTAGACGTAGAACGCGCCCTCCGGCGTCGGGCAGCGCAGGCCGTTGGTCTGGTTGAGCATCGACACCACGAGGTCGCGCCGGGTCTGGAACGCGGCCCGGAACTGCGCCAGGTGCTCCTGCGGCCCGTCGAGGGCCGCCACCGCGGCCCATTGCGAGATCGTGGCGGCGCCGGAGGTCTGCTGGCCCTGGACGAAGTCCATCGCCTTGATCAGCGGCTCGGGACCGCCCGCGTAGCCGATGCGCCAGCCCGTCATGGCGTAGGACTTCGAGACGCCGTTCATGGTCAGCGTGCGCTCGTACAGGCTCGGCTCGACCTGGGCGGGCGTCACGAAGGTGAAGTCGCCGTAGACGAGGTGCTCGTACATGTCGTCGGTGAGCACCCAGACGTGGGGGTGGCGCACCAGCACGTCGGTGAGCGCCTTCATCTCGTCGAACGTGTAGGCGGCGCCGGACGGGTTGGAGGGCGAGTTCAGGATCAGCCACTTGGTCTTCGGGGTGAGCGCGCGCTCGAGCTCCGCCGGCTGGAGCTTGAAGTCGTTCTCCATCGTGGTGTCGGCGAAGACCGCGGTGCCGCCGCACAGGCCCACCATCTCCGGGTAGGACACCCAGTAGGGCCGCGGCACCACCACCTCGTCGCCCGGGTTCAGGGTGGCGAGGAGCGCGTTGTAGATCACCTGCTTGCCGCCCGTGCCGACGATCGTCTGGGCGGGCGTGTAGTCGAGGCCGTTCTCGCGCTTGAACTTGCGGGCGATGGCCTCGCGCAGGGGCACGATGCCGGAGACCGGCGGGTACTTGGTCTCGCCGCGGCGGATCGCCTCGACGGCGGCCTGCTTGATGTGCTCGGGCGTGTCGAAGTCCGGCTCGCCGACCGACAGGCTGATGACGTCGCGTCCCTCAGCCTTCAGGTCCCGCGCCTTCTGGGTCATCACGATGGTGGCGGACGGTTTCACGCGCGAGAGGGCGTCGGCCAGAAAGCCCATGATCTGCAAACTCCGGAAGAACAGCGATGGCGCGCCCGCCGGGGCGACGAACGGGCCCCGCCGCGGGCGGGCCGGACCGTAATCGGGCGTGGCCGAAGGAGCAAGCGCGAGGAGTGAGCGCGCCGGCGCGCGGGCCGGCGGAGAGCGGGCCCGCGCTCGGATCCGGACGGGGCGGCGCGCCCGCGGGCGCCGCCCCGTCCGCGGGCGCGCCCGCCGGGCCGCTCAGCCCGGGATCACGTCGACGATCTCGTAGGTGTCGGGATCGATGATGACGATGTCGTCGTCCACCAGCACGTAGCGGAAGCCCCGGTAGGCCGGCACCAGCGTGAGGATCGCCGGGGGCAGCGCGTGCAGCGCGACCGAGCGCGGCACGGCGGTGCCGACGTTGAGCGCGAAGTTCACGTTCGACACCGGGCGCACGCCCGACTTCACGATCGTCTGCCGGAACTCCGTGCGCTGACCGGTGTCGAGACGGGTGACCGCGCCGCGCGCCTCGCTACGGCCCCCGGTCCGCTCGCCCCGTTCGGTCCCGCGCTCGCCGCGCTCCTGCCCGCGCTCG
>NZ_QOWC01000024.1 GCF_003574465.1 Methylobacterium crusticola
GCTTGGCCGTCAAACGAGCGAATGACGGACCAGTGGTAACCAGCTCCGGCAAGCGCGCCACGTGCACTGCTGCAACAACACGGCAGACGGGTAGCTTGATGCCTGCCAGAGGCTTCCTGCACCAAGCTTCGGTTGCTACATTTCTGCGCGTTCATAGCCTCGTAGCGGATCTCGTCATGGCAGCGGTGAAGGGCAAAGTGGTGGAGGGTGGCCGCATCATCGTGCCAGCCGCCTTTCGACAGAGTTTGGGCTTGAGCAAGGGCGACACCGTGTTCATGGAGCTGCACGGCGTCGAGCTCCGCATCCGCCCCGCGCGATCCGCCCTGCGTCGCATCCAGGCCAAGCTGCGCGCCCTCGCACCAGAAGAGGGCTTAGTGTCCGACGCGCTGATCGCCGACCGGCGTGAGGAGGCCGAGCGTGAGTAAGGGAGGATACGTCCTCGATGCCTCTGCCCTGCTCTGTCTGCTCTTCAACGAGCCGGGAGCGGATCGCGTCGAGGCCGTGCTCCACGACGCCTGCATCGGTGCGGCGAACTACGCCGAGGTGATCGGCAAGCTGGTCGATCGCGGACAGGCCCCCGAGGAGGCGGTGGCAGACTTGCGCGAGCTGGATCTCGACGTCGCGCCCCTCGATCGTGCGCAGGGCGAGGCGATGGGAGCCTTGTGCGCCAGCACCCGCCAGGCAGGTCTGTCGCTCGGGGATCGCGCATGCCTGGCGCTCGCGGCGGGCCGCAGTGCTGTCGCGCTCACCACCGACCGGTCCTGGGCGAAGCTGGAGGTCGAGGTCCGCGTCGAGGTTGTGCGCTAAGCAAGCAGATGGATGGCCAGCAACGAGTTCTGCACCATTGACAACTCAAGCGCGGCCGTGTTCCTAGCCAGCGGTTTCCAAGAGGACTATCTTATGTCAGATGAATACACTGGCACACCTGTCGATCTGACGGACCTCACAGCCGATATCGTCTCGGCGTACGTTGCCAGGAACAATGTTCCAGCCGCCGAGCTGCCCCATCTGCTCCAGACCGTGCACAGCGCACTCAATAGCCTGGGCCAGCCCGCCACGCCTGAGCCCGAGAAGCTGACGCCGCCTGTACCGATCAGAAGGTCCGTGACGCCTGACGCGATCATCAGCCTCGAAGACGGCAAGCCCTACAAATCGCTGAAGCGCCACCTCAACAGCCGCGGGCTCAGCCCCGAGCAGTACCGCCAGAAGTGGGGCCTGCCACACGACTACCCCATGGTGGCAGCCAACTACGCCGCTACCCGCTCCGCACTCGCCAAGAGCATCGGGCTTGGGCAGGGGCGACGGAAGAGCGCGACAGGGTGAGCGCCTGGGCGCTTGTGACCAGGCCTGATGCTGGTCCACGGGCACCCTCTCTCGCGAACGTACTCCTGTGGCGGTCCGGCTCTGCCTGTAGGCGGATCGCGTGGGAGGGCGTGAGACGGGTTGGTGGCGGACTTGTTCTTCCCACCAGCCTATGGGGCTCACTCACTCCTTCCCGGAACCTCAGGCAACGCCCATTCCGAACAAATCGAGCTGCTGGCCGCCGTGCGCGCGCCGCGGCCGCCCACGAGGTCTCGGCGGTCTGCTGATCACGGGTAGCGCCTGACGCGGCTTGCCGTGCAGGACGGCTCCGACGATGCGGCAGCCGTCACCGTGATGTAGGAGGTAAAGGCTGTGCGGCCCGGCTCGCAGGATCTCCTGGCGCAGCAGCTCACCAACTGGCAAGCGTGCCAGTGCCGCGAGCAGGCAAGGCAGTCCCGCCGAGGCGATCTGCATGGCCCGGAACTCGATCGAGCGCGTGCTCCACAGTTGCTGGGCGGCGCCCGAGCTCGTGGCGGGGAACGGGTTGGCGGCGAACGCCGTCACCTCATCGAGCAGGAAGGCGGCGAGTTGCTCGCGCTCGGCGACGTGACGGGCTGCCAGGAGCGCTCCGGCGAGTTGGCGCTTCGTCATCGGCATGGTCCGAGTTGCCCCCCCCCTCCACTCCGGCCAGATCACGCGATCATGCTGGAGTGGAGATCGGGACCTCGGCTCAGGCTCCGCCGCTCGAACCCTCGCTCCATGACGGACCTCGGCAACGGCAACGACGCGGCCAGCGCGATCGTCGTGGTCCACAGCCGCCAGGGCGTGGAGAGCGGCAGGAACTCCGTCTCGTCGAGCAGGAGCAGCGCCTGTCCAGCGCGCTCCGCCACCAGCCGGAACGGCTGCTCACCCGACGGCCCAATCAGCACCACGCTCAGAACGTTGCGACCAGGATGTAGCCAGGGTGTCACGTCGTAGCCGAAGCCGTCCTCGCACGGGTCCAAGCCCTCGATCGCCGGCTGGGTCAGCGCATAGGTGTTGAGACTGACCACAGCGCGGCACCCCGCGCCCGACATCGTCAGGCGCAGCCGCTCCCCGGCTCGCATGTGCATGATTTGCCCCGTTCCAAGGGCAGGATTGGCTGCTTCGCGGGTTTTCCACAATGGGAACGAGACGCGAACGACAACGAAACGTTAACCCTGTTGCGGTGTCGCTTGCCGCGATTGGTTCCCCCGGGCCCGTCACTCACGGCTCGCCGCATCCTCTCGGTGCGGCGGGCCGTGCTCCTCATGGCTGCAGGCAGCGAGGAGAACCCGAATACGGAGTTGGGAGGAATTGATGGCCTACACGCTCGTGCAGCTTGCTCCGGGCAGCTACGATGTCGACTGCAATGGGCATGTGGTCGCGAGCCTCGTCCGTGAGCCCGGTCGAACACCCTCGATGGCGAGGTGGCACGTCGAACTCCTCGAGGCGACACCACGCGCCAAGCGGCCGCCGCCATTCACCGATCAGATTCACACCTTCCCGAGCTTCGAGGAGGCGGCGAGCTGGCTCGACGCGACCGTAGCAGCACTCAACGATTGAAGGTGCTGATCCAACGGGCTCTGGGAGAATGCCGGTCTCGAAAAAAGTCGGGGAGCCGCAGGCGGCTTCGCAAAGCGCAGCCACCGGTCGAAGTTTAGCGCCATCCCCTACTTTCTCGCGTGGTTGCGACACCCGGGTGTCGCAGCTCGTCACAGGGCACCTGAGTGGCTCGGCAAATCGGGCTTGAGCTTCAGGATCCGACGGCCGCGTTCCCACACCTCGACCCGCGAGGTCCCGGCGATCGCCCGAGCCGCTGCCGCCGCCTCATCATCACTTCGTGCCTCGATGACGTGGGCCGCGAAGATATGATTGTTCGCGCCGATCAGGTACGCGCGATAAGTCGGCCTATCTTCCTGAGCATCTTTGCATAGCTTTGATGCACAATTTCTCAGCATAGATCATCTGCCCCTCATCCGAGAAAGCATATGCCGCGTCTTCACTCGATGGTGCGCCTGTTTTCTGCTGCTCCAGACATCCTAAGCAGGCCTGCCGTGCAATTAAACCCGCTCAGATGTCGAAACACCCCTGGATTTGCATGACCAGATGGTCATTAAGATGCATGTCATTGTGTATACTGGCGGTTTCCCAGAACCCACAAAGGCCTTAACACCACTGGTTGCGCGACCATGCAGAGCGCATTCCGATCGCAATACTTTCATAGATTTAGCTGAAATTGTATCGTGGCACGAGTTGAAGTCGCGTTGGCAACCTTCAGGGCAGCACGACCACAAGCGCATCGGAGGTTGCCACGAGCCAGATCGGCCTCGCCGCCCCCAGGCAGGCAGATGACGGCCGCGCTCACGCCTGCTCCGGTCGCCCAAGCCGCCTGGAGCAACTCCTCAGGCACTCTCCACGGCCCTGCGGACCGTCAGAAGTCCTGGTCGAGGGTAGATCCTGCGGCGTTGAGCGTCTCGGCCCACCTCTCGTCGAGCCAGGCGTGGATCGCGCTGATGCCACGCTGATCAATCCGGTAGATGCGCCGCGTACCCTGCGCGGTTTCCGTCACCAGGCTTGCCTCCTTCAGGATGCGGAGGTGCTGCGAGACGGCAGGCCGACTGACCGCCATGGTGCTGGCGAGTTCACCCACAGGGCTTGGGCCATGTGCGAGTCGCTCGAAGATCTGCCGCCTCGTCGGGTCGCCGAGGGCCGCGATGGCGAGGAAAGCCTGTGTGTTAGCCATAGCTTACAGTAAGTCCTGACTAACGCAATGGCAATATCCGCTCTTCGTCGATGCCGCGGAGGCTCGTATCCTTTCTGGGTCTGAGAGCGAGCCGCATTTTGTGGGAAGACTGGGAGGAGTGCATGGCGGATGGGATGCATAGCAGGGTGGGTACGCCGGAGATCGTGATGGTATCGCCCAGCATCACCGCCGTCGAATGGGGGGAGATGACCTTCGCTGACATTCCACAGAGTCTTGATCAACGCTTTTATATAATAAACCAGGTGGCAAATGGCTAGTAATAATTCAAACGACGATTTATATCCTATGTGGACAAAGACCAATGTTGTGACGAAAAAAAATGTTAAAGTCACAACCTACGTGAAAGGAGAATACAAATATAATTTTGTTTCAACTGAGGACTCATTCCTTGATATTGCCTGGAGAAAACTCGATCTAATGCAGTGTATAAATATACTTAGTAGCGGCGAGACTTCTTTCCGTGGTCATGAATATGTGATATTTTCTGCCCTCTGTGCATGGGTGATTGATCCGAAATCAAACACAACGATACGCAAAAATTCAATCACTCTAGCTGTCGCCAGACTATTATCTGGTGCTGAAAAAAGGGCAATCCGAGAAAGGCGTCGCACTAAATCAGAAGATTACGGCCTGGTCACAGCCTTGTCTCCTAGTTTTTATAACGAAATATATTTTCCAATCGGCGGTTTACAGCGGATTATAAGCACACCATCTCGCACGGGATTGGTGAAAAAAAGAGCGCCTTTCTTAAGACATCACAATATTGCCTGTACAATGATGGGCATTGATCATTATCATCGAGATAATTTGTCAAACACAAAAGGATTTGGCTCTGCCAGCATCAGAAAGTCATCCGAATTGGTCCAATCAATCCATGAAAAATTGGGGGAATCTGCTCCAGATGCCAAGAATGTTGAAAATAAGCACTATAGAATTGTACTAGATAGTTTACCATTTTCATATGCGGCCAAATCCATCATCTTAGATGATGGGCGTACCTTGTTTGATGCGATGTTCGAACGAGATCTGCACGTACGCGATTTTTCAGCCGTCTGCTTACAGTGGTTCAAGCGTACACTTTACGTGGCAAATCACGTTTTGAACCGCGAGGCCGATGCAAAAACTGCAACTCGCCTGAATAGCCGTGAAGCTGAAGCCAAGCAAGCTGAATTTATAGTTAACTGTCTTGCCGGACATAAGCCTGAAGTTTTTGGCCCTCCTGAATATATATTGAATAACGGAACTGATATTAAAGATATTTATAAACACGGGGGCTTGGCGGCACGTAAGAGGAGATCATAAGCACAAGAGCGAAGGGTATCATGTGCCGCTGTTGTTCGGTCGAATAGCAATCCTGCCCTAAGATTATTAAACCAGGTCTAAAGCCTTTAAACCTGGTCTTCTATAATTTAACCTTATTGTGCATCAATCTAAATCACTCCATAACCCTGGTGATCGCAGCGTCTTGCGATCTTCAGGAGGTAAAAATGGGCAAGAATAAGAGCTATACATCCGAAATGCACGTTGACAATGATCCTTCTTGCGGCATTTGGCTGACCGATCAGCTGGATGATAACATCTCTACTCATAATTTCAGCCCAAATTCTAAGAAGTGGCATCATATGTACGACATCAATCAGCGGTTTTTTTTCGATGATAGGCCGCGTTGGCGTATTCATTACACGGCCGATCAGCCGTTAGTCATCAGCTTCCAGGAGATCGTCGCGCTGGCCGTGCAACTTGGCCTTCCCGAGCTGGAGATCTTGGCGATGGCAACCGGGCAGGGCCTGCCGACGCCGCTTCTGGGCCGACACGGTGAGATGGAGTCGGACGTTCGGTTCGCTCAGTGGCTCTACAAGGATGTCCTTAAAGCTCTGATTACCGCCTCGCCGCGGGTCAAGCGTGTTCCGCTCACGCGCGCGGGCTGAGCCACAGCAAGTGGCCTGCGGGGAAGCTTTCTGCTCCCTCGCAGCCACTACCGCCCTCATCACTATCACAGCGCAACCCGATCGAATTTTCTCGTAACGAAGAAATCTGAGCTCCTGTCAGCAAGGATCACCACAACATGAAACTGAGACCGCAAAAGCAGCCCGAGCGCGACAGCGAGTGGGCAACCTTCAACGTCGAGCACGAATTTAGTGGGCGGGGCCCGTTTCCGCCCGACCGCTCTGAGATGAAGCGTCGTATCGCCGAAAACCCGATTTCGGTTCTCGGTGAGTGCAAGTACAAGCTGCACGCCCTGCAGAGCGGCTATCGCCGCGAGCTTTATGAGGTGCTGGCAGACGGCTATGGTGTTGCGCTGCACTTCAAAGACAACTTGACAGCCTACAAGGAGTTTCTGGGGCTGCAGTTTTTCAAGGGCGGCAAATACACCCTGAAGCCGCGCAAGCAGCAGTTGCACGCGCTGCGGCATGTGCTGAACTACGTCTTCGACGCCAAGTCGAAGCACATGCGTAACCGCACCGGCAAGTACGCCGCGGGCTTGGAAAACTACATGAAGATTGGGGTGCCGGCGAACCGGATAGCTAAGATGATCGAGGACGACGGTGGGATCGAGGCGCTGTACCAGAAGAGCCTCGACGCGAAGGCGGCGTTGCCGAAGCGGCGTAGCGCGCAGCAGCTGGCGGAGGAGAACGAAACGCTGTTTGGGACCGCGCCTGTGAGTGTACGGGATTCCTCGGCAGAGTCGAAGGATTTGCCCCTCGACGATCTCGAGGACGGTCCGGACGAGGAGAACGACAACACCGCGATGAGCGACGCTGAAGGTGACAACGACAACGACGGCAGCAAGCGCAAGCCCCTGAGTGGTCACGGTCGCGACAACCGCGAGCAGTCAACCGTGGAGTTTGAGGTCACTGAGGGGCGCCTGAACCGCTTCCTGGCCCTCGACAAGGGCCGTAGGGCGACCGTTGAGGTCGAGAGCCTCGGCCGGGACGCGAAAGGCTGGCTGCGACTGGGCGTGAAGAAGGTGGTGTGGCGTCGAAACGAGCGGGGCTGAAGCGGCCAGCATACCAGCGCGACCAAGGCCGGGGCGGTACGCCGCCCCCGCCGCCTCGTTATCCGCGGTCGAGCACAGGGCGGCGCCAGGGCTCCGCAGCCAGCCGCGGCACCGAGCGCAGCTCACTCGATGTCCGGGGCAGAATGAGCACAGCATCGAAGTCGGCCCGACCCCGCGCCAGGGCCTTGAAGTTGTAGCCGTGCACGTAGTCCAGGTTGCTGGTGATGCGTTTGGCGAACACCGAAGCGAGCGGCGAGCCGGCGCCGCAGTACCGCCGGTCGTCAGCCAAGTGCCCGTCCAGCCCCTCCACGAGGCGGCTACCCGGCGGCACGACTGCTACTCCCTGCAGGTGCAGCCCGCCATTGGGTGTCAGGTCCCGCAGCCGCTCCTTGGCCCGCTTAGGGACGGGGAAATCGGGGACCAGGATCCAGACGGGAAGGCGAGCACGATTGGTGGCGGTGTGCGGCCGGCGCCACACGCGCGTGAGCACGCTCGCGTAGACCCGCTCGGCCTCCCGCTGCATCTGCGCCAGCACGGTGTCCGGGCGGCCTGCCATGTGGTGAAACTTGAGCACGAGGAGGTAGGGAAGCCAGCCCTCGCCCACCCGGTCGATGGCGATTTGGCCCCAGCCCATCGTGAGTTGGTTGATTTGGTTGCTCCGGCTCAGCCCGGCCAAGCCTACCAGGCTGTCCATGTGTACGTGTGTTCCCATTGCAGCTCTCCTGCGGCTTTTCGCTCACACTTCGTATGAAGTCACGCTTTCCTGAGTAGATATGATCAGTGTTTTCAATTGGCATTGCTTAAGCAATCACATTGGCCGGGACCATCTGACGATGAAGTGGCCAATAGCGGCTCTATTTAAACACACCTCACCATATGCAAGCATCAGACCTTGCACTATGGGCGCGTAAGCGCGATCCGTGCTGTGGCGATCCAGCGAGCACGGCCGAGTGTTGAATAAATTACTATTTACTAGCTGCCATTTTTCGCTGTTGGCTGGACGGCCTGGGCCAGCGGCGGCACCGACGCTTTCTGGCAGTGCCAGGGCTCAGTGTGCACGAGCCAATTTGCTTATCCAGTAAATCATGCTTTGGCACACGCCTGTGCTTTGTCAAAGAGGATTTGCTATGCCCAGCACGAACTCCACTTCATCTACCGCTCATCTCCGTCGCATGATCCAAAGATCCTACGCGGGGAACTTCCGTCGCAAAGCGTGCTCACCTGCTGGGCGCGTGATGCTGCGCGACGGCGGCGTCACCGTAGCCCGTGTACGCCGCGAGATGTTCGAGGACGCAATTCGTCGCTTACAGGGCCAGACAATCGCCGAGTTCGCTGGTCTTGAGACTCAATTTCCAAACGCATGGGAGAAATTCAACACCAACATATTCCTGCTCACTGCCATAGCAAGCCACGTAGTCACTTACTTATCAAGTGACGGTGTCATGCAATTTTTTGTCGAACTTCAGAAGCAATCGCTTCGATATCAATTTCGCTCGCAGCTTCAGGATGACCTTTTCCAGAATATCAAGGCAATTTGGAGGATCGAACTAGCGGTCCCGAACTCGCGGGGGGCTTTGCAGCGCGCGAGCTATCTAGCGCCAGATCACTTCCCCCCGTCGTTTCACAGGCAGCTGAACTCGGCGCTTCAAGCAGCCGTATACACAGATCTTTTTCTGGATCATAAAGATCCTACACGAGTCAAGCTTGCGGAAGCATTGGCAATCATGTGCTACTGTTTGCTGGAAAATCGGGCGTCGTCTGTGGGAAGCATGTCAAAAATGGTACGAATCATTGTTGGAACGCAGTTGCACATGATGACATGTCATCCCGAAGAGGAACTTACGATCGGGATCGTTCGGATAGTGGATGAGGCTTTGAAGTACACAACGAATGTTCGCGGCGAGGCCTTTCAGATGATGGCCCTCTTCGGCAATACCTGAAAACGTATTCATGGCCGTCAGATGGGGAGGTCGGAGTTGGCGTGCGATCATTGCTTGCTCGCTGACGCCGACTTCCTAAGTGAGTCCCGCCCCGCCGAGGTAGGAAAGGGTGTTGCCCGCGCCAGTCCGCGTAGGTGGCGGCGCGAGCTCCCGCCAGTGCCTCCTCCAGGCGGCGGTCGGACCGATAACCGTCGAGGGGCTTCGGCCGGCCGACGTCGGAGGCAGGCACGGACGGGCTCCGCAGCACCGAGCACGGTGCGAACCGGCAGGCGTTCGGCGTAGATCGGCAGGGCGTACTCCTCCTCAACGTCCGCAACACCCTGGGTGCGGATCTTCGCCGAGGCCCGCTCGTATTTCCATGCTGACGACGGCCGCCGCCTTGATCTCCTGCGTCGTACTCGCGCAGCCCGGCGGTGCGGTGCGACCGGGAAAAAGCGATCGACCATCATGCCCAGCGCGCGCCTTCTCCAAGTCCTCGATCAGGTGGGCGCGTTCAAAGGCCATCGCCGAGCGATAATCGACCGAGTGGTTGGCCGAGCAGAATGGGGTCGGCGGCAACGCGGTCATGGTGCCTACGAGTACCTGCAGGTGGACGGACTGTTCGAGGCGCAGGTTGGTGCGGGAACGTTTGTGGCCGCCCGTCTACCGACGCCCTCGGACAGTGTGCCCCCCTCACCTCAGCATCGTTGAGCGCCTCGGCACGGCGTTTTCGCGCTCGGCCAGTCCTATTGCCAATCCCATCCTGCTTCGCCGTCTGGCAGCCGCCCTGCGCCATCGCGACCGGCAATGCCGAGCTTGGCTATGGTGATCCGCGCGGGAGCGAGCTGCTGCGCCGGCAGGTGGCGACCCACTTGGCCGCGAGCCGCAACATCCGCTGCGACCCGGGCTGCATCGTCATCGTCGGCAACACTCAGCAGGGTTTGCGCCTGTGCGCGGAGGCACTGCTGCGTCCTGGCGATGGCGTGTGGTTTGAGGATCCCGGCTACCCGGTCGCTCGTAGGTCGTTGGAGGCTGCGGGCTTTCGCTCAATCCAATCCCGGTGGACGCCAACGGGCTCGACGTTGCGGCCGGCCACCAGCGCGACGCCATCGCTTGAGCAGATTACGTAACACCATCGCCCGGAGCAGGATGTTCTCGCGGTAGCCCTCGCCGAAGCCGCCGGTGACACCCTCCAAATCGGTTGTGAGCTTCAGTTTTAGCTCAAATAAAAGCAACCAACTAGTTCTGGTAAAACGGTACTGACTTGGTGGAACGTCCGCGCGCCGCCAACTCAATTCACTCACACTCACATCAAATCTGCAGGAGACAACAATGATCAACAAGGAATATGTTCGTCTGGAACGCCGCGTGCGTGGCGTGGTCGAGGAGGTTTATCAGCGGAAAGAGCCTCTGGCTCCGAACTCACCAAAAGGGCGGCTGCTGTTGAAGGAGGATGGTTGCGTCGGCCGTGACATGCGCGGCGTCTTGCTGGAGCGGGAGGTGAAGCAGTGTCTTGATCGCGCTACCGGCTTTCACGTGCTCGCAACTTCGGATGATCCGACCTGCGTCGATGACATTGATGCCGTGGCGATGCTGTTTCACGTCGCGTTAAGAGAGCTTATCATTACACTTGGTGGGGAGCTTGCGGGGGAAGTTCTTGTTGAGCTTTCCGAGTATGCTCGTAGCGGGCCGAGCAATTTTCGTGAGAGCGTCCTGAACATCATTGACAATGCTGCGCATGATCAAGATTTGACTTAACGCATTCTGTCCAAATGCGAACGGGAAATTTGCTGTTCTGGTGCTGCGATTTCCCTCCATGCCGGCGCGTGCGCATCGACTCGGAGCGCACGCGCCGGCTCGCCAGTCAGCGTAGCTTCTTGAAACGCTCGCCGGCCGCCCAGCGGCGTTCGATGTCGGCCACGATCAACGGAATCGCCTCCTTCGTTTGCACGTCGCCGTAGGATAGGCGGAATTGCTCGACCGCTCGTGGGCCGAGCTGGGACAGCTTTTCAACCGCCGCTTTGATCTCCGGGTCGTAGGCAGCCAGAGACTGCCAGCGATTTCGAAAAGCCTCCGTTTCGCCTGGGCGGCGCTGACTCTTGAGAAACGCCAGGCCGAGCACGGCTGGAAAGAAGAAAAAGCAGATCGCTGCCCACTTCTTCTTCTCCAGCCCCTTTCGTTTAGCGATGTCCCAGCCCAGGAAGGCTCCAAACAAAGCGAGGCCGACAAGCCACACCAGCGTCGAGTCCGAATTTTCGTTCATAGTCTTCCCTATTCACTTTCTTGTAGAGAAATGAGCAAATCCGAGAGGATTCTTCGGGGGATCGACGACACCAGCGTTACTGCGCCATCTGCCCGCCGCATCGGACGCGGCAGCGTTGAACCCGACCATCGATGTGCTGTGACCAGCTCGCAGCTGCGCTCGGCGTCGAAATCGATGTGCTGCTGCGTGTCTCCGGCGACGGCGATGGCTCGCCCTAGCCGCTGTGCGCCGGTCGCAAGCCGCGCCACGCGCGAGGCCGGTCTGGTGCCCGCGGGCCAATGAGGGGCCCGCAGGCGGCGGCGCTTAGTACTCGTGCGCCAGCATGATCGTGAGCATCCGCGTCGTGATGCTGCTGTCACTTGGATCGGCCGAGCCGCCGCTCAGCGCGCGGTCGTAGTAGTCGATCTTGAAGAACACCCGCTCGCCCCCGACCGTGAGCGCGCCGAAGTCGTGCTCGCCGCGCGGGTCGTTGTCGGGCGTGAAGTCGTCGTAGGCCGCAATCGCGTCGAGGATGGCCTGCTGGCGCTCGCGGCCGAGCGCGATGATGCCGGCGGTCAGCATCAGCACGCCGCCTGAGAGCGAGCGACGCAGGATGTCGTTGAGCGCGCGTGTGCGGCCCACGTCCAGGAGGGTGGTGGTCATCGAAGCCTCAGATTGTGGGAAGGAACGGTGCCGGCGCCGCGGGAGGCGTGAGGCCGGCGAGCACCCGAGCCGGGGCAGACCTCGACTCGGATGCTGAGCTTGGGGCGGGGTCGGCTAAGCGTGGCCGGGTGGCAGCAGCGCGACTTCGCCGGCGCGCCGCAGCAGGGTCGGCTCGGTCGGGTAGTCGCGCCAGCGCAGCGAGAACACCCCGCCGTTGATCCCGATCACCTCGGCTTCCCACCAGCCCTCGGAAGGACCCTCGGTGACCAGCACGAAGCTACCCAGGCCGATCTCGTCCCGATCCTGGGGCTGAGGGTTGCCAACGAAGGCTCGCTCGGCCGGCCGTGCAGCCGGCTTGGCAGCTGCTTTCGCCGGCTGGGCGACTGCCGGACCCTCGGGCGGCTTCACGGCCGCTGGTGGCTTGCCTGAGGGCTTTGCGCCGCCTTCAACCAGGCTGGGGCTGCTGCCGCCCGCGATCTCGACGAGGCGGGGGTACAACTCGCGTCGCACGTAGGGCACGAACGCGCGGCCGCTGCTGAACACGCGACCGTGCGTGAACTCGTCGGCGAAGCGGCGCTGCTCGTCATTGGCAAGGTGAAGCACGCGCAGCTTCATCAGCCCGGCGGCCTGAGCGGCGAGCTTGGCTTCGCTGGCGTCGAACCAAGCGGCGCGCGGCCGGCCGCTCTCGTCGCGCCCGAACAGCACCAGGGCCGGTGTCATCGGTCGCAGGGGGATTTCGGCAACCAGGTTGGGTGCGGGATCGGGGCTCATGAGAGGGCTCCTGAAACGACGAAGGCCCCCGTGGTGGGGGCCTTGGTGGAGAGGTTGGTGCTGAGAGCACGCCCGTCGGGCAGCGGCGGCGGTCGATGCCGCCGGGAAGGAGGTGGTCGCTGGCGCATCAACAAGCTCCATGGCTCACGTCGACAGCACCGACGCGGCGCACCGGTTGGCTGATCAACGCTGCCAATGTCGCATAAAACGCAAGCAAGATCAACGTCTTAGCCTTGTATCAGCGTTTGGTGCCACTGTCGCCCGTGTGTGCCGAGCCGCATCGGCCACACTCTCGAGCGCGCGCCCGCAGGGTCCCTCAGGAGCCAGAACACGCACTCGGTAAAGACTCGTTGGCGACTTCTCGCCAAACGAGGACGCAACGATGCCTCTGAAGTTTTATGGCAGCTACAAGCGGCTCCGACAGATCGTGAGCCGGTGCGGCATCGAAGGCGTGTGGCGCTACATCGAGGCCAACGATCAGCATCAGTTCAAGGCCGCGACCGGGGAGCATCTGAACTGGTGGCCGAGTAGCAACCCGACCCTACCCGGCAACCGCCGATGACCACCTTGCGAGAGAGCCCGCCTGCTTCAGCATTGGGAAGGGCGCGCAGGAGGGCTTTCTCGCTCCGGTCGAACTACACCGCCGCCATCAGGGACACGACCTGTGGAAAGATGGGATATACGGGAAGTAGAATCGGGGCAGAGACTACGCGGTTGCGATTGTCAGGATGCTTCCCGCTGCCTAACAGGCCAAGTCGTCATGGCTTGCGAACGAAGGTGCCGTAATTTACACTGAACGCACCAGGTAAGCTTCTTCCTTCAATGCGCGTGGCGTGCTCGACATCAGTGTCGAAGCTGAAAGTGAGCAACCCCGGGGATGTGTCCGGGTTGGGAAAGTTTAGAAGGAATGTGTCGACTGACCAGTGCTTTAGCATGCCCGGCTTGCCCGCGAGGGTGATCGCTAGGTCGTTTCCATCGCGCCTGATATGGAGTGGACCGTAGAAGGCGTTCTCGTAGGTTCCCGCATAGGCTTCGAGAGGATGCGCGGCGGGAGCCGCGTCGCTGGGCGGCTTCGGAATATCAAGCAGGGCGTTCCAGGCGAATTGCTCGGACCGTATTTGCTCCTGCAGGTCCAGACCTGATCGGCCGACCTGCCGCTCTAAAAATTCCGCGCGCACAGCTTCGGGGAACACAGTCAGCTGCTTGTTGGCTAATACAGCGATGCCAACCTTCAGATCTGGGATTAGGGTGACAATGGTCCTAACTCCGTTCAGAGCTCCGTTTTTCTCGATAATCCGATAGCGTAGGAAGTGGTAGCTATCGCACCCGAGCCCTGCCGCGGCGTTCTTGTCCCGCAGTGGGCCGCTCGGGCCTTCGACCATGCTGGGAGCCATGATCTGCGCAACTGTGGCGCTCGCCAGTACTCGCCGGCCGTCGAATACTCCTTGGGCGAGCAGCATCTGCATCCAGCGCGCGATGTCTGCACCGGTCGATACGATGGCGCCAGCGCCGCTGAACGCGTCGACATCTTCGTAGGCCATCACAGTGCCGTCGCGGTCGTGCCCGGCGGCGCGATTGTCGTCCTCGAACAAGGTGGACCGCCCCGGACCACTTCGAGCCATTGCAAGCGGTTTGAAGATCGCGCTCAGCAGCAACGTGGAGGGTGTCAAGCCAGCGGCCGTAGCGGCAGCCTGCTGCCCAAGGAAGATGCCGTAGTTCGAATATGCCATTTCTGATCGGAACGAATGATCGAAGGGCAAGTGGCGGGCACGGAGGACGAGTTCAGCGGCGGTCAGGTCGAGTCCGGTCAGGAAATCGCCCGCATACGCAGGCAGACCAGTGCGATGAGCGAAGTAATCACGCAATGTCGCATTTTCAGTAGCATAGGGTATTGATAGAATGGTCTCCGGTGAGAATTCACGCACAGACTGATCCCACGAGACAATTCCGCGGTCGACAATCGTTCCCACCGCCGTGGCAGCTAAGAATTTGCTCATCGAGGCAATCTGAAATCGCGTATCTCCGTCGACAGGCGCCAAATTGCCTCGCTCGCGAACACCGTAACCTTTGATTGACATTACGCCCTTGGAATTCACAACGACAACGACAGCACCCGGCACGTCGAAGCTGAGGCGCGTCTCCTCAACGAAGCGTTCGAACGACTGGTCAACAGCGGGGTCACTGCGATCATGGTCCGTGGCACCAATCGAATGAGCGCAGTGAAGCAGGATCGCGCTGGCGCAGAACAAAAGCCTCAAACTAATCATGATATTACCCTATATTTCTGTAATCATCGCACAACATCAGCATGCGTAAGTCGCGCATCATCGGCGACGGGTGCTTGATGCAGAAAAACTGAAACAACTTAATTACCGCCACGAACTACTAGTTCGACGTCTCATGCCGCATAACCGTCCCGCAATCGAGGGGTAATTACCAATAAGCGCTCCAAGTTTGCCGGAACAGGCTGCCCATACCGCCCAGTAAGTTGGATAAATATCATGCACATACACCTACTATAACGTTATAATCATTGGCTAGTTTGGAGGGTTTATTGTCGCTTTTGTCGAGCTATGCCTGTCTAAAGTCTAGCTTCATGACGAGTTGCTGGGGTTAATGATGAGGTGGGTGGCGAGCGTCGCGGGAGTGTCTGATGCTGTCCCGAATACACGATGCGGACGTGACAGTCCTCAAGATCTTGGTCCGGTTGATGAGTGAGCCTCCGGGTCTCATGGAGCCGCCCCTCTTTATGCTCCAAGGCCTATGCAAAATCCCGGGCTGTGACAGCTTGGTCGGCGAAGGCTTTGGGCGTCAAGCTGCCCAAGGCTGTTTGAGGTCGGTCTTCGTTGTAGTGGCACCTCCATTCCTCGTGCGCGCGCTGGCTTCGGCCAGCGAGAAGAACCAGGAAGTGTTCAGGCACTCCGCCCGTAAGCAGCCGTTGATGGCTTCGATGTAGGCGTCGCCGGTCGGCTTGCCATTTCAGGGGAAGTCGATCTCGAATCCGGTCAGGTAGGCCTATTGATCGAATATGCGCCCGACAAATTTCGGCCCGTTATCCACCCGTAGGCTCTTCGGCCGATCTCGTTGCCGCATCAGCGCATCGAAGGCCTCCACGACCTGGAAAGCGCGGAACTTGGCTCTTGGTGTGAGCGAGAGCATCTCTGGAATGTGGCAGGCCACCACCGTCGGGATCTGGAACGGACGTCCGTCTAAGCTCGACTTTGGCCAATTGGGCGGGTCATTGAGGGTGTGAGGTGACGAAGCAGGCGTGGCGTTAGGCTGGTTGCGTCCCCGCCAAGAGACACCGCCATGCTGCCCCTGCCCACCCGCTTCTCCGGGATCATCCTGGCGTTCGCGCCGCTGTTCGTCCAACGCTCGTGGCGCCATGCTCAGCTTCTGCTGACCGGCGCGATCCTGACGCCAGGCCGCCGTACGGTGACGAGCGTCCTGCGCATCATGGGCCGTGCACAGGAGCGACGGTTCGTGAACGCCCACCGCATCCTCAACCGGGCAGCGTGGTGCCCGCGCAGCGGCAGCCGTATCCTGCTCGGGCTCCTCGTCGACGCGTTCGCGCAACGCGGCCCCGTGGTCCTGGGACTGGACGACACGATCGAGCGCCGCCGCGGCAAACGCATCGCCGCCAAGGGCATCTATCGTGATCCGGTTCGCTCCTCCGACAGCCATTTCGTCAAGGCGAGCGGGCTGCGCTGGATGAGCCTGATGGTGCTTGCCCCAATCCCCTGGGCAGGGCGCATCTGGGCGCTGCCGTTCCTGACCGCGCTGGTGCCGTCCGAGCGCGCCTGTCACGAACGGGGCCGTCGGCACAAACCGTTGCTCGACGTCGGGCGTCAACTCGCCCTCCAGGCGCGGCGCTGGCTGCCAGGCCGCGATCTCGTTGTGGTGGGCGACAGCGGCTTCTCCGCCCTGCTGTTCCTCGACGCGATGCGCCGCGCCCGCATCACGGCGATCACCCGCCTGCGGCTCGACGCAGCACTCTACGATCCCGCCCCGCCGCGGCCGCCCGGCACGATCGGACGCCCGCGGACCAAAGGTGCGCGGCTGCCTACGCTCGCCGTGACCCTCGTGGCCAAGGACACGCGCTGGCACGCGGTTGTGGTGCCGGGCTGGTACGGGGCGGGCGAGCGCACAATCGAGATCGCCTCGGGCACCGCGGTGTGGCGGCACGGCGGCTTGCCCGTCTGTGCCGATCCGTTGGGTGCTCATCCGCGATCCCGAGGCGCGCTTCCCGCCCCAGGCCCTGCTGTGCACCGATCCGACGCGCGAGCCCGCGCAGATCGTGGGGTGGTTCGTGCGGCGCTGGACCGTCGAGGTCACCTTCCAGGAGGTGCGCGCCCATCTCGGTGTCGAGACGCAGCGGCAGTGGACCAACACGGCGATTGCTCGCACCACGCCCTGCCTGCTCGCCCTGTTCTCGATCGTCACGCTGCTGGCTGCACGGCTCCCGGCCCGCCAACGACAACGGATCGCGGCCGCCGCGTGGTACCCCAAACCGCGTCCGACCTTCGCCGATGCTCTGGCCGCCGTGCGCTGTGCGATCTGGCGCGAGCGGACTTTGGCAACATCACCGCGTCGGCCCGCCCGAACAAAACCCCGCTTCCGTTTGCCCGCACCCTGGGCCTATGCCCTCTGCCACGCCGCATGAATGGCCAAAGTCGAGCTAAGAGACTGTCGGCCATGAAGCCCATTGCCCAGCCCTCGTTGGGATCACCGATCGCGGGCCGCGCTTGTCGGGAGTTCCAGGCCCGCTTGTACATGGCTAACTTGGGCCGAATCGACAGCCTCTTGTCGCGGTAGATCCGGTGGGTGCGATTGTGGTTCAAGGTCAAGCCCTCTCGTCGCAAAAGGATGTGCAGCCGCCGACAGCCGTAGCGCACGCGTGCGGCGGCCAACTCCTTCAGCCGCATGCGCAGCGCCACCTGCGAATTCAAGCGCTTGCGGTAGCGCTGGGGCGATCGCCCAAAGCCGCTGGACTGACAGGCCTGTCGTTCGCTGACGCCGTATGCCACCTGCGAGTGACCGGCGATGTTGCGGCGAACGGCGGGCCTCACCGCTTTCGCTTGATTACATCCTGCAGCATCGAGCGATCCATGGTCAAACCCGCGACCAAGAGCCTGAGCTTGCAGTTCTCGTTCCTCAATAGCTACAAGCGCCAGATCTCCAGCTTCCCTCTGCCGATGAGCTCCTTCTTCCAGCGATAGAAGATTGGCTCGGACACACCGGCATGGAAAAACTTCGTACACCGTCGCACCGGTCTCCATCTGCCGTAGAGCAGGGAAAATTTGTTCGTTCGTGAGGCGTTGCGAGGCATGGCCCCATCCTCCTTCAAGATTCAGGATGCCCGGAAAACTTGCGCTCAGCGCAGACCAGTTCGCTGTGGCTCGGCCCGTAACTTCGGCTCATGCCCACGACACGATGGACGAGCAAGCTGGCTTCGGCATCAAGGCAAGGGTTTGACAACGAAAGGTTTGCTGTGCACCCGGTTCTAAACTCGAACGGGCAGTTCACTCCGCCCGACATGGCACGAAATGCTCAACCATCTCGACAAGTCACCGCCAAAGGCTATCAGTGTGGCCGGCACGTTCCGTCTATGCTCGAGCCATCCTGCCTTAGGCCGGGATCCGCGCGACCGGGCGCTGAGTGTGAGCCTGAAACGTGAGATCCCGCTGGAACGAAGGCAGCCACGAGGCCACAGGGACCAATCACATGGTGTCGCTTGATCTGCGTCTACTCGTCCGTCGGCTGAACGACGTGTGCCGGCAGGAGCTTGAGGCGGCGGCTGGCCTTGCATTGACACGCACGCATTACAACGTTGAGATCGAGCACTGGCTACTCCGGCTCGTCGGGCATCCACGTTCGGACGTGGCGGCGGTGCTGGTGCAAGCCGACATCGATGCCGGCCGTCTAACCGCCGATCTCGACCACGTCCTCGACCGGCTGCGCAGTGGCAACGCCCGGCCGCCGGGCTTCGCGCCGGACTTGGTGGAACTCATGAAGCAGGCTTGGCTCGTAGCTTCGGTCAACACCGGCGCTGCCGCCATCCGCTCCGGCCACTTGCTCTTAGCCATGTTGGCCGACGAGATGCTGGCCCGGCGCATCAGCGAAATTTCGGGCGAGTTCCGCCGCCTCTCTGCCGAGAGCCTCAAGCGGGACTTCACCGTGCTCACGGCGGCGAGCGACGAAGCCGCCACAACGGCGCAGAGCAGCGCTACCGAGCTGGACGGGGCCGCCCCCTCTCAGTCTAACCATGCCCTCGAGCAGTTCACTGTTGACCTTACCGATCAGGCCCGCAAAGGAGTAATAGATCCAATCCTCGGCCGCGACGACGAGATCCGGCAATGCATCGACATCCTGATCCGGCGGCGTCAGAACAATCCGATTCTCGCCGGAGAGGCTGGCGTCGGCAAGACCGCCGTAGCCGAGGGCTTTGCGCAACGCATCGCCGCTGGCGACGTGCCGCCGTCCCTGAAAGACGTCACTCTACGCTCCCTCGACCTCGGCCTGCTACAGGCCGGTGCCAGCATGAAAGGCGAGTTCGAGCGTCGCCTGCGCGAGGTGATCGACGCCGTAAAGGCATCGCCAAAACCGGTAATCTTGTTCATCGATGAGGCGCACACTCTGGTCGGGGCGGGTGGCGCCGCTGGCCAAGGTGATGCCGCCAATCTGCTCAAACCAGCCCTCGCTCGCGGCGAACTGCGCACTGTTGCAGCTACCACTTGGGCCGAGTACAAAAAGTACTTCGAGCGCGACGCGGCATTGGCACGTCGCTTCCAAGTGGTTAAGATCGAAGAGCCGTCTGAGCCTGCCGCGATCGCGATGATGCGTGGCCTCGTCGCCACCCTAGAACGCTACCACAAAGTGCGAATTCTCGACGAGGCCGTAGTGGCCTCGGTGCGGCTCGCTGCCCGCTTCATCCCCTCACGCCAGTTACCCGACAAGTCGGTCTCCTTGCTTGACACAGCGTGTGCCCGCGTGGCTGTGAGCCAGTCGACGCTTCCCGGCGCGATTGAGGATCGCCAGCGTCGGCTCGACATGATCGACACGGAATCCACAATGCTCTCCCGCGAGGCATTAACCGGCGGAGAGAGCGCAACGCGCCTTGCCACGCTGGCCGAAGAGCGCGCCGCCCTTGCCGACGAACTCCGCGACCTAACGGCGCGCTGGGAGCAGGAAAAAGCTTTGATCGCCCGCCTCGACATTCTACGGGCGGAAATCGAGGCGGCGGACTCAAACAGCCCGGCAGCGGAAGAACAGACGGAGTTCATGTCCGTTTCGGCGGACCTGAAAGCGCTTCAAGGTGAAGCGCCGCTGGTGTTTCCGCTCGTCGACGCCCAGGCGATTGCTGAGGTGGTCAAGAACTGGACAGGTATTCCCACCGGACGCATGCAATCAACCCAGATTCGCTCGGTCCTGGCACTGCAGGCGGCGATGGCGGAGCGCATCATTGGCCAGAGCCACGCTATTGACGCTGTGGCGCAAGCGATCGTTACCTCGCGGGCCGGTCTGACTGATCCGCGCAAACCGCTCGGCGTATTCCTGATGGTCGGCCCCTCTGGCGTCGGAAAGACCGAAACCGCCCTGACTCTTGCAAACCTGCTTTATGGCGGCGAACAAAACCTCACTACTATCACGATGACTGAGTTCAAGGAGGAGCACAAGGTTAGCCTGCTTATGGGTAGCCCGCCTGGCTATGTTGGGTATGGCGAGGGCGGCATCTTGACCGAGGCGGTTCGGCGGCGGCCTTACAGCGTGATTCTGCTAGACGAGATGGAAAAAGCCCATCCCGGCGTCCAGGACGTGTTTTACCAGGTGTTCGACAAAGGTCAGATGAAGGACGGCGAAGGCCGCGACATCGACTTCAAGAATACGGTCATTATCATGACGTCGAACGCTGCCGCAGACTTGATCACCAAGCTCTGCGCGGACCCCGAGACGATGCCGGACCCAGCTGCCTTGGAGCATGCCCTGCGGCCGGAGCTCGGAAAATTCTTCAAGGATGCGTTCCTCGGCCGAGTCACCTTGGTGCCGTATATACCGCTCAGCGATGAGACCCTGCGCCGAATCGTCGTGCTGCAGCTACAGCGTGTCCGTAATCGGGTCGCCGAGACCCACAAAGCGGTGTTCGATTATGCTCCGGACCTCGTCGAGACCATCACTAGCCGCTGCACCGAGAGCGCGTCCGGTGCCCGCAACGTAGAGAACATCCTGTCGCGCACCCTGTTGCCGGAACTGTCGGTTCGCGTCCTCGAACATCTCGCCCGTGGGGAACCGATCCAGCGCATCTACGCCACCGTTGGTACCGATGGAGGCTTCGTATATGAGGTGAGCTGATCTCGCCGACTGGAGCCCTCCATGCCGCCCGCCGCTCGCATCGGGGATAATGTGCTGCAAGCGACACCGCATTGTCATGCGCCGATTCACCCGGCTGCTCCAGTGCCGACGCCCGTCCCTCACCCAGCGATGCCGCTCGCCATCATCAAGGGCTGTCCGACGGTGCTGATCGGCAAGATGCCGGCGGCGCGGGTGACAGACACCACAGTGCCTTGCGTCCTCGCCGGTTGTATCCCGGCGGGGCCGGGCATGATCGCGAAAGGCTCGGCTACAGTGCTGATTGGCAAGATGCCGGCGGCACGCGTCGGCGACAACACCTTGCATGCGAGTTGCGTCGCGCCGATCCCGAGTCCGTCCGGCGAAATTCTGCCGCCGGGCTGTATCACCGTGATCATTGGCGGGTGACGCGATGCGCCGCCTGCATTTCGATGCTTTGAAGCCGGCCTGTCCGACTTGCCGCCGGGCGCTTCTAGCCTTGGAGCCGGGGGCAGAGAGCGCAGACGACACGATCCGCTCGGGGCTGCTTCGCTGTCAAGACAATGCCTGTGGCGAGCGTTTCCCTATCATCGCGGGCACCCCGGTGTTGGTGCCCAACCTCGCTGGATGGCTGTCAGCAAATCTCCACCTCATGTTAGAGAGCGACATCGATGTCGCGGTGGTGGAGTCTGTGGTCGGCGCCGTGGTCGGGCCAGAATCTGCCTACAATATCGCGCGGCAGCAGCAATCGAGCTACGCTCACGATCATTATGGCGACCTCTTCGAGGCGGACCCCGACGCCGGAACGGTGTCGCCCGGTGGAGTGCGGCGCTGCCTGGATCGAGCACTTCGGCACCTCGGCCCTGTGCGCGGCCCAGTCCTCGATGTCGGCTGCGCCGTCGGACGCACCAGCTTCGACATAGCGGCAGCGTGCGATGGACCCGTGTTAGGAGTTGATCTGAACTGGCCCCTCCTGCGCATCGGCCGTGGCGTGCTGGACCGCGGCCTGCTGCGCTACCCTCTCCGACGCCTCGGCAATCGGTATGACCGCCGGGACACACACTTCTCGCCCCCAGAGGGCGCCCGAGTGGATTTCTGGGTCATCGACGCCCAAGCCCTCCCGTTCGCCGACAATACGTTTGATCTCGTCGTGGCGCTCAACGTGCTCGACTGCGTGCCCGACCCTACGCAGCTCGTCGTCGAGATCAGCCGGGTCGCGGCGCCAGGTGGCGGTGTCGCCCTCGCAGCCCCCCTCGACTGGGCGCCTCATGCGACCCCCTATCCCGCTTGGCTCGACAGCCCGGCCGCCTTCGAGAACATGGTGGCACGGGCTTCGCGCGCAGCGCCCGGCGCCAAGCCGCTGACGCCGCTCGCACCGGCCTTCAACCTCCCTTGGGCCGTGCGCCTGCACGACAATGCCACTGTTACCTACAAGACGCAGTTGCTGACGCTTACAGCTGCTGAGACCTGATCGTACCAACTCGGCAAGGAGTCTGTTTTCCTCGCCTGCGAGGCGATTGCGCGACGTGGTTAGCGAGTCCTGCCGAAGCGTAAACGCTTGTGTGATCTAGCGTTTTGGCCGCACGCCTACGAGACGCGCGATGTCCATCGGGTCGCAGCCGAAGCGCCGCCATGCCGCATGGCCGGATAACATCACGAATCGACGGGGACTGGATGATAGAGAATTGCCACGCATCGCAGCAACATCTACACTCTCAGAAATGGTGGGCAGGAGTACGCAGCGTGGGCTGCATGAGTCGGCAAGACAGCCTCGTGACTCCGATCAGGGTTATTCCCTGATGATCGGCATGACTCACATCTGAGACGTGGGTTGTGTTCGGTTGGAGACACATGGCGCGATGCGGATGCCTGGTGGCGGCTGGGCCAGGGTGTCAGCCGATGACCTCGTCCGGCTAGGGGATGAGTTATGGCCTCAAGCACCGCAGCGGCCGATAGTGACGCCACGATATTTTCGCCGGGGAGCCAGGCCGTCCCGTCTCCACGGTCCAAGCCTGCCGCGAGCGATACGGCGCGCTTCTCTCCTGTCTCCGAAACGGGCCCGAGTCCGCTGCGACCGCCGCCGCGTTCGACACCAGCGGTCGAATTGCCTCGCCGGGCTAGTCCCGACATGGCGCGGGCCGCTCCTCAAATATCTGAGCGCAGTGGCGCCTTGCCGGCGGTCTTCGACGTCTACAGCGACAACATCGGACTCGCCCTGGCGGCGCCGATCTTCGATTGGTTGTTCCGCATCCAATACGAGCCGCAGATGGACGTCGAGGCCCTGCACCAGGATCTCGTCTCGCAGCTCAAAAGCTATGAGGTTCAGGCGGCGCATCGAGGCCTGACGCCGGTCAATATCCGAGTTCTGCTATACGGACTTGCTGCCACCGTAGATGACATAGTGCTCAAGACCGCTTGGGGTGCCGACAGCCCATGGGCTCACAAGAGCATGATCTCGATGTTCTTTCGCGAGACATGGGGCGGTGAGCGGTTCTACGTCCTTCTGAGCCGCATGATGAGCACGCCGCGCTCGTTCGCTCAGGAAATTGAACTCTATTATCATTGCCTGCAGTTCGGCTTCGAGGGGCGCTACCGATTGGAACCGCAGGGGACCGCGGAACTTTCGCGCATTCGCGAGGAGTTGTACCTGTTCCTGCGCGAACTTCGCGGCGATCCGCCATCCGAGCTGTCGCCATCGTGGCGCGGCCTCGTAGTGCAGAGCAGCCGCATCCGGGACCTGATGCCGTATTGGCTCGCGGGCCTCGGCATTGTGCTCGCCGCCGCCTGCATCTACATCGTCCTGAACACTCTCCTCCACCGTAACGCTTCCGTGGCGGTGGGCGAAGTCGAGGCATTGACACGGACGCCGCTCGCGCCTGCCCCGCAGCCGCCCCCGCCCCCGATCGTGCGGGTGATCGCGCCCTCGGCTCCGTCCCCTCCGCCGCCTAGCATCAGGAGCCTCCTCGCAGCCCAGGAGCGGGCCGGCCTCCTGACTGTCTCCGGGCGCAATGGCGCGACGGTCATCACCACGACGCGCGAATTGTTCACTTCAGGTTCGGTCACCCTGCGCGACCCCTATCCCGAGACGCTCAAGGCTGTCGCTCAGGCACTCGAGTCCAGTCCCGGAACCGTGCACGTTGTCGGCTACACCGACAACGTGCCGATCCGCACGCCTGCCTACCCAGATAATGTCAGCCTGTCGAAGGCCCGCGCGAAGGTAGTGGCCGATCTGATCGCGGCGGACCTGAAGGATCCGGGCCGCGTCACCTCAACCGGCCTCGGCTCGGCGGACCCGCTCGAGTCGAATGGCACGTCGCAAGGCCGGCAAGCCAACCGGCGGGTCGAGATCACGCTAACGCCGCCAGCCCCGTCCCAGGCACCCGCCTCCCCTGCGCTCCGAGCCGCACCATGAGCCGCCTGAAGCCGTTCACCGCCTTCTGGCCCTGGCTGGTTTTAGCTGTCGTCTGTCTCGGCCTTGCGGCGGCAGCGTGGTTTCTCGGCGCGACCCTGAGGATTGCCGGTCAGCCGATGCTCCAGGACACAGCCTTGCGGCTGTTCGTGACGCTGGTAATCCTGCTGCTCGGGGTCATTGCGGCGCTGGCGCTGCTGCTGCGACGTCCAACGGCCGGACCGGCGGTCGCTGAAGCGTCGGTCTCCGACGAGTACGGCCGCCAGAGCCAGATGCTCGACCGGGCAATGCAGCGGCTCATGCTGATGCTTCGCCAGATGCGCGGTGCCAGCTGGCGCGACCGCTCCTACGCCTACGCCCTCCCGTGGTACCTCGTCGCTGGACCGACCGGCGCCGGCAAGACTTCGCTGATCCAAGCGTCCGGCCTACGCTTCGGCGGTGCCGACCGGCGTGGGAACGTCGTGGCCGGCCCCGCCTATACGCTCTCGCTGTCCGACCGGGCGGTGTTCGTTGACAGCGCCGGCGCTCTTGGCAGCCAGCTTGACCGGCGCATCTGGCGCTACTTTCTCGGCCTGCTCAAACGCGCGCGACAGCAGCAGCCGGCCAACGGCGTGATCCTGACGCTCAGCCTGCCGGAGTTCCGCGCTGCCGCCCACGGGCAGGCGGTGACCATGGGTGGCGACATCCGCCAGCAGCTCGGCGAGATGGTGGCACATCTCGGTGTCCGGCTTCCAGTCTACATCGTGTTTACGAAGCTCGATGAGCTACCAGGCTTCCGTACTTTCTTCAGCGGCGCATCGGCGTTCCCCCGTGACGGCGTCCTCGGCCTCACCCTACCGCTTCTCGACGGCTCGCGCGACGGTGCCGACCCCGACGACGTGGCGAGCCTTGTCAGCCGCGGTTTCGACGAACTGGTGCATTGGCATACGCCGCGCACGCTGGAGCGGGTGAACGCGGAGGCCCAGGCAGCGGCTCGGTTCGACGCCTTCATGTTTCTGCCGGAATTCGCTGCCCTCAAAACCAAGCTGACCGATTTCGTCGCCGAAGTGTTCCGCCCGAGCCAGTTCGAGGAGACGCTGCTCCTGCGAGGAGTCTATTTTACCAGCGCCCGCCCCGATGCCGGGCGTCTGGCACTGGCCCGGACGCCCCTCGAGCCGGGTGCGCCGGCCGAAGTTCCGATGCCGGAATCCGGCATGTTCATCCGCGACCTGCTCGAGAAGGTAATCCTGCCCGAAGCCGGGCTGGCCGGGCTCAATGCGAAGGAGCGCCGAACTGCCCTGGTCACCCGCACCGGCCTGCTCGGGGCCGCCGCGGTAGTGGCGGTCGTGATGGTAGCCTGGTGGGCCGTCAGCTTCCTCGGCAACGCTCGGTTGATCGATGCAGTCCGAGCTCAGGCGGTCCAGGCCCGCTCCGACCTATCCCTCGCTGCCGACACGACCGGGCGCCCGAACCAGCCGGTTGACCTCCTGGCGACGCTGGCGGCGATGAACAGCCTCCAGGCCCTGCCGACTGGCTGGGACGCTCATGACGCTGCAGTGCCGCTCGAGGAGCAGGGCGGCCTCTCCCAGCGCGGTCGGCTCGCCCGAGCGGCCCACGGCGAGTACGTTAGGGCACTGCGGCAAATTCTGCTGCCGCGACTTGTTCAATTGCTGGAAGAGCAAATCCGCACAAGCCTGCGCGATCCGAACGAACTGTATGGCGCATTGATGATCTACGTCATGCTCGGTGGCGAGCACGCGATCGAGGACGACGTGGTAATCGGCTGGATCGACCAGCTTTGCGGGCAGCTCTATCCCGGCGTGGCGAATGGCCAAGTCTGTCCAGATCTTCACGGTCAAGTGCAGAATCTCCTGAAGGTCGGGTTCGATCCTCCTCCGCTGAACCAGGCCCTCCTGACCCAGGCGCGTACCTCGCTCAACGTCTTGTCGCCAGCCCTGCGCGGCATGGCTCTGCTCAAGGCGGCCAGCGACATGACAGCTCTGCCGCCATGGCAGCTGACCGCGGTCACCGGGCCGCTCGCCTCCTACGCGATGGTACGCCGCTCCGGCCAGCCATTGGCCGAGACGATCCCGGGCATCTACACCCGCGCAGCTTTTCCGGCAGTGCTGACCAAAATCGGTCAGGTTGCCAAACGTGTCATCCGTGAGGATTGGGTCCGCTACCCGAATGCCGACCGCAGCCGGACCCCGATCCTCGTCGAGAACTTGCGCAAGGAGATGATCGATCTCTTCGTCGGCGAGTACGTCTCGCGCTGGGAGACTCAGCTCAACGACATCGATATCGCGCCGTTCTCTAGTTTCCCCTCCGAGTTCGGGGTGCTCCAGACCCTGTCGGGACCGCCCTCGCCCTACGTCGCGTTCCTGCAATCGGTGGCACAGAACACCGTCCTCACCGGTCCGCTGCCTGGTGGAGACCAAACGCCCAGTGGGGTCAAGCAGGAGGTCAGTTCGATCACTGAGGAAATGGCAGCGCCGGCCCAGGCGGTCACCGGTCAGTTCGCCGTACTGCACCGCTTCGTTGCCGGCGCGCCGAGCGCCCTCGATGGGCTCATGCTCCAGCTCAACCAGCTCCGGGCCATGATCGGCCCGGTGGCGAGCGCCGGCGGGGCAGTTCCGGCGCTCGCCACCGAGATGACTGCGACCCCGGCTTTCACCCAGACCCTAGGCCAGATCCAGCTCAGCGGCATGAGCGCTCCCCCCCCGGTCTCGGATTCGGTGCTCACCGTAGTGCGTCGGACTTCGGCCATCGCTAATACGAGTGTGCGGACCGACCTCAACGCAGCCTGGAAGGCTCAGGTGCTGCCATTCTGCCAAGCGGCGATCGCCAACCGCTATCCATTCAGCGGGTCGGCGACCGACGTTGCCGTCGCCGACTTCACCCGGATGTTCGCCCCGGGCGGACTGCTCGACCAATTCTTTACCCGTCAGCTCAAACCCTTCGTCGACACTAGCGCTAGCCCTTGGAAGCTGTTGGCCAATGCTGGCGCGCGCCCGGACGTCACGCCCCAGGCCCTTCGCCTGTTCGAGCAAGCAAACCGAATCCGAACCGTGTTCTTCCCTGGTGGGGCAACGGCACCCTTGGTCTCGTTCGCGGTCACGCCCCTCGACCTTGATCCTGGCGCAATGCGAGTGACGCTCGACATTGATGGCCAGTCACTTACCTACCAGTATGGACCCCAGCAGAGCGTCGCCATGCAGTGGCCCGGCACGAGCGCCGGGGTCCGGGTCGGCTTCGGTGCAAATGAACCGGGCGAGCCGTCTTTCGTCACCGTCAACGGCTCGTGGGCACTGTTCCGCTTCCTCGGGACCCGTTCGCTGCGGCGAACAGCCGGCAACACGTTCAGCTTCGCCTTTCATCTTGGTGCCCGAACGGCGAGCTTCTCGCTCCAGCCGACGACGGTGGACAACCCGTTCAACCAGAATGCAACTGCCGGATTCCGGTGCCTGCCGTCCCTCGTGTCCGGCTCATCCTCGTCATGACATTGTTTCACCCGATCGGAGGTGCTGGGATCTATGCGAAACTCAAACACTCGCTTAGTTGTCCATTTATATATGCGACCTACAGGTCGGGCGCGCGTCTCGACCGTTTCTTGACCGACAATCCGCTCTCTCCAACAATTGCGGGGGCTTGGGCGCAATGCCGTGTTCCAGCGCCGGACGGCAACCCGCCCACCCGCCGATGACCAGCTTCTGATGATCAGCCCGCCGACCCTCGATCCACAAACTCTCCTTGGCCCATTTGGGGGCGAGCATTCGGCTGGACGCGATCCGCGCTCGGACATGTCACCGTCGTCGCGCTTCCTGCAGATGAAGGATGCCCGAACGAGCGCGCGCCGGAAGGAGCGTGCTCTTGATGTCGACGCGGACGCTACACTGCCGACTGATGAATGGTCGGAAGTTGCGGAGAGCGCGTGTATAATCCTGTCCGAGGAGGGTAAGGACCTCGAAGTCGCGGCCTGGCTTGTCGAGGCTCTGTTACGGCTTGACGGCGTGCCCGGCTTGTTCACCGGGCTGAAGGTGGCCCAGGGCCTCGTCGAGCGCTTTTGGGACGAAATTCATCCGCTTCCTGACGAGGAGGGCAATGAGCCGCGCCTGTCGCCCTTCATCGCCCTCAATGGGAGCGGCAGCGACGGCACGTTAACCCAGGCCCTCCGCAAAATCCCGCTCACCGCGGGCGCCGGCTACGCCCTGTGGCAATACGAGCAGGCGCGGGACATCGAGACCCTGAGCGACACCGGCAAGCGCGAGGCCCGCCTCGCAGATGGTGGGCTGAGCATGGAAAAGCTCCTAGAGGCGATGCGGGAAACACCTGCCGCCTTCTATGCCAACCTGCTCGACGACGTCGCCGAGGCGCGGCGCTCCCTCGACGCCCTCTCGGAAGCGTTCGCGATCCGCGTCGGCCGCGATGCGCCGCCGGCTGGCGGCCTGCGGGCGATTCTCCAGGAGGTCGAGGACGCCGTGCGCGTCATCGCGGCAGACAAGCTGCTTCAGGTGAGGACCGATCCGCTATCGAACAACGCCGCGGAACCGCCGGTGGCCGGCGACGCGGCCGCTGACGGCGAAGAGGGATCCGCGCCGGCTAGGTCCATGCCTGACGGCAGGCCCCTCGGACGTGAGGACGCGTTTCGCCAGTTACTGCACATCGCGTCTTACTTCCGTGAGACTGAACCGCATTCGCCAATCTCCTACTCGCTCGAGGAGGTCGTTCGCCGCGGCCGACTGCCGTTGCCTCAGCTTCTCGACGAGTTAATCATGGACAACGATGCCCGTCGATTTTTCTTTATTGCTTCGGGCGTAAAGCCGAAGGAGGAAGTAGGATGAGGTGGCCAATTTACGGCCATCACCCGCATAAATTTACCGAGGCCAATCGAAACAGAGGCGCTGACCCATGCCGAGCATTCACGATAAGTTGAGTCGCGTGCGCAAGCCGCGCGTCCATATCACCTATGACGTCGAGACAGAGGGCGCCGTCGTCCAGAAGGAACTGCCTTTCGTGGTCGGTGTGCTCGGCGACTTCTCGGCCGATCCGAGCGAGCCGCTCAAGCCACTCAACGACCGCAAGTTCATCCAAATCGACCGCGACAACTTCGATCAAGTCCTGGCCCGGATGACTCCTGGCCTGAAGATGAAGGTCAACAACACTCTGGCCGACGACGGCAGCCAGATGTCGGTTGAACTCGCGTTCAAGTCGATGGCCGATTTCGAGCCGGCCGCCATTGTCGAGCGCGTCGAGCCGTTGCGCAAACTGATGGAGGCTCGCAACCAGCTTCGCGACCTGCTGTCGAAAGCCGATAGGTCGGAGAACCTGGAGAGCCTGCTCGAACAGATCCTATCGAACGAAACCGACCTGAAGTCGCTGGGCGAGCAGCTCGGCGTCGGCAAGGAAGAGGGCGCCCACTGATGAGCACGCAAGCCGCGTCTGCCACCGCCGCCGAGGCGCAAGCCGGCACTGCCGAGCTGTCGTTTCTCGACCAAGCCATCGCCGCCACCAAGCAGACCGATCCCGACCGGACGACCGAGCTGTTGCGGACCCTTACCCGGGAGGCACTGTCAGGCACCGTCACATATTCCAAGAATCTCACTCAGACAATTAACGCCGCGATCAAAAGCATCGACGAGAAGCTGTCGATCCAGCTCAATGCGATCATTCATAACCCCGATTTCCAGAAGCTGGAAGGCACCTGGCGGGGATTGAATTACCTGGTGATGAACTCGGAGACCGGCACCAGCCTGCGGATCCGGGTACTCAACTGCACGAAGCGCGAGCTCTATAAGAGCCTGACCAAGGCTTCGGAGTTCGACCAGAGCACGGTTTTCAAGAAGATCTATGAGTCGGAATTCGGCAGTGCCGGCGGCGAACCCTATGGCTGCCTCATTGGTGATTACGAGTTCACCAATCACCCGGAGGACATCGAACTGCTGAGCCAAATGTCAAGCGTGGCGGCAGCAGCCTTCGCGCCGTTCATCGCCGCGGCAGGCCCGAAGCTGTTTGGCTTCGACGACTACACCGAGCTGTCCAAACCTCGCGATCTAGAAAAGATCTTCGACACCATCGAATACGCCAAGTGGCGCAGCTTCCGTGATTCGGAGGACAGCCGCTTCGTCACACTGGCGTTACCGCGCACCCTAGCGCGCCTCCCTTACGGCGCCGCGACCAAGCCAGTCGAGGAATTTGCCTACGAGGAAGGAAACATCCAGAACGACGTCGCCCATGGCATGAACCATGACGAATACTGCTGGATGAATTCGGCCTACGTGCTTGGAGCCCGTCTCACGGATGCCTTTGCTCAGCACGGCTGGTGCACCGCGATCCGCGGCGCTGAGGGCGGCGGTAAAGTCGAGAACTTGCCGAGCCACGTCTTCGTCTCCGACGATGGCGACACCGATCAGCAATGCCCGACCGAGATTGGCATCACCGATCGCCGCGAGGCGGAACTTTCGAAGCTCGGTTTCCTGCCGCTGTGTCATTACAAGGGCACCGACTACGCAGTGTTCTTCGGTGCGCAGACCACGCAGAAACCGAAGAAGTACGACCGCCCCGAGGCGACCGCCAACGCTGCAATTTCGGCGCGACTGCCATACATGATGGCGACGGCCCGCTTTGCTCACTTCCTCAAAATCATGGCCCGCGACAAAATCGGCTCCTTTATGGAGGCGAAGGATTGTGAGGCCTGGCTCAATCGCTGGATCATCAACTACGTCAACGGAAATCCGGATGCTGGCCAGGACATGAAGGCCAAGTATCCGCTCGCCGAGGCGAAGGTCGAAGTCCGCGAGATCCCCGGCCGCCCGGGCTCGTACAACGCTGTGGCATGGCTGCGGCCGTGGCTGCAACTCGAGGAGCTCACGACCTCGATGCGAATGGTCGCACGCATTCCGAGTGCCTCGTAGCCTCGGTCGCCCGCATGGCCGGCCCGTCTTCGCCGCTCACGCGGTACATACGGGCCGGCGCTCCAGTTCCGGGAGGGCCCGGTGCTCTGCACGGCGCGCCGAAGGCAGGCTGCGCCCCCAGGCGCCTCCCCTTCTGCCGCATCGGCCCGCAAAGGACGTCCGTGTCGATCCCAGCCCAGGCGTCAGCCAGCGCGCCCGCGCAGCCAGCAGCCCTCCTGAGGGAGGCGGCTCCCGAGCGCGAGGCTCCGGCTCTGAGGCGGCAGGCGGTCGACATGGCGCTCGGTCGACAATCCTCGGACCGGCTCGACCACTTTCTCGCCGCCACCGATCCGGCCGCGGCCCTGCTCGCCTGGTTCGGGGACGACTTGGCGGACCTTCCGCCTGGGTCGGTCCGCGGCGCCATCGATCGCGAGATCGCGATTTTGGACGAAATGCTCACGGATCAGCTCAACGCGATCCTGCATCATCCCCGCTTCCTCGCGCTGGAGGCATCGTGGCGCGGCCTCGCGTACCTGTGCCGCTGCGTCGGCTCTGCTCCCGCCGTTAAGGTCAAAGCGCTCAATGCGAGTTGGACCGAGATCGCCCGTGATTTCGAGCATGCTGCTGACGTTGAGCAGAGCGCGCTGTTCGACAAGGTATACAACCAAGAGTTTGGGATGCCCGGCGGCCAGCCCTTCGGTGTGCTGTTGTGCGACTACGAGGTGCGCCACCGCCCAGTGCCGTCGCACCCCATCGACGATGTCGCAGCGCTGGCGAGCCTAGCGGGAGTCGCAGCGGCGGCCTTCGCTCCAGCGGTGCTGAGCGCTTCGCCGCACCTCCTCGGCCTCGACGATTTCGCCGACCTCGACCGCCTCCACGGACTCTCCCAGCTCTTCCGCAGCATCGAATACCACCGCTACGAGCGCCTGCGTCAGCAGGAGGACACCCGCTTCCTCGCCTTGGTCCTGCCACGCATCCTGATGCGGCCGCCCTACGATGACGTATCGATGCCGTTCCGCTACCGCGAGGACCGCTGCGGCCTTGGGCCCGAGGCTCTGTGCTGGGGCAGCGCTGTCTACGCCTTTGGCGAGGTGCTGGTCCGCGCCTTCGACCGGCACGGCTGGTTCGCCGATATCTGCGGAGCCCGCCAAGACGAAATCGATCACGGCCTTGTCACTGGGGTGCCGGCGCCCTCGACCGAACCTGACGCGCCCGAGGTAGTCCAGCGGTTAGGCTGCGAGGTCGTGATCCCGGCTCATGTCGAGTACGACCTTTGGCAGCTCGGGTTGATGAACCTGAATGCCTGCAAGGACACGCCCTACCTCGTCTTCCGTTCCGGTGTGTCGATCCGGGCGACGCCGCCGGCCGCCCCTTCCCCAGCCGTGGTCAACGCCCGGATCTCGGCGATGCTGCGCTACATGCTGTGCGTGTCGCGCTTTGCCCATTACGTGAAGGTCCAGGTGCGCGATCGCGTCGGCAGCTACGCCACAGCGCAGGCCTGCGAGAGTGCCCTCCAGCAATGGCTACATTCCTATAGCATCGGCAACGACGACGCCGCGCCCGAGGTCAAGGCCCGCTACCCCCTGCGCGAGGCACGGGTCGAGGTGCGGGAGATTCCCGGCCGGCCTGGCACCTATGCCTGCATCATGCACCTGCGGCCGCATTTCCAGCTCGACCAGATCTCGACCACATTCAAGCTGGTCACCGACATGTCCCTCACCGGCCGTGCTCCATTGGGCCTGCCGAGCTTCGCGAGCCGATTATGACCGAATCCGCGATCCATTTGTTCGAGGCCGGACGCCTGCGGGAGGCGCTCGCGGCGGCCACCAATCGGGTCAGAGCCGCCCCAGGTGATATCGGTCTGCGCAGCGAACTCGCCGAGTTCCTGTGCCTCTCCGGGGAGTTGGAGCGGGCCGAGCGCCAGTTCGACGCCATCGCGGCCCAGGCGCCGATGACAGCGCCGCGGGTAACCGAGTTGCGCCAGTTTGTGCGCGCCGGCCTCGCCCGCGACGAAGTCTGGCGCGACGGGCGCGCACCCGAGTTGCTCGGTCCAGCGCCCGACCATCTCCGCCTGCGCCTAGAGGCCTTGATCCACCTGCGAGAGGGTGATGCGGAGCGGGCAGCGGCCCGCGTCGGCGAGGCCGAGGCTGCGCGACCGGCGGTGGCCGGCACCCGGGACGGCCGGCCCTTCGACGATTGGCGCGACATGGACGACCTAATTGGCGGCGTGCTTGAGGTGATGAGCCCGACCGGCAAGTATTTTTGGGTAGCGTTGGAGCAAGTGAACGAGGCTGTGGTCGAGCCGCCGCGTCGTCCCATTGACGCCGGCTGGTGCACCATGGAGCTGTCGGTGAAGGACGGTCCGACCGGACGGGTCGTGGTGCCGGCGATCTACCCGGTGGATCCCAACGAGGGGGTCGACGACGGTGCGAGGCTAGGCCGCGAGACCAATTGGATCGAGCGCCCCGGCGGCTGGGTCAGCGGTCGCGGCCTGCGCTGCTTCCTCGTCGGCGAGGAGAGTGTCGCGATCCGCGACCTCGGAACGCTGTCGTTCGAGGGACTATGATGGCCTCTGCGGGCCGGGCCATCCGGTTGTCGATCCTCGACCGACTACTCGATCCCGAGGAGAGCGCGCTCACAGCCCTACGCAACGGCCTGCGTCGCGACCTCGAGGATCTGCTGAACACCAACCCGCGGGTGCGCCGCTGGCCTTCCTACTTGAGCGAGCTCGACCACTCACTGCTTTCCTACGGCATCATGGACCTCGCCACCGCCAATCTTGCGACTGAGCAGCGCCGCGCCGCGGTGGTTGCGGTAATCGGCGAGATCGTGCGGGAATGGGAGCCGCGGCTCGCCAACCTCACGGCGGTCGCGCTGCCCAACGCCGATCCCACCGACCGGTCGCTGCGCATCCGCATCGAGGCGGAGATCATGATCGAGCCTGCACCCGAGCCAATGGTGTTCGACACCGTGATCGACCCTCTCACCAACACCGTGTCCCTGGCGAGCGCGCGATGAGCGACGAGCTGCTGGACTACTACAATCGCGAGCTCGACTTTCTGCGCCGGATGGCGCAGGACTTCGCGACCGAGCATCCTCGTATCGCTGGGCACCTGCGGCTCAGCGGCGATGCGATGGACGATCCTCACGTTGCCCGACTCATGCAGGGTGTGGCTTTTCTCAATGCCCGCACCGCGCGCAAGCTCGACGACGAGTTCCCTGAACTCGTGGACACCCTGCTGGAGGTGCTCTACCCGCACTACCTTGCCCCAGTCCCGTCGATGTCGGTGGTGCGGTTCAGTCCCTCGGCCGAGATGACTGGGCCGCACCGAATCCCGGCCGGCAGCATGCTCGAGACTGAGGCCGTCGACGGCGAGGATTGCCGCTTCCGCACCTGCTACCCGGTTACGCTCTGGCCGATCGAGCTGACCGATGCCACCATGCTGGGCCAGCCGCTCGCGGCACCGCCTAATTCGGACGCTGAGGGGGCGAGCGCCGCGCTCAGCTTGACGCTGCACTGCCTGCCGGACGGCATGACCTTCTCGGAGCTGCAGCCGGACCGTCTGCGCTTTTACCTGCGCGGTCCGGTGTCTCAGGTCTACGCCTTGCAGCAGATGATCCTGAACGACACCATCTCGGTGGCGCTGGCTGACAGCGCTACCGATCCCCGCCCGGTGATCCTGCCACCGAGCGCCTTGTCGGCGGTGGGTTTTGCGCCGGAGGAGGCGCTGCTGCCCTATCCGGCGCGCTCACAGCACGCCTACCGCATACTCACCGAATTCTTCGTCTTTCCTGAGAAGTTCCTGTTCTTCGACGTGGAGGTCCTACAGAAGGTGCTGGCGTCGGCCGGCCGCGAGCTGCGCATCTTCCTATATTTCCGCAAGCGCGACGCCAGCCTCGAACGGGCGGTGACGAAGAGCTTGTTTGCCCTCGGCTGCACGCCTGTCGTCAATTTGTTTCCCCAGCGGGCTGAGCCAATCCTGATGGCGGCCAATCGCTTCGAGCACAAGGTGATCCCCGATTGCCGGCGCGAGGACGTGATGGAGGTTCATTCCATCCTCGGCATGTTCGTCACCGATGCGGCCGGCCAGCAGCGGGAGGTGTTGCCGTTCTACGCCAACCGCCGCGGCGTGGACGGACCCGGTCTGTTCTGGCACGGGGCGCGCCGGCCGGCGCCGGGGCGCAGGGGAGGGACCGACTTGTTCCTCACCTTCACTGGTGGCGACCTGGCCGGCGCGAGTTCGGAGCACGCCGAATGGGCGGTGACGCTCGAAACACTCTGCTGCAACCGAGACCTGCCAACCCGCCTTCCCTACGGCGGTGGCCATCCACGGCTGAGCCTGACCGACGGATCAAGCGCGGTCGCAGGCATCGACTGCGTGGTACCGCCAACGATGCCGCTGCACGGCCGGCTGTCCGGCAGCCATCGCTGGAGCCTGCTTTGCCACCTGAGCCTCAATCACTTGTCGCTGACCGGCGAGCGTGGCCTAGAGGCGTTGAAGGACATCCTGCGCCTCTACGACTTCCGCAACTCGGCTGAGACTTTGCGGCAGATCGATGGCCTAGTTGGCCTCACCGCCCAGCGCGGCACTGCGCGGGCCCCTACCCGGCCGGAGGATCCGCCGTGGGCAGACGCTCTCTGCCGCGGCATCGACGTCGGGCTGACCTTCGATCCGGCGCATTTCGTTGGCGGCAGCCTGTTCCTGTTCGCGATGGTGCTCGACCACTTCCTGACGCTCTACGCGAGCATAAATTCCTTCACCCGCCTTACCGCGACCGTGCGGGGGCAACCGGGGATCTTGCGCGCATGGCCAGCCCGCGTCGGCGACCGACAGGTACTCTGATTGCGCGCCTAACCGGCGCGCCGCATGCCTTCGACTTCGTTCAGGCGCTCCGCCTGATCGAGGCCCAAGACGGCCTCGACGACGATCGTCACAGTACATCCGGAGCCGCCCGGGCGGATGCTGCGAGGCCGACCGCGCGCTTCGTGACCGAGACGCGCCTGCGCTACCCGCACGCGACCCTGACGGCGGCGCGCCTCGAAGGCGCGGCGCTGCGTGTCACAGTGTCGGGTTTTGGTTTGCTCGGCCCAATTGGGGTGCTGCCATACAGCTACACATCGATCGTCGCCGACAGTCTACACGCCAATAATCCGGGGCTGAAGGCGTTCGTCGACCTATTCCAGCACCGGGCGGTCACGCTGTTCTACGGCGCGGCGAGCAAGTACCGCATCGTCATAAGCTACGACCGCATGCGTCGTGGCGGACCGGACCGTTTTGGCGACGCCCTCGCGCACCTGATCGGTCTCGGCCTTCCATGCCTACGCGGCCGGCTCGCAGTGCCGGACGAGACCATCCTGCACTTCGCCGGGCTGTTCGCCAGCAAGGCCCGCACCGTGGCGGGGCTCGAAACCATCCTTGCCGACGCCCTCGCGGCGCCGGTCCAGGTCGTTCCGCTGGTCGGCCGCTGGCTCGCAGTCACGGAGAGCGAGCAGACCCGCATCGGGGACGAGGGCCGGCGTGCCCAGGGCCAGCACGGCGTGCTCGGGTCGAGCGCCATGGTGGGGAGTCGCACCTGGAGTGTGCAGAGCAACTTCCGCGTCGTGGTTGGACCGGTTGACGCCGAGCGGATTGCGTTGCTTCTGCCGGGCGGGCGCGACGCCGGCATGGTCGCCGATCTCGTCGGCCTCTACAGCGGCCTCGAATACGAGGTCGACCTCAACCTCGTGATCGAGGCCGCCGCGGTGCCACGGGCCCGGCTTGCCCCCGCCAGCGACGAGGACGGCGATGTCCGGCTCGGATACACCTCGTGGCTCCTAGCCGCGGAAAGTCCGATTGACCGCGATGACGCGGTCTTCGCCCTGGCAACCTAGGAAAACTGCGCATGTCACTTTGGTCCGACGGCTACGTCAGCGACGTCGCGTATCTCCCAGGTCTCTACCTGGAGCAGACACCCGGGCACTTGCTGCTGGCCTGCCTCGTCAACGGCATCGAGCCGCCGGACTGCGGCGACAATTTCCGCTATTGTGAGCTCGGCTGTGGCCAGGGGGTCACCGCGGCGGTGATCGCCGCCGCCAACCCGCGCGCCCGGGTGGTGGCGATGGATTTCAATCCGGCTCATGTCGCTCGGGCTCGCCGTGTCGCGACGGAGGCCGGATTGACCAACGTAGAGTTCCTCGAACTCAGCTTCGCAGACCTCGCCGGAGAGCCGGCCCTTCGCGACTTCGACATGGTGTCAGCGCACGGGGTCTGGTCGTGGATCGCCCATAGGGACCGGCTCGACATCGCCAAGTTCCTCGGTCGGGCGGTCAAACCCGGCGGGCTCGCGGCGATCAGCTATAACGCGATGCCGGGCTGGACAGCGATGATCCCTCTGCAGCGGCTGCTGCTGGAGCAGGCCCGTCTCGGCCACGGCCGCAGCGACCAGCGGGTGCTCCAGGGACTCACCTTCGTCCGGCGGATGCAGGAGGCCGGCTCCGGCGTGCTCGGCGATGGAGCGCTGCTCGACAAGCTACTCGCCAAGGGCGGCAAGGCCGCAGGCGACGACCGGGCGGTCTACCTCGCCCACGAGTACCTCAATGAGAATTGGCAGCCGCTCTATCACGCCGACACAGCCCGGCTGCTCGCAAACGCCAAGCTGACATATGCCGGCTCGTCAACCCTGACCGACAATTTTCCCGATCTGCAGCTCAAGCCGGCGCAGCGCGCGCTCCTGGCCGAGGTGCCGGCCGGACCTCAGCGGGAGACGATGAAGGACTTCCTGTCGTCCCGGCCGTTCCGCCGCGACGTGTTCGTGCGCGGCGCGCGAACGATGCCTGACAGCGAACGCGACGGCCATCTCGCCAGAATCGGTCTCGCGCTGAGTGTGCCGCGTCCCGAGGTGCGGCTTGAACTCGACGTTCCAGCCGGCAAGGCGCAGCTGCCGGATCACCATTACCGGCCGATCCTTGATGCTCTCGCCGAACGCCCGCACACGCTGCTCGAGCTCGCTGGCCTGCCGGCCTTACGCGACCTCGCGGGCGCACCGTCCATGGTCGAGATCGCCGGCATTCTGGTCGGGACTGGACAAGCCCTGCCTTTGCCCTGGGGCCTCGACGTCGCCGTCGCACCGGCGGCACGGGCCTATAACCGTGCCGCGGTGGAGCCGGTCGTCGACCGCCACGCCGCGACCGCCTCGCTGGCAGCACCCGGCTCCGGTTCCGGTGTGACCCTTACCACCCTGGAGGCCCTGATATACGCCGCACTGGCCGACGGCGTGCCGGCCGAACGTGGCGCCCTGCTTGCGCATCTCGAGGGTAGCCTGACGACGGGCGCGCTGATGGGCGAAGACGGCCGGCTAATCGACGGGCCGGACGAGCTGCGCCGCCACTTCAGGGAGGGCGTCGCGTGGTGCCTCGCACACCGCCTGCCACTATGGCGCCGACTCGCGATCCTATGAGAGAGCCAGATGCGAACCCTGACCGGGCCAGTACCCGACGTGACTTCACAAGAATCAGATCCGGCCTCGGGTCGGACCTCACGAGAGACTGAAGAGAATGAATCCATAGACCAGCGCAGGACAATCTAATCCGGGTTTTCATCTAAGCATGATTCTGGCGTCGAAGCGAGCACCGTTTCGGAGTTCGACGTTGCATGTCAACTAGGAGATTCGTGACGCTTCATAGACCGGGACCAGCGAGGAGAGTCTTTCAGGCAACATTAAATATATTTCATCAAGCTGACATCACTCGACCGCCGATTCCCCTATAAGCTGGCGGCCGTCAAGGTTGGCACCGGCAAAGGGCCGGGACATCGCGCGAACGGAGGCGACCCATGGCGATTTACGTGAACTACGACGGCATCCCAGGCGAGGCGACGCAGCAGGACCACACCAAGTGGATCGACGTAGTGTCGCTGTCCTGGGGCGTCGGTCGCGGAATCTCGACCGTGTCCGGCTCGACCAACAACCGCGAGGCGTCAGAGCCTTCGGTGAGCGAGGTCACGATTGTCAAGGCGTTCGACAGCTCCTCGCCCAAGCTGTTTACCGAGGCCTGCACCGGCAATGCCGGCAAGACGGTGAAGATCGACCTGACCACCACCGGCAGCCCGGGCGTAACTTACTGCACCTATACGCTGACCAATGCGCTGATCTCTTCCTACCAGGTCTCGACCGGAGGTGACCGCCCAACCGAGTCGATTTCAATTAGCTTCACCAAACTTGAGTTCAAATTCACACCCTACGACGATAAAAACAAGGCTGGAACTCCGGTCACCGTCTCGTACGATATGTCGACCACCAAATCTGGCTGACGCTAGCAGAAAGCGAATACTGGCTTTAGCGTGCAAGGTGTCAGCCGACGCTCTTTTCGCTCGCTAGCCTTCGGCCGGCGGTTCGCATCAAGCATCGCCGCCGGCTCTATCGAATGACCTAGCCTCGTCGGCGACAAGCACTTTTTTGTCAAAACACAGCGAGGATCCTGTTACCATCCTACCCTTCTGGAACGGGTCAGTTGCTCGAATTTGTTGGCGGTTGAATAAGTAGCGATGGCAGCATGAGGCACCACAGCGACTGGAGCACCGATAGTGATCGCCCTCGACGAACGCCCAGAAAGGACTATGCGGTATAACCGGGTTTATACCGCGCTAGGCATGATCTGCCTCCTGAGACCGACAGCCTCGAACGAGAGGACCGAACGTTTGAACAGGGCGGCATTCTAGGAGACGGCATCGACGCTGAATGTCTGTCGTTCAGGTGACCGGCACCGGCCGGGGGAGTCCGATACACTCAGATGTGGAGGGTGTTCTGTTAGTCCGGCGCCGACGACGCACAGCGGCAGGCATATGCGCCATCCGTGCTCCTGTTGCGATGGCAGTAGCCTCGACAGCAGAACCTGCATCAATCAAATCAATAAACGCCTCCAGCGGCGCACAATTTCCCGCGACGGCGCTCACTCAAGAGAGTTACTAGGGAGGCAGGTATGAATGGCAGCGATTTTAATGATCTTCTGCAACACGTCATGACTGAAGCCAAACGCAGAGCGGCCGACAAAGGGCAAGACTTGTCTGCCCGCATGTCCAAACCGAGGACCGATCTGCTGCAGCTTTATGGGCCTTTAGTCGATAAAGTCATGAAAAACAAGTCGGCAAACGAGGCTCAAAGAATTTACGACCTGTATCTAAAGGGTCCAGGCAATCTTAACAATGAGTTTTGGGCACTTATACGCCCTATCGTTGCCGAAATCAATGCGACGAGCATTCAGGCAACTAACGGTGGCACTACCTCACTGGCCTCGATCATCAGAAAATATGATAGCAGCTTCGACAACATGCAAGACGCGCTCAAGGAATTGAGTGTTGATCAAACGAGCCCGATCGCCTATTTCCTTATGGCAGCCGGCGACATTATGTTTATGTCGGCTTTGAGCCTGATACCCGTTGTTGGGCCCGCCGTGAGCGTCGCCATGTCCGCGACCGTTGCACAGATCGCTTCATCGGCCGCAGCGGCCGGTGCATCCGCTCTGGTCGGGGGCGTCAGCTCCGCCGTTACCAACACACCAAATTCATCGGCAGGGGTAGTCAGTTTGTGTTGCAGAGGCATCGCGGCACTTGAGGATGCCTATATGAACAACGTTCTCGCAAAAGGCGATTTAAGCGGCCCGTCTTTTGCCAAGATCGTTCAAGGCACAGAACAATCACAAAACCAAATCGCGGCTGGTGTTATTAAGACGAACATCGCAAGTTCTGATAAAAGCAAAATCGATTTGTTTGCAAGCCAAAGCTCGTCACTGATGCCGAGCTCCGACAATATCCTTAACAAACAAGACACGTTGGATAAGTTCAGAAAAAGATCGAAGACGATATTGGCCGATGCCTCTGCTTTACTTGACAAGTTGATAAATTCTGGCGTAAAGCAATCGTTTATATCGGATACGGTTAAGATTGATCTTCTACCGGAACATCAAAATAATGATAGCCTTAAAGCAGCACTTCTCATTATTGGGTACTACTTTGCTAAGGATTGGGACGGCGGCCGACGCGCGATGGCTGACGATGTACGCGGGCGTTTACAAGCAGGTCAGATGAGCAGCGAGCAAGCCAAGAAACTTTTCGCAATGGCAGACAGAGACGAGAGCGGCAACAGGCCGCGCGTGTTTGGCAGCATGGTTCCGACGAACAATAACATTGGATTAGCTGGACAAGCCGTATTTGATCAGGTAAAAACTTTTACTGGAAAGACCGATATTAAACAACTTGGATTTGATCCTTTTCATATCAAACCAGGCCAAAAGCGCGACTATGAGTCTCTCAGAAATTTCTCCGTTCACGCCATTTCGTACTTCAAGAATCTCAAAGCTGCCCTCGTCGCTGATTTTGATACAGTACTTAACAATACATATCCAGGAGGGACGATGTCTGATGTGGATTACAAGGAAATGTGGAGTATTTACATCGTATCGTCGCTGATTGTCAATGACGCTGTGCGCGACAACCGCTTCAAGATGCAAACCGGCTTTCGTGATTTCTTCCGGGGAGCCACGAAATCTGGAGGCGCTCCCACCGTTCCCGACAAGTACATCGAAGTTTTGGTCGCCGCCGGGTTCATCCATCGGTACAGTGCATTTCGGGTCAGCACGGCTGAGAAGCAACGGATGGCTGCTCTGAGAAAGCTGCGCTGGGAAAACAATCCCAGCAATGCGGAACGTGCGATGTTAATTGTATTCTGCATATTTGTTGTCTATACAGTTGATATTAGCCGTATCACACTTGGATTTTATAAGTGGAGCGATACGAAAATCAAATTAGGTGATATATGTACTACAATATCAGAATCGAGATACATATGATTGGTGAGCGCAAGAGATATTGATAGGGTAGTAAATAACTAAGAGCAACTCCCGCATCAAATCGTCCCCGGATTGCATAGAGCAGGTGAGTTTCATTGGCCACGCCCCCCGTCCAGACCGACCGCTTGCTCCAACTCATCACTCCCCTGGGCCAGGACGTGCTGATTCCCATCGCACTCAACGGCTCCGAAGGTCTCTCCGAGCTGTTCGCTTTCACGGTCGAGATGACTTCGACCAATGCCGGCATCACCGCCGACCAGCTTCTCGGCAAGAGCGCGACGCTGAAGATCCGGCGGCCGGACGCGGATCCACGGATTATCAACGGAATTATCGCCTCGTTCGCCGCGGCCGACCAGACTGTGGATGGGCTGCGGCGCTATCACATGGTCCTACGGCCCAAGCTGTGGCTTCTCACCCGTACCGCAGACTGCCGGATCTTCCAGAATCAGACTGTGCCGCAGATCGCCGACACCCTTCTCTCCGAGGCCGGCGTCACCGACACCAAAAAGCAGGGCCTGAACGGTTCGCATCCTTCGCGTGACTATTGCGTGCAGTACCGCGAGACCGATTTCGATTTCCTGGTTCGACTGTGGGCCGAGGAGGGCATCTACTACTACTTTCAGCATAGCGACGGCCAGCACACCCTCGTGCTAAGCGACAGCACTGCGGGCTATTGCGAGTGTATCGACAAGTCGGTGCAGCACGCGCCGCCGAGCGCCTCCGATACGATCGCTGTACAGACTTGGCGCGTCGCAGACCACTTCTCTTCGGGCAAGGTCACCCTGCGCGACTATAATTTCGAACAACCGACCACTGATCTCTCTGCCACCACTGCCACGGTGCTGAGCAACTCCGCCTTCAAGCAGTGGGAGCTGTTTGACTATCCGGGCGACTACACTCAGAAGGGCGATGGCACCACGCTGTCGCGCACCCGCATGGAGGAGGTCGAGGCCCGCTACGCGATCACTGAGGGCGAGGCGACCTATCGCGGCTTCATGCCTGGCGCCAAGATTACTATGGCCAAGCACGAGGTCGCCGTCGAGCAGGGCCAATCCTACGTGCTGGCTTGGGTGCACCACGAGGCCGAGGACCGCACCCATCTTGGCCGGCAGGCGGAGACGCCGCGCTACCGCAACACCTTCACGGCACTGCCCGCCGCCACGCCGTTCCGGCCGCCGCCGGTGACGCGCCGGCCGCTGATCTCGGGGCCGCAGACCGCGACCGTGGTCGGCCCCTCGGGCGAGGAGATCTATTGTGACAAATACGGCCGCATTCGGGTCCAGTTCCCGTGGGACCGGCTCGGCAAGAATGATGAGAACAGCTCGTGCTGGATCCGGGTTGGCCAGTGGATCGCCGGCGCGACCTGGGGCAGTCAGTTCGTGCCCCGGGTCGGCATGGAGGTGATCGTCGTCTTCCTCGAGGGCGACCCCGACCGTCCGCTCGTCGTAGGCACGGTCTACAACGGCCAGAACATGCCGCCCTATGTCTTGCCCGACAACAAGACCCAGAGTGGGATCAAGACCCGTTCCAGCAGCCAAGGCAGCGCCAGCACTTTCAACGAATTGCGCTTCGAGGATAAGAAGGGCAGCGAGCTGGTGTACATGCACGCGCAGAAGGACTTCACCCGCGAGGTGGTGAACGACGACACGCTCACTGTGCAACACGATCAGACGCTGACGATCAAGAACGATCGCACCGAGACGGTGCAGGAGGGTAACGAGAAGGTCACTGTCTCAAAGGGCAACCGCAGCCTTACAGTCTCGGCCGGCAACGACACCACCGAGGTCACCAGCGGGAACTACACCGTTAAGCTCGGGTCAGGAAATGCCTTGCACCAATGCGAAGCCGGCAGCATCACGCTGGAGGCGGCGCAATCTATAACCCTCAAGGTCGGCGAGAACACCATCGTGGTCAACCAGACCGGTATCACCCTCACGGCGATCCAAATCACTCTGAAGGCCGATGCAAAGATCCAAGCTAACGGCGCGATGGTGAACGTCGACGGGAGCGGCATGGTGCAGGTGACGGGCGGCCTCGTGACGATCAATTGATGTTCCGCATGGCTCCCGGATCCCTCCCAAAGCTGCGCTTCTCTTCGGCCGAAGAGCTCTGCACCGTGCTGGTGCCGGGCGAGGAGGCCGAGGCGTTGCTCAAGCCGCGCCTTGGCGCTGCCGACTTCCTCGCCGCTCTGGTGGCCGCCGGCCTGGTTGTCGATGCGATCCGTTATCTCGCGGTCGCCCTGCCGCGCCGGGAAGCGGTGTGGTGGGCCTGCGCCACCCGCCGCCGGATGCCAGTCGTCGAGACCGAGCCGGAACAGGCCGCCTGGCAAGCCGCCGAGGCCTGGGTCTACGAGCCCACCGAGCTGAACCGCCGAGCGACCTACGCCCATGCCGAGAGACTGCGGTTCGAAACCGCCGGCGCCTACGCGGCGCTCGGCGTGTTCTGGTCCGGCGGCAGCCTCGCGCCGCCGGAGTCCGCCCAGCACGTTCCGCCGGGAGACGGACTCACCGGCAGTGCGGTTGGCGCCTCGGTGATGCTGCGGTGCGTGCCCGGTGAGGCGAGAACTACCGCTGAGCGGCAGCGATTGGTGCTTGAGGCCGGCTTCGACATCGCGCGCGGCGGCAGCGGCCTAGCAGGCACCGCATCGTGATCCCGACGCTGCGCTTGACCGTCACCGAACCTGACGACATTCCAGCCCATGATCGGGTGCGCGCGGTTACCGGTACCCCGTTGCGCATTGGTCGCGACGGCGACAATGATTGGATCCTCGCCGACCCGGCGCGGCGGATGTCGCGCCACCATTGCACGATCGACTTCCAGGGTGGCGTCTACGTTGTCATCGACACCTCAGCCAACGGTGTCTTTCACAACGACGCATCCCAGCCGCTCGGCCGGGGTAACAGCCGCATCCTCAGCCACGGCGACGTGCTTCGGTTTGCCGGCGTGACGCTCGCGATCACGCTGATCGAGGACAGGGACGCTCGAGACGCGTTCAGCGCGGTGCTGCCGCCGCGTCGAGAAAACCCTCCCCTCCTGCCCGGCGGTCCGTCGCCCGATCCGCTCGATAACCTCCTCGCCCGGCCGCCGGCGCATTGGGGCGCCGACCCGCTGGACGACACCGCTTTGCCCGAGGCGCCGGAAGCAGGACTGCCGTTCGGGGCTGGTCCATTCTCGTCCTTATCGCTCGCAACCTCCGCCATCGACGGCCGCGCCATGTCCTGGACACAGGAAAGCCGTGCGGCCCCTGCACCGGCCTCCACTGCATGGTCGCGGCTCGGCCTCGGCGACCGGAGTGAGCCTGAGCATCAGGCTTTCGCTTCGTCACTGCCGGGTCAGACGGTGATCCCGGAGGATTGGGATTTAGACGCGCCGCCGGAGCCCCGCCCGGTTGTAGCTGCGGCGTCCGAGCCGGAGACGGACTCCGCATCGGTGATCCCCCCCGACTGGTCGGACGAGGCGCTGGAGCCGCCGAGGCCCGTCACCGCGCGGCTTGCACCTCCCGGCCCTGTGCATGGAGACGAAGCCCTTCTGCTCGCCCTGGTCACAGCCTTGGCGCGCATTGAGCGTGCACTGCTCGGACCCGACGTCGGCCTGATGCAGGGCCCGGCCGAGACGGTGTTGCACCGGCTGCGCGCAACCGAGTTAGGACTCGCCAACCGGGCCATCGTGCTGATCGCGGAGCGGGCAGCGGAGCGGATCGATGCCCTATCCCAACGCCCCGCCCCCGCGGCGTTCCCTTCCCACGACCAGACGTCGGGCCAGCAGGCCGCCGGCGCCAGGGCCCTATCGCTGCCGGGAGACGAGGAATGAGCACCACCGGCAAGGTCGTCTGGTCCGAGGGCATGTTTCTCCGGCCCCAGCACTTCCAGCAGCAGGATCGCTATGCCGAGCGCCTCGTGCGCCAGCGTGCCGAGGGCCTAACGCCATTTCCCTGGGGGTTGCGGCACCTGAGCCTCAACCGGGCGCTGCTCGACCTCGGCAAGTTCTCGCTAGAGCGTTGCGGCGGGGTGTTCGAGGATGGCACGCCGTTCGACGTGCCGTTCGACCTCTCGCACCCGGCCCCGCTCGACCTCGCGGTTGGCCTAACTGACACCATGGTCTACCTCTGCCTACCGGTGCAGCATCCGGGCGCGGCCGAGATCGAGGTCGGCAGCGCCTTCGCGTCCTCGGCTCGCTATGCCGGCGGCGACATCGAGGTCGTCGACGCGATCAGCGGCTCGAATGCCAGCGCCCGCATCCGCACGGCGAGCCTGCGACTTAGCCTGATGCTGGAGAGCGCCGACCGCAGCGGCTTTCATAGTCTCGGTCTCGCCCGCATCGCCGAAGTTGGCGCTGACAAGCGGGCGCGGCTCGACCCTGCCTACATCCCGCCGGTGATGGCGATGGCCGCCTCTGACACGCTGACCGGCTTCGTTGGCGAGGTACTGGCGATGCTACACCACCGCGGCGAGGCACTGGCCCCTCGAGTGAGCGGCGCGGCAAATCACGGCGTTGCTGAGGTCGCAGATTTCCTGCTGCTTCAAGTCGTCAACCGGGCTGAACCACTGCTCGCCCACCTTGCTCGGCTGCCGTCGTTGCACCCGGAGCGGCTCTACGCCACATTCCTCGACCTCGCAGGCGACCTCGCGACCTTCACTGCCCTGCGCAAGCGCCCAGACGAGTTCGTCGCCTACCAGCACGACGACTTGGAGCACGTCTTCGCCGGAGTGATGCTGGCTCTGCGGCGCTCCTTGAGCGCCGTGATTGAGCAATCTGCGGTTCAAATCCCGCTGCAGGATCGCAAGTACGGTATCCGCGTCGGAGTAATCCCTGACAAGACCCTACTGACAAATTCAGGCTTCGTGCTGGTGGTCAAGGCAGCGATGCCAGAGGAAACAATCCGGCGATCGCTACCCGCTCTGATTAAGATCGGTCCGGTCGAGCAGATCCGCGAGCTGGTGAACGTGCAGCTCCCCGGCATCTCGGTGCAGCCACTGTCGGTGGCGCCGCGCCAACTTCCCTACCATGCGGGCGCAGTTTACTTCGAGCTTAAGCCCGATAGCCCGCTCTGGGCGGGCCTTTCAACCTCAGGCGGTGTTGCGGTCCACCTATCAGGAGACTTCCCGGATACACGGATGGAGTTGTGGGCTATTCGTCGCTGACCTCCTTCGCGCTGTGCCGCTCATCGTCACCGTCCATAGCCATCGCGGCGGAGTGGGCACTACCACGCTTGCTAGCCATCTCGCGGCGCACTTGGCGCTCGGCGGTCGGCGGGTGGGCCTCGCTGACTGCTGCCTGCGGGCGCCAGACTTGCACGCGCATTTTGGAATCGACGCAGCAGCCTGCCTGAATGACTATCTCTGGCACCGAACCGGGATCGCCGGAGTCACACTAGATCTCGGTGGAATTTTCGCTGCCCCGTTGCCGGAGAAGGGCGGGTTGTACCTATTGCCAGCCAGCCCAGCGCCGGCGGAAATCGCCCGCCTCCTGAACGAGGGGCTGGATGCTAGTAGGCTGGCCCGAGGCTTGTGCCACGCAGCCGAGGCTTTGGCTCTCGACCTGCTCATCCTCGATGCGCCGGCTGGATTCGGCGAGGAAGCGCTGCTGGCAGCGGCCCTCGCCGACTGCCTACTCGTGCTGCTGCACGCGGAGCCACGGCGTCGCGCTGGTACCGATCTCACGCTGCTGGAAAGGCTCGGACCGGCCCAGATGCTGATCGTCCTCAACCAAGCTGCGCCTTGGCTCGACGCCGAAGCACTCGCCGACGAAGCGGCAGTCTCATGCCGCCGGTCGGTTGCCGCGGTCTTGCCCCGCTGCGAGACACTAGGGCCGCCAGGCCAAGGCCCAGCATCGGGCGAGCCATTGTCCCGGGCCGCGTTCACGGCCGGCCTAAGCCGGATTAAAAGGCTGCTCGAGGAAGGCTGGGTGGAGACTTGACGGCTGCCAAACCTACAGCTCAAGCGAAGCAGATCATGGCTTGAACCTCGCGCGCATCGACCGGCCGCACGGCCGGATCGAATGACAGAGCACGGGCTACGATCGTGTTCGCGTCCGACGATAATCCGTCAATCCTGGACGGAACAAGTCCCCGCCGCATCGCCTCAACAGCATCAACGCGATCGAAAGGATGTCGGCCGGCTAAGAACAAATGTATCAGACAGCCCAGGGCATAAACATCGTCGCGCAGAGACCGGGATTGACCGGACAGCCGCTCAGGGCTTGCATAGGCAGGGGTGACGGCCCGCTCAATAGCGTCGTCAGCACTGGTCTCCGAAAGGACTGCAGCGATGCCGAAATCCAGGATCTTAAGCTGACCATTAGTGCAGATGAACAGGTTCGAGGGTTTTAGATCTGCGTGAATTACGCCCTGCTGGTGTGCAGCGGCGAGGCCGGCGAGAAAATGAGTGAGATTAGTACGAGCCAATGCACTACCGGCGAAGTCCAAATGGCGGAGCAACATGACATCAAGCGAGTAGCCAACAAGGTTCTCCATCACTATGAAAGTGTCGGCGCCTTCGCGATCAAAATCGTGGACCCCGACGATATTGGGATGCCTGAGCGCCTGAGTGTGGCGCGCTTCCGCCTCTAAAGCCCGCATCGCTGTCCTGTCGCCTACCCAGCGCGGGGCAAGCAATTTGATCGCGACGTAGGGCGAGATGCTGTCGAGCTCTTGGCGGCGGCGATCTACGGCGCGGTAGACCACGCCCATCCCGCCATGCCCAATTTCGGCATCGAGCACGAAGCGGTTACGTAACACCTGCCCGATCCGCCCCTCTGCGTATGCAGGACGGAATTCAGGGGACTGTCGCAAGGTCCGGAGACGTGCGACCAGACAATCAATTTCCGCAGCGTCGACGCGGCTACCGGGCAAACGCTCACTGGATGTAGAGGCAGGCACCGACGCTTGGACCGCATCATGTAATAGGCAGGCAATCCTATAGGGTAGCCGACGGTCATCGATGGCCCGTTGCAGGGCTAGTATCGTTGCTGCAGCCCCGACCTGTGCTCCCTCGCCCTGTCGCAAGGCAATCACGGCGTCAGCGAAGGAGAGACGGCCGGAGCCGAAGTGGTCGATTATGTGATCGACAAGCGAGCGCATGAGACCACTCTCCCCAAGCATGACAGTTCGCGAGGAGAATCAGGACGACTACCCATCAGAGCGGCCAAGCTTTGGGCTCCGTCTGAACAGTTAACGTTACTGCGACATCAGTTGCTACTATAGTTGCAGTATTAATGTCGGCGTACTTAATCGGAGCCACGCCTCGCCATTGCGCCATGTCGAGCTGACGGAAGCCGGCCACCACTGCTACGACCGAGGCCTCGGCGGGTACCGTGGCGGTGAACCCGTCTTTGGCAGAAGGTGGCAATAGAAACTCGTGCTTGCTCAGCAAGTCAGTCCCGAGGACAGCAGCATCGTTGTCATAAAGGGACTGAGCATCACTCTGAAGAAACTTGGTGTCGGCTCTTAGGGTGTAGACTCGCAGCAACAGCGGCGATGGCACGCCCGTGAGCGACGGATTGACGTTGGCCGCAGTGCCGATCCGCACGATAAGCTTAGTCTCCTTCGGCGGCAGCAACGTTGCGCAGCCACTGAGCATCGACAGTCCAGCGAGCAGGAATCTCCGTCGGCTGAAGGCGGTTTCACGAAGCCCTGGCACTCCCATCGATATCCCACGTTCCAGTGTCACAGCTTCACCTTTTTTTATCCTGCCCGCCGCGAATCAATGTTCGATCTATCAAAACAACAAACGGATGAGAGAAACTTAACAAACGCAGCGAATATACGGCTGCCGAGCGTTTTCGCAATCGATGTAGGCAAGGTCTGGGGTGGAGAGGATCTGCCCTCGCGTCGATGTCGGGTTGAAAAATTTGTGTAGGGTCGGTTGGAGTTGACCAGGCTTGTGGTTCATGATCTACGCAAGTTCTCGGGCGGTGACAGCTTGGTTGACGAAGGCTCGGGGCGGCAATCCACCTGGGCCCGTGTGGGGTCGATCTTCGTTGTCACGTCACCTCCATTCTCCTCCGTCCCACGATTGCTTGAGACACCCCGTAGCGGACGGTCTCCGCGACAGGGGTGAGGAAGATGACGACTAACACGAGGGCTGGTGCAGACGTGGCCGGTCTGGGCCGCGGCGGACGGATGTCCCGGCAACGCAAGCGCGATGCGGTGCTGCGGCTACTGCGCGGTGAGGAATTGGAGACTGTCTCGCGCAGCCTGGGCGTGACCGCCGCGACCCTGTTGGGCTGGCACGACGCCTTCCTGGCGGCAGGTGGGGCGAGCTTGGCGACCCGGCCCACCGATGGCGAGGCGCTGGAGAGCGGGCGGTTGAAGGCCAAGCTCGGTGAGATGCTGCGCGAGCGCGAGTTGCTGGCGGCCAAGATCGCGGCTCTAGAGGCGCGCGGCCCCGGCCCTTTGGCCCGCAGGAGGTCGCGGCCATGAGCCAGGCCGCCTCGCCGTCCAGCGGCACAGCTTACCGGCTGGCCCGGGTGTGCCGGATCTGGCGCGTGTCGCGCGCCACCGTCCACCGGCATCTCTCACCCGCCCGGTCCGAACCGTCGCGGCGTCCCGGCCCAGCCGGGCCGATGCCGGATGCGGCACTGCTGGAGGCGATCCGCGCCACCCTCACCGGCAGCCCCTTCCACGGCGAGGGTCACCGCAAGGTCTGGGCGCGCCTGCGTCACAAGGGCGTGCGCACCTCCAAGCACCGCGTGCTGCGCCTGATGCGCGACCATGATCTGCTCGCCCCCTCGCGCGTCGGCGCGCCGCGCGGCGCTTGGCCAACTGGTCAGAGCATTCCTTGGCGTTCCAGCCTATACCGATCAGGAATGTTGGGCGTGTTGTTGGGTGAAGGCCCGCACCAGCCGATTTTCTCATATCTCACATGGGTTTAGGAAAATCGCTGGCGGAGACGGAGGGCTTCGAACCCTCGAGGGCTCCTTAGACATGCCCCTGTCAGGCCAGTTTCGACACATCTACGCTCCCTGAATAGGAATCTTCTCCAACTCGCAGCGCCGCCCAGCACACCTCCACCTTGTCGCGAGCTCGGCCGTGATGCTGCTTGGCTCGACTTTTGCCGTACGCGCTAAAACCTATGCGGACCCACTCACGATAGCAATCGAAAAAAATCCCCTCTAGTAATTGAGCCGCAATTTCGGGTTATACTCGGAATGAGACTCGTTAAAATTTGACATCAGACTACAATTCTCGGCAATTGAATAATCGCATCCGCCCGAGCCTTCAACGGCACGGTGCCATAACGCTCTCCAACGCTGCGCGGCGACCATCCGCAAATGGCATCTATAACGTTTCCCGATATCCCAGCGTCGGTTGCTACAGAGCGAAAGCGATGACGCCAAGCATGGTTGGGGCTAACGTTTGGATCATCCACTTGCTCGCGCGCAAATTCGGCCAGCCGGTTCTTCACAGCCTGAAGCCGTCCAGATACATTTCCATCATCATCAGGCACCAGGAACAGGCGCTCCTCACGGACACCCTCCACGAATTGGGGAAAGCCGAGTTCGACGAGTTGCGGATGTAGAGGCACCTCACGGGCCTGCTTCGTCTTCACCGTTCCAGCCTCCGGTGTGATCCGTAGCACCCACACGCCGTCGGGATGGCCTTCCACCTTGGCCTTGCGAACATCATGCTTCCGGAGTTGCACGAGTTCACCGACCCTCGCACCCGTGAAGGCCATGAGCCAGGGAATCCACCGCTTGGCCGCGTAGGTCTGTGGTCGCTCGCCTCCGCGTTTGTGGTTCAAAGCTGCTCGCAAAAGCTTAGCCGCCTCCTCGTGCGTAAAATCGGGACTTCGGGTTCGGACACGGGCAACCTTCTGCACTGTCACTTCCGAAGCGGGGTTCTCCGGCAGGCGTCGGTTCGCCACCGCCCAGCCAAACACCGCCTTCAGGCCTGCCAAGTCGCTGTTCTTCACTGTGGTTGGGGAAATCGGCTTCCCGTTCCGCTTCACGCTGGCGAGCCGGTGATCCTTGAAGGCAATCACGTCCTCAGCCGTCACCTTCGTCGCATCGTCGTGTTTCAGGAATTCGCTCAGGGCTCGCACCGTGCCCGAGTACGACTCATAGGTGGAGCGTGCTCGGCCGGCCTTCTGCGCCTCCTGCCACCACGCCTCGACGAGGCCCGTGAGTGTGATCCTGCTCGAGGTTGGCCGACGGGCAGGCGCGGATGCAGCTGAAGGCGCGGCATCCGGCTCAGGCTCACCACGCACGAGAGCCGCAAGCGTGAGGCTGGCTCGCTGCACCTGAGCCGCGATGGCTTTAGCAAGCTTGAGCTTACTGGCTTCATCGGTCTCGATGTCATGTACAAACAGGAGAGTCTCGGCTTGGTCTACACACCAAGCCTCCAGCTCGCTCACCCTTTCCCATTGTACGAGATTGAGAACGCTCCGGACGGTGGTTTTGCCATCCTCTCGAATCTCGAGTCGCGGCGTGTGAACCGCCCAGAGATGCTCATACAGGTCGGTTGGCCAAAAGCGTTGCTGGCTCGGATTCTCGCGGTGCCGATTGAGCCAGTTGGCATAGATCCAAGCAGCGCGCTCATGCGCCTCACGCTCGCTCAAGCTACGCGGCGCTGGCGGCGCTTCCGGTTCTAAGGGTACGTCTTGGTTGCGGCCAAGCCCCGCGCGTAGGTGCGCCCACCGCCGCTCCAGCTCGGCCAGCGCAACAGCGTGCAGCCGCTTGGCTTCAATCGGATCCTTAGTCCCGAGGCTACGCTTCTCCTCGCGCTTGCCGACAAGGAGGCGCAAATCGAGCGGCACCCCCCGTCGGAGGTGATAAACGCCGGTCTTGGGATGCTTGAAGGGCCGCGTCGTCATCAGCGCCATTGTACCACCCGTTTGTACCACTCGGGCAGTCTAAGTCACTGATTTCGCTGATGCGCTTTGCGGCTCAACCACTTAGAGGGTTGATGGTGCCCAGGGACGGAATCGAACCGCCGACACTGCGATTTTCAGTCGCATGCTCTACCAACTGAGCTACCTGGGCGCGCCGGGCTGCGGGGCAGCGGCGTTGGGCGGGGGTATAGTCAGGGTGGGGCCGGCTGTCCAGCCACCTCCTGCGGGTTCGCGTCGCCAAACGCGGACCGGGCGGCGGCAGGGCGGCGGGCGGGGGATCAGGCCTCGGGGGCGGAGCGGCGGCGCGGCGGCAGGGTGCTGTAGCGGGCCATGAAGCGGGCGTCGACGTGCTGCTTCCAGCGCCAGACCCAGGCGCCCTCGACCACGAGCCCGCTGCGGGCGCCGAGCGCGCGGCCGTCGCCGGTGCCGATCAGGACGAGCGCCCCGCGCTGCGGCCGGTAGCGCCGGAGCGGCCGGCCGGCGAGGCGGCGGGCGATGTTGTCGGCGAGGACCGGGCCCTGGCGGACGGCGTGGACGCCCGCCTTCGGCACCGGCCGGCCCGCGAAGGCGGCGCAGTCGCCCGCCGCGAAGACGTCGTCGCGGCCCCACGCCCGCAGGTGCGCGTCGACCCCGACGAAACCCTCCGGATCGAGGAGGAGCCCCGTCCGCGCGAGCCAGGACGGGGCGGCGGCCCGCGTGGCCCACACGACCTCGTCGGCCGGCAGGACGCCGCCCTGCGCCAGGATCAGGCGTCCGGACTCCACGGCCGCCACCGGCGCGCCGGTCGCGACCGCGATGCCGCGGGCCTCCAGGATGGCGAGGAGGCGGCGGCGCAGGCCGTCCGGGCCGCCCGGCAGGACCTCGGACGCGCCGGAGACCAGCGTGAAGGCGAGGTCCGCCGCCGGCATCTCCCCGCGCAGGCGCCGCTCGAGGGCGAGCAACAGCTCGACCCCGCCGGCGCCCGCCCCCACCACCGCGAGGGCGCCGCCGCCCCGGGCGCGGACGCGCGCCAGCAGGGCGTCGAGGCCCGACAGGAACCCGTCGACGGGCTTGACCGCGAGCGCGTGCGCGGCGGCGCCCGGGACGGCGTTCGGCGCCGAGCCCACGTCGAGGGAGACGAGGTCGTAGGGCACCGGGGGACCGCCGGCGCGCAGGAGCATGCGGCCCGCCGGATCGAGGCCCGTGGCGATGTCCTCGATCAGGCGCGCGCCGGCGAAGCGGGCGAGCGGGACGGTCGCGATGTGCGCCTGCGCGAAGCCGTAGCGGCCCTCGACGAGGCCGGGCAGCATGCCGGAATACGGGGTGTGGCGCGCGCGGGTGACGAGGGTCAGCCGCACCCCCGGGACCGGCCGCAGGCCGAAGCGCCGCAGCACCTCGACGTGGGCGTGGCCGGCGCCGACCAGCACCACGTCCCTCGGCCCGGGGCCCTCGCGCCGCCGCAGGCTCACGCCCGGCTGCAGGCCGCCCCGCCGAGCACGCAGAACTGCGCGCAGTGCGGGTGGTTGAGGGCGACCGGGCCGGCCGCCTCGGCCAGGGTCGCCCCGAGCTCGAATTGCGGGTCGTAGGCGAGGAGCGTGCAGGCGAGCACCGCCGGGCGCGCCGCGCCGCGCCGCTTCACCACCATCCGGGACGAGGCGCACATCATCGCGTCGGGCGAGCGGCCGAGGAGGCCCCAGCAGGCCTCGGTGATCTCCGGCACGTCGCGCCCCGCCTCCATCTCGGGGAAGAGCACCAGCGCGTCGGGGTCGTCGGCCGCGACGGGCAGGCCGTGGGCGGCGAAGAGCCCGGCGAAGCCGGCCCGGACGACGCCCTCGGGCTCGCCCGAGAACAGGCGGCCGGCGACCGAGACCGGGATGCCGGCCCGGGCGAGCGCGACCAGCCCGTCGAGGGCCGGCTGCCAGCTGCGCGGGCCGCGCTCGAGCTCGTGCAGGTCCGGCGCGTAGTGGTCGAGGGAGACGCGGACGGAGAGGCGCCCCGGGAAGCGGTCGTGGAGGCGGGCCAGCGCCGGCAGGCGGCGCTGCATCGGCCGCATGGCGTTCGTCAGGACGAGGGCGGGCAGCCCGCGGGCGAGGACGTCCTCCAGCATCGCCGGGACCTCGCGGTTCAGGAACGGCTCCCCGCCGGTGAAGCCGATCTGGCGCACGGGCAGGCGGTCGGCCGCGATCTCGTCGAGGTAGGCCCGGACCTCGGCGGCGGAGATGAAGGCGAGGCGGTCGTTGCGCGGCGTCGACTCGATGTAGCAGGTCGCGCAGGCGAGGTTGCACAGCGTGCCGGTATTGATCCAGAGCGTGCGCAAGGCCCCGAGGGCCACGCGGGCCCGCCGCTCGCCGGACGCGGTCGCGGCCGGGTCGCGGAACTTGCGGCGGTCGAGGGGCGCCACCGCCGCGGGCGCGGGCCAGCCGGGAGCCTCCTCGGGCGCGTCCCGGCGCCAGAGCAGGCCGCCGGGCGCGAACGGCCGGCCGGCGCGCCCGGCCTC